>JAFRNP010000174.1 GCA_017430145.1 Clostridia bacterium
GGATTGCGCAGTAGATTTTTTCGTCAGATTGTACAGATTTGACGCCGTCAACCTGGCGGTTGGCAAGGAAAATCTGTGCAGGATGACGGAATAAAGATCAAGCAAGGCGTGCGCCGCGAATTGTGCGGTGTTGCCTTAACGCATCTTTTCGACTTAAAAAGAACTCTGATATAAAAGAGCTATCAGAACAATGAGCCTGAATATTTAGGGGGAAGATCTTCCCATCTACTCTGCAGCACGGCGCACCGACCCGCACCCGATTAGATGTGGTTTTGTGCGGAGCGTAAGCCTTCTATAATTAACGCCGCGCCGCGCGGCGTTCCGAATTTGTAACTTTTATACTTTTTAACTTTGTATCTTTCATCTAAGCATTGTATCATATTCATTTTGAAAAAGCGAGAAAAAAGTTTATTTTTCTCTTGCATTTTTTTACGGAGTATTATATAATAGATTCAAATGAACAGAACAAATGTTTTATCGGAGGTAGTTGACCATTATGGCAGAAAAGAAAAAGGGCAAGGATGATAATCTGTCGCCGGAGCAGAGCAAGCAGAAGGCGCTGGAGACGGCGCTGACCCAGATCGAAAAGCAGTTCGGCAAGGGCGCGATCATGCGGCTGGGACAGAATCAGGCGTTTAACGTCGCCGCGATCTCCACCGGCTCCATCGCGCTGGACGCTGCGACCGGCATCGGCGGGCTGCCCAGAGGCAGGATCATCGAGATCTACGGGCCGGAATCCTCCGGTAAAACCACGCTGGCGCTGCACGTGGTTGCCGAAGCGCAAAAGCTCGGCGGCGACGCCGCGTTTATCGACGCGGAGCACGCGCTGGACCCGAAATACGCCGCGAACCTCGGCGTGGACATCGATTCCCTTTTGGTGGCACAGCCCGACAACGGCGAGCAGGCGCTGGAGATCGCCGAGTATCTGACCCGTTCCGGCGCGCTGGACGTGATCGTTATCGACTCCGTGGCGGCGCTGGTGCCGAAAGCGGAGATCGAGGGCGATATGGGCGACAGCCACGTGGGCCTGCACGCGCGGCTCATGTCTCAGGCGCTGCGCAAGCTTGCCGGCGCGATCTCGCGTTCCAACTGCATCGTGATCTTTATCAACCAGCTGCGTGAAAAGGTCGGCGTCATGTACGGCAACCCCGAGGTGACCACCGGCGGCCGGGCGCTGAAGTTTTACGCCTCCATGCGTATCGACGTACGCAAGGTGGAGCAGATCAAGGGCGCGGACAAGGAATTCATCGGGTCCCGCACCCGTGCGAAGATCGTCAAAAACAAGGTCGCGCCGCCCTTCCGCGAGGCGATGTTCGATATCATCTACGGACAGGGCATTTCAAAGATCGGCGAGCTGGTGGACATTGCCGCCGACCTCGATATCATCCATAAAAGCGGCGCCTGGTTCTCCTACGGCGAGCAGCGTCTGGGCCAGGGCAGGGAGAAGGTCGTGCAGTATCTGACGGACAACCCCGCGCTTGCCGAAGAGATCGAGGCAAAGGTCCGCGCCAGCAGCATGTTCACACGTCCCGCCGGCGAGCCCACAGGCCCGATCCCCGCAGACGACGATGACGACGGGATGCCGCCGATCCCCGACGCGCCCGCCGGCGGCAGAATGCCGCGCCTGAAGATCGACATTGCCGCCGATTGATGGAGATCTCGGCAAAGAAGGAAAAAACGGAAAAATCCAGGTCTACGCGGACGGTGAATATCGTTTCACCGTCCATCGTTTGATTTGGTACGGTTGTGGACTGCACGAAGGGGACGACGTTGACGAAGAAACGCTTGCCGGACTGCACGAAACCGCCGAACAAAACGCCGCCTACGAAAAAGCGCTGCGGCTGCTCTCCATGCGGGCGCATTCCGAAAAAGAGCTGGAACGCAAACTGCTCGAGCGGCACGGCAAGGCGGCGACCGCCTACGCGCTGGAGCGCTGCAGGCAGGCGGGGCTCGTCAACGACGCTTCGTTTGCCGAAAGCTACGCGCGGGAGGTCTATGAACGCAAGTTTTACGCCCCCCGCAGGATCGAGCAGGAGCTGCTGACGCGGGGGGTCCCGAAAAAAATCGCGCAAAACGCCATAGAAACACTTGAAATCGACAACGATTCGGCTATAATAAATCTAATAAATAAAATGCACCTGCCCCCGACGCTGACGAAAAAAGAGGCGGACCGGCTCATGCGCCGGCTGCTCGGCGCCGGGTACACCCCGTCGGAGATCCGGCAGGTCGTCCGTTTTTCGGATGAAGATTACGAATAAGGGAGACACAAAAATGGCAAAAAAGATCGGGTTCATTTCACTCGGCTGCCCGAAAAACCAGGTGGATTCGGAGCTGATGCTCAAAAAGCTGGCGGACGCCGGGTATACGCTGATCGACACGCCCATGGGCGCGGACGCGGTGATCATCAACACCTGCGGCTTTATCGAGGCCGCAAAGCAGGAGGCGATCGACAACATCCTTGAAATGGCGCAGTACAAGGAGGACGGGGACGTCGGCAAGATCATTGTGATCGGCTGTATGGCGGAGCGTTATAAGGAAGAGATCTTAAAGGAGATCCCGGAGGTGGACGCCGTGGCAGGCCTCGGCGTCAACGGCGACATCGTCCCGTTTGTGGACAACGTGTTTGCGGGAGAGGCGACGCGCAGCTTTCCGGACAAGACCGCGCTGCCCCTGTCGGGCGAACGGATCCTGACGACGCCCGAACACTGGGCCTACCTGAAAATATCAGACGGCTGTTCCAACTGCTGCTCCTACTGTGCGATCCCTTCGATCCGGGGACCCTTCCGCAGCCGGGAGATGGAGGATATCATCGACGAGGCAAAGGCGCTCGCCGCCGCAGGCGTCAGGGAACTGATCGTCATCGCGCAGGATACCACCCGCTACGGGCTCGACCTGTACGGAAAGCTCATGCTGCCCGACCTTTTGCGGGAACTGGACGTGATCGACGGGATCGAGTGGATCCGACTGCTCTACTGCTACCCGGACCGGATCACCGACGAGCTTCTGGATACGATGGCGCACAGCGAAAAGGTGCTGCCCTACATCGATCTGCCGCTGCAGCACGCCGACGGAAGGATCCTTGCCGCCATGAACCGCACCGGCGACCGGGAGAGCCTGACCGCGCTGATCGCAAAGATCCGGGAATACATGCCGGAATGCGTGCTGCGCACGACCTTTATCACGGGGTTCCCGGGAGAGGACGAGGAAGCCTTTACAGAGCTCTGTGAATTCGTGGAGGAGATCGGCTTTGACCGGCTCGGCTGTTTCGCGTTCTCTCCGGAGGAGGGCACCCCTGCCGAAAAGATGGAGCCGCAGGTCGACGGTGAGCTTGCCGCCCACAGAGGCGAAGTGCTGATGGAACAGCAATATGAGATCTTCAGCAAAAAACAGCAGGCGCTGGTGGGCAAGGTCGTACAGTGCGTCGTGGAAGACTACGACGGCTATACGGACGCCTACACCGGCCGCACGTGGATGGATGCGCCCGAGATCGATTCCGCGATCACCTTTACGTCGGACCGGGAGCTTGCGATCGGCGGATTCTGCAACGTGGAGATCATAGGCGTCAACGAATATGACCTGCTCGGCAGAGCGGAAGAGGAAAAAGGAAAAAGACATGGAAAGAAGAGATAAGCGCAACTACTATCTGGACCTTGCCGAAATGGTATCCAAACGCGGGACCTGCCTCAGACGCCTGTACGGCGCCGTGATCGTGAAAAACGACGAGGTCATCTCCACCGGTTACGTGGGGGCGCCCCGCGGCAGAAAGAACTGTTCCGATATGGGCTACTGCATCCGGCAGCAGATGAACATCCCCCGCGGCGAGCGGTACGAGCTGTGCCGCAGCGTCCATGCGGAGGCAAACGCGATCATCAGCGCCTCCCGCGACAAAATGATCGATTCCACGCTCTACCTGACCGGCATCGAAAACGACGGCAGCTACGTGGCCAACTCCTGCTGCTGCTCCATGTGCAAGCGCATGGTCATCAACGCCGGCATCAAGGAGGTCGTGATCCGCGACGACCGGGACCGCTTCCGCGTGATCCCCGTATCCGACTGGATCGAAAACGACGAATCTCTGAAAGGAACAAAGGGTTATTAAATGCGTCTCGTCATAAAAATCGGAACCTCGACCCTCGCCTACCCCACCGGGCACCCGAACATCCGGCACATCGAAAAATTCTGCAAAGTCGTCAGCGACATCAAAAACGCCGGCTACGAGGTGCTTCTGGTCTCCTCCGGCGCCGTCGCCATGGGCAGAGGCAAAGCCGGCGCGGACGGAAACGCCGACGACATCACGATGAAGCAGGCGCTGGCTGCCATCGGCCAGTGCGAGCTGATGTACACCTACGACAAATATTTCGGCGAATATAACCACACCGTCGCCCAGATCCTTTTAACGGCGGCAAACTTCAACGATTTTACCCAGCTCAGAAACCTGACCGCCACCATGGAACGGCTCATTGCGCTGGACGTGCTTCCGATCATCAACGAAAACGACTCCACCGCCACACAGGAGCTGTCCATCGGCGACAACGACACGCTGGCGGCAAGAGTGGCGAAGAGCGTACGCGCCGACCTGCTGATTTTGCTCACAGACATCGACGGGCTGTTCACCGCCGACCCGCGCAAGGACCCGACGGCCGTGCTGCTGCGGCAGGTGGACGAGATCACGCCCGAGATCGAGGCGCTGGCAGGGGGCGCAGGCACCGCCGGCGGCACCGGCGGCATGATCACGAAGCTTGAAGCGGCAAAGATCGCCACCGCCGCCGGCTGCGATATGGTCATCGCCAACGGGCGCGACCCGGACATCCTGTACGATATCCTCGAAGGGAAACCCACGGGGACGACGTTCAAGGCGCATTAAGGCAACACCGCACAATTCGCGGCGCACGCCTTGCTTGATCTTTATTCCGTCATCCTGCACAGATTTTCCTTGCCAACCGCCAGGTTGACGGCGTCAAATCTGTACAATCTGACGAAAAAATCTACTGCGCAATCC
>JAFRNP010000175.1 GCA_017430145.1 Clostridia bacterium
CAATTCGCGGCGCACGCCTTGCTTGATCTTTATTCCGTCATCCTGCACAGATTTTCCTTGCCAACCGCCAGGTTGACGGCGTCAAATCTGTACAATCTGACGAAAAAATCTACTGCGCAATCCGCACACCGGAATTATGCAGTGTTGCCTAAAAACTATCATTCCGACATTTTGACAGTCGAATGAAAAGAAGAGGGTAAGACGAAATGAACGTATATGATTTTGACGGAACGATTTTTCCTTCAGACTGTGCCATCGGGTTTTGTATCTGGTGTATGAACCATCATCCAAAGCTCTGGTTCACGTTTTTTCCGAAGGTGATCGGAATCACGGTTTTGAACAAGATGGGAAAAATACCGGAGTATCTGAAGCAGCGCAAGTTCTTCAGTTATCTGACTTTGATCGATGATTTCGACGTGCAGATCGAACGGTATTGGGATAAAAACGAGAAGAGGATCGCATCATGGTACCTCGCGCAAAAAAGGCCGGACGATCTGATCATCAGCGCGTCGCCTTCATGTATCATTGAACCTATCGCAAAGCGGCTTGGCGTGCATTTCATGGCGTCGGAATACGACCGTGAATACGGGGTGTTCCTGAATAATCTCATGTATGCAAAAGAAAAAGCCAAATACATCTTTGACCACGGTTTCCCGCTGATCGAGAATTTCTATTCTGACTCCCTTGCCGATACGCCGCTTGCTCTGTGCGCCGAAAAAGCCCATCTTGTAACCAACAAGGCAAGCACCGTTATTGATTGGCCTGCCCTGGATGAGGAAACGATGGGTAAGGTGAAAAAGAAAATCGACACAGGTTGGAACGTCCACTTGAAAGAAGAAGAGTAAACAAGAGCGTTTGGGGTTCAAAAAAAGGACTGAGGCACCATGAAAAACCTCGTCGAAAGACGAGGTTTTTTCAACGAAATCCGTCCTGTCGGACGGGTGAAATCGCCTGCGGCGGTGAAATCCCTTTGGGGTGAAATCCCGCTGCGCGGGGTGACGGACGGATTTCATTACGAGCAATGCGAGTAACAAGGTTCCGGGGTACCCGCCTCAAATCTTTGATTTGGTTGGCGGGTCGGGTTCTTATTTCACCGTGCGGCGAAGCCGAACGATTTCACCAAAAGCCAAGATTTTGATTTCACCGCGGCATCAGCCGCGATTTCTCTATTGCAGTTTTGCATATTATCGGATTCCCGTATAACGCAGACGAGTGTAAAAACCGTAGAAATACAAGACTGATACGAGCAGACAAGAGACATTGATTTTATAAGTCACATGTAACATTATAGTTTTGATATGGCTGTTGGTTATCGGGCTTATTGAAAAAGCAGTATACCTTGATGAATTCCGGTTTTTCGAACGAAATACTCCGTAAAGAAAAATACCCGGAGCGTGGAAAAAATCCCATACTCCGGGTATCCCTTTATTTGACGGAAAACCGAACCGGTTTCGGGCATTGCATAAGCCCGTGCTCCTTCTGTTTGCGCTCACATCAGCCCGCGGATCCTTTTTATTTCCCCGTCAGCATTTTCGATCTGTGTGCCTTCGTCAATGCCCCATTCTTTTTCAATGTTTTCTTTCACTTTTTCCCATGCTTCGACCGCTTCGTCATACCGGCACATGATTTCATACGTTCTTGCGATGCCGACCAGCGCATCGTACGTCCTCGGGCTTTCCTGCAGATCATAGGATTTTTGATAGAATTCAATTGCCTTTTCATATTCGCAGATCTCCCCGTAGAAACCGGCAATGTCAAATACGGTCCCCTCGTCGTCGGGATATAAACGGTACGTTTCTTCGATAATGGCTATGGCGTCGTCTTTCCTGAAATCCGCAAGCGCCAGTTTGGCGCGGAAGATCGGCACCCATTCCTCTTTGTCAGCAAACCGTCTTTCGAATTCGGCAATATATTCTTCCGCTTCCTTTACTCTGCGGTCCGCGATCAGGTTATAGATAATGGCGCAGTAATATCTCATTTCATCCGGGAAGCGCGAAACCATCTCTTTCAGGAACGAAATGGTTTTGCTGTGGTTGGCGGTATCCCAGTCCGTGTAAACGGCGTGTTCGGTGTCCACCAGAAAACGCACGCAAAAAGACTTATCCGCGTCAAGCCGCATGGCTTTTTTGGCGTATTTGCCGACGATCTTTTTATCCCTTTCTATCCTGTTCAGATATAACTGCGCAAGAAGGTGCCAGACGTCTGCCGTATCGTCATACACGCCTTCCTGTTCTTTCAGAAAGCTGAGCGCCGATCTGAATTCATCGTCTGACAGATAATCCTCCGTGTAATAGAATCTGCGGCGAAGGCGTTCGAGTTTTTCCTCCGGTGTCGGGTTGAATATTTCGTCGATGGTGACGCCGAAAAACAGCGCGATCGACGGGAGCAGGTTGATATCCGGCATTGTAATGCCGGTTTCCCAGCGGGATACAGCCTGATTCGACACGTTCAGCGCATTTGCAAGTTCTTCCTGCGTTACGCCTTTGTTCGTTCTCATCTGTCTGATTCTTTTTCCGATTTCCATACATAATGCTCCTTCCTATTTGTTGCCGGCAGATATATCTTACCAAATGAAAAGCGGTTTTACAATAAACAGTTTGCGGGAACGGAAACAACATAACTGAGAACCGGCGCCTTCACAGGGCGGATAAATGCTGTTGACCGTCTGCGTTTTCTGTTACACAGAAATCAAGAGGATCATCACAGAATAAGACCTTTACATCCCGGGCGTATCATTATTTGAAAAAGCGTTTGAAAAATATGATACGGCCGTCGTTTCCTTCGACGCCGCGGAGATCGCTGCCGAGATCGAAGAGGCCGAGGCTCTCCGGAAACAGCTGGAGGCGCAGGCGCGCAAGGAGATGCGCGCGGCGAAAAAAGCCGATCACAAGCAAAAGATCGAGGAGAAACGCGCCGAGCTCAAAGAAGGCTTTGACGGCTTCAAGGCAAAATTCCAAAAGGCGTAAAGACAAGAAAAAGGGGAGCCGGACCGGTTTCGGTCCGACTCCCGTTGCTTTCGTATCCGCGCAGGTTTTCTGCTTTTTCTATTATTAGTGCCGGTCCCGTTTTTTTCAGCGGGATCCGGTTTTTTATCAGCCGTGCGGCGCCGTTACCGGATGGGGTTTTTCAAAAAGAATTCCCGTTCAAACGGTTCGCCGTTCTGCTGCGCCCACTCGCCGTAATAGAAGTTGCGCATACGGAACACCACCCGGTCCGGATACACTTCCACGACCTCGCCGAAGCCGGAGCCCTCGTAGATCTCGCCGTCCTCCGTCAGCTTGGTAAGCGACGGCAGATACGTATCCGGAAAGGCGTTCCACGTATGGAAGGAGTAATCGCCGGGGTCGGCGTGCAGGTGGCCGCACAGATAAAAGACGTCGGTCTCCCGGTTGTATTCCGCCAGCATCCGCCGCAGGTCGTAGTGTGAATCGGGGTCGATGGGGCTCGACATCCCGGGCGGGTAGTGGGCCAGCACGAATACGGGCAGCCCGCTTTCGGCCGCCTTCTCAAGCGTGTCCGCGAGCCATTCATACTGCGCCTCGCTCATGTGCATGCAGTCGATGTTCTGCTGCTCGTTGGCAAGCACGATAAACCAGAAGCCGTTCACGATCTCGCTGTAATAGGGTGTTTTGAGATCCAGGCCGAAAAACGCTTTGGTGTACCCGTACCAGCGATTCTGTATCCTTTCAAAATTGCCCTCGCCGTTGCCGAAGTCGTGGTTGCCCGGCACGGGAATGACCTTTCGGTCCTTCAGGTATATGGAGCACAGGCCGTGAAAGATCAGGTTTTCGATATTCTGGCCGTTCATGGTGCTGTCGCCCAAAAACAGATACGCGTCGCTGCCGTGCACGTTCTTTGAAAGGTCCTTTAAGCTGTCCGCGAACACCCTGTCGCGCGGGTAGTTGTTCCCCTCCACGTGCACGTCCGAAAATACCGTCAGGCTCAGCCGGCAGTTCTCCGGCTCTTTCACGTCGTATGGGGCCGAGTCGCAGACGCCCGGCGCAAAAAGAATGAGCATGGAAACGGCGACGATCAAAGCGATCGCGCGCAGAAAAACGGTTTTGACCATAAAAATCGCCATGCGATTCAGAATTCGCACAGAGTGGGATGAAATATCACACTTTATGCCCGAATCGTTCCTTTCTTCTGATTTTTCACACTAATGTCTCCTTTCGTTTGTGCGCCGGATGCCCGGCCTTTTTTATTATACCCATACGGGCGGAAAAAAGCAAGCCGGGCCGGCGGGATTTTACACTTTACAGGCAGGCGGGATTTTTCGCTTTCGGCCCTCTGACCTCAGTCGGCCGCCTCCCCGGTCAGGACGGTCCAGCCCTCCAGGCTGCCCTCGGCGACGCGGATAGATACTTCGCCGTTTCTGGCCGTGACCGTACCCAGTACGCCGGGCAGGCACAGCGGCAGCGTGACGTTCTGGGCGGCAGGCTGCAGCCGGATGGTCCGTTTTGCTGCGTCGACCTGCAGGCCCAGGGCGGCGGTCAGCGTGGTCCAGCTCGACATGGGGCGGGTGTAGTGGTGCCCGCACTCCCAGTGGTCCCACAGGGCGCCGAACCGGGCCTGGTTGTCGCGGATGGCCGTGACGAGGGCGTCGGCGTCTTCGCGCATGCCGACGCGCAGGCACAGCGCGGCCATCGCGTAGCCGATGCCCGTCCAGGTCGCTTCGACCTGGCAGTTTTTGTGGGAATACCGCGTGGTATGCCGCCCCTCGGGGCAGGAGGCGTTTATAAGGCCGCCGTCCGGGTCGAAGTTCCTTTCAAGGATGACTCGCATGACCGCCCGGATCCGCTCGTCGCACAGGTTGCCCCCGATCCCGGCCGCCCGCAGGAACCATTCGCCGTCGAGCTGGTCGGTCATCAGGGTCTCGTCCTTTTCCGTACCGGCGCGCCACAGGTCGTAGTACTCGCTGTTCCACAGTCTGTTTTCAAGGGAGGCAAGGCCTTTTTCAAGCAGGCGCCTCCACGCTTCGGCGCGCGCGGGGTCGCCCGTTTCGTCAGCCATACGGGCGGCGGCCTTCAGCGCGGCAAGCCACAAAAGAGAGATATATACCGGCGTACCGGAAAAATTCCAGGCGTCGTAGGTGTTTCGCTTCGTATCCCGGTCGGGAAGGCCGTCGCCGTCGCTGTCGAGGGCGCCGATGGAATCCACGGCGCTTACCACGTGCGGCCACATGTCTTTGAGGTACCCGGCGTCGCCGGTATACAGGTAGTCGCGAAGCACCATCAGTACGAACTGGTTGTTCATATCCACGCGTTCATACCCGCTGCCCACGTGGTCCAGATCCGGCGTGAAGAAGTGATGCACGCGCCCGTCCTCCCGCTGGAAGGCGGCGCCCATGCGCATCTGCCCCAGCTGCAGATCCGGAAACAGGGCCAGCAGGCCGAACGACGCGTGGTAGGTGATGTCCGTCGTGTGGAAGCCGCAGAACCCCAGCCCCTCCCACAGGCCGAACTTGCCGTCTTTCAGATACCAGGAACACTTGACGATCGTGCTCAGGTGCCCGCTCCAGCAGTCCGGATACACCGCGGGCAGGTCCGTATCGTACAGAAGCCGTGCGAAAGCGGCGGCTTTGTCAAAAACCTCCGGCCGGTCCCGCAAAAAGGCGTTTGCCTGCGCGGCGCCGTCAAACAGGTTTTCATAGTAATGCCCGAGCCGCCGCCCGTCTTCCGTATAGTGGTTCGGGAAATACCACGTCAGGATAAAGCGCACGGTTTTTTTCTCCCCCGGGGCCAGCTGCACCGTGCTGCAAAGGGCAGCCGCGCCGAACTCTTCGGGGTACAGGATATGCAGGCGGTCCTGCCCGCGCAGGCTTTTGATAAACGTCGCCCGTTCCTCCCGGTTTTCAGGGAACGCGGGGCTCAGATCGCGGATGCGGTTTAAAACGGACGCGGCAAAGGGGTATCTGATATAGGCGCTGAAAAGCCCTGAAAGCGCTTCGTCGGACAGCGCAAACGGATCTTCGGGGATCTCCGGCGGCAGCGTCCCTGCGCCGCTGTTCGGCAGATCTCCCGTTTCACGGAAGCCGAACAGCACGGATTCCTGGCTGACGCCGTAATTGTCGTCGTCGAAGATATATTCCCTTATAAAGCGCCGGAACTCTCCCGCAACGTAGCTTTTTTCGCCGTCACCGCCGATGCTCAGGCACGTTTCGCCGCAGTTCGGCGCATCGGTCTGCTGCGCCGGGCGCATGGTGACGCTGACGCTTTCCCCGTCTGTGGTAAGATCGTTCCGGCACCCGCCGTTGTTGCAGAAATCCGGCACGAGGGTACCGAGCAGGCTTACCGTCAGCGGTTCGTCCCCCGGGTTTCCGATTTCAAAATCCATATAAAACCCGGGCGTTGCGGCAACGTCCGTCTGATGCGGCACGAACGGCGCTGCTGCGCGCCCCGTCAGCCGGCAGGGCAGCGCCGCGTCCTCGTAATGAAGCTCGCAAACGGGGAACCGCCCGTCGAAACGGATCCGTTCGACCGGTTTGTTCCAGGGGAACAGGCGGTAGGTGAAATCGTCCGGTTCGGTCCGCATGCCGAGCTTCCGCACGACGGGCCGCCTGCCCGCCTGTTTGGTCCGCACCCAGAACGACAGCGCGCCCGTGCTGCCCTCGCCGTCGTCGGCCTTATTCTCCCAGCAAACCTTTGTCAGCCGCGGCGGGTTCGCGATCTGCCAGTAGTGGAATTCGCCGTCGGGCATGAGCTCTACGCTGCCTGCGCCGATGCCCCCCAGCGCGATCCCGCTGCTGCTGGGCTTGGTCATGATGATCTCTGCCATGGGTCACATCTCCTTTTTAAACGCTAAGCTCAGAATACGAAGCTTTCCGTTTTCAGATCCTGATAATAGCGACCGCTCTGAGCAATAAACTGCAGCACGCAATAATCGGGGTCGGTCACGCCTTTTTTATAAAACATGGTATCGCCTGCCCGCCAGATCCGGTCTTTCGTCGCCTGATCCGTCAGTACGCGCATTGTTCCCTTCAGCATCACGCCGGTGTAACGGAACCTGCCCCGGTGGTAGAAATAGACCGACGCTTTCGGGTCGTTCAGGTACTGTTTTACACGCATGGAAGAGGTGTTCGTCGTGAAGTAAAGGGTCCCGCCGTCTCTCTCCCGCGGAGAGAGCATCGCTTTGATATTCGGAAAACCGTCTTCATCAACGGATGCGATGAACGCCGTTTTCCGGGAATCGATAAAATCAAAGATCTCCTGCTGTGTCATAATATGATTTCCTTTCAGAAAGTCTGTTGTCTGCAGCCATTATACAACAAACCGGAAGAAACCACAAGAAAGAACCGGGCAGTTTTTTTCTAAACCGCCTTGTTTTGTTTAAAAACCGCGCAGACGGAAAGCATTGGTGATAATGCTTGACAATTATCCGGATAGATGGCATAATAGAAAGTGTTTTTTTATTGGCCCAGACCAAAACGAAAACAACAAAAAGAAAACGGAGGAAAACACATTGACGAGCCGACGTCCGCGCTGGACCCCGAAATGGTGGGCGAGGTGCTTGCCGTTATGAAGGAGCTGGCGGCGGAAGGCATGACCATGGTGGTCGTCACGCACGAAATGGGCTTTGCCCGTGAGGTCTCCGACCGGGTCATCTTTATGGCGGACGGGCTGATCGTGGAGGAAGGGCCGCCCGCACAGGTGTTCGATTCTCCGAGAGAGGCGCGGACCAAAGACTTTTTGAACTGTGTTTTATAAATGATGCTTCGTCAGCCTGCGGCGCAGTTCCGGCAGGCTGATTTTATGCTTTGTAAAACGGATCGTATCCCGAAGGAGAAAAACGCATGAAAAAATATCTGTATCCCGTCCATCTGTTTTTGGAAAAGCGGCGC
Organism: Clostridia bacterium; assembly: GCA_017430145.1. Taxonomy (GTDB): domain Bacteria; phylum Bacillota; class Clostridia; order Oscillospirales; family Acutalibacteraceae; genus RUG806. The sequence continues at coordinate 7,841 of JAFRNP010000175.1, forward strand.
AAAAAGGAGCATAACCCCGGCCCGTATCTCGGCATGGAGCTCTACGTGCCGCGCGCGAAATTGCCCGCCGTACACGTCCGGCTGTACCGGCCGGAAGAGGATAAACCCCTGCTGCCGGTGCTGTTCAACGTCCACGGCGGCTCCTGGATCTTCGGGGATTCGGAGGGGCTCGACCTGCAGTCGCAGTATCTTGCGAACCATCTGGGCTGCGCGGTGGTCAATATCGATTACCGCCTGCTGGACAGCTGCCCGTTCCCGTACCAGCAGACGGAGGTGGCGGACGTGATCGCGTATTTTCTTTCCCATGCCGACGGCTTCCGCATCCTGCCGGACCGCGCGGCGCTCGCCGGGTATTCCGCCGGCGGGCATATCAGCGCAGGCGCCGCGATGCTGCTGCGGGAGCGGAACATCCGGCTCACAAAGCAGGTCCTGTGTTACCCGTTTTTGAATTACGTGGGGTTTGATCTCGCGAGCTACGTAAACCTTTCCGGCTTCAAAGCAAAGGTCATCAACCACCTGGCGGATCAGATCTTTTTTGAAAAAATGCCGAAGGACAGCGTTTTGCTCTCACCCGCAAACGCGTCCCCAAACGATCTGAAAGGTCTTGCCGACGCGATTATCATTACCTGCGGCGCGGGGGACGCGCTGCTGCCGCAGGGGGAGCTTTACGCCCGAAAGCTGAAAGAAGCAGGCGTGAACGCCGTGTACAAAGAATACGAAAAAGCCGAACACGGGTTTTTGGAGCATAATTTCCCCGACGACCCCGCCGTATTTACAAAAGAGGGCCTGCAGGATACCCTGATGCGGCAGGCGGTGGATTTTATAAAGGCGCAGGATATTTTCAGCCTGAAGGAACCTGTCATTTGACAAAAAACAAAAAAACCGAAGGCAGACGCGGTTTAATTGCGCCTGCCGCTTTTTTACGCAAAACAAAACCGGCGTCGGGAAATCCGGCGCCGGAACACGATTTGTTTTTCAGGGGTTATGCGTCGCTGACGACAGATCGGTTCTGCCGCGCTTACACCAGCGCTCTGCCGCAGTACTGGCAGGTGCCGTCCTTGTTTGGATAGGCGGTCGCGTTGCAGCCGGGGCAAGTGATGGGATAGTGCAGCCTGCGGTCCTCCTGCTGTACGGCCGGCGGTTTTACGGCGTCGGTTTTGACCGTCAGGGGTTTTGCGGGCGTTTTTCTGTTATCGGTTTTTTCCTCCCCCATCTTTTTGTACACGCGGATGCCGATGGCAAGAAGGGCGATAAAGAACGGTACGAGCCCGGCGGCGATCTCTTCAAACGAATCGGAAGAATCGTAGGACTTCTGATCAATGATCGCCCAATACGCGTCGTCGTCTTCATAGCCTTCGTCGTTTTCGTAAGGCATCGACATGATGTCGCCGGCGCCGCACTCAAAGGCGATCGAAAGCTGTACGGAAAGGTCCTCCGTCGAATATAAGCATTCGTTCCGGATGTCTTCCGTCAGCAGGGCGCAGGCGGTTTCGTTCATACCGAAGGCGTATGCCCCGCGGCCGACGCAGTAGTACACCCAGCAGGGCTCGGCTGCCTCCCCGGCTGCCGCTTCGCCGGTCTCTTCTTCGGCGTCGGCGTCGGCTTTGCCTGCGGCGTCGGCTTCGGTCTCGTCTGCAAACGCATCTTCATCGGACAGCACAACGGTGATCTCTTCGTCCAGCAGGATGCTTTCATCCCACGCGATTTCGTCGCCGATCCTTTCGGGCAGCGCTTCCCGGACCAGCAGGACGAGCAGATGGCCGCCGTCTGTCCCGAACAGGCGCTGATATTTGTCTGTCAGCGCGTTTTGCAGCGCTTCCTCCGTCAGCGTGCTGCCGTCGCCGGTAAAGACTTCGGCAACGGCCTCGTCGGCGGTCAGCGCCCCGGCGCCGTCTGCGGCGGCCTCTGTCTCAAGAAACGCGCCGACGGAATCGGTGAGGACCAGATACGGCTGTACGCCGGTCTGATCGTAAAAGATGCGCATGCCGTCCGTCAGATACAGCGGATCGGCGGGTGCTTCCCCTGCCGGATACTCGTACCAGGTCCCGATGGGGGTGCAGTAGCTGGGCTCCAGCGGCAGCAGAGCGCTTTCATTCTGTGCGGCGGCAGGCAGGCGCGCCGTCAGCAGTCCGCAGACGGCGGCGGCCAGCGTCAGGCACAGCCCGAGCGCTTTGTGCGGCGCCAGCCCTTTGCGAACCCGGCGCAGGAACGGCAGCGGAAATGAACGGGTCATAATGGTTTTCATGGTCTGCGGTCTCCTCTCTGCAGGATTCTTGCGGGGCGCTCTTGTTGCCCCGCTTTTGTTTTGCAGGGATCATCATAGCACATCCATGAAAAAAAGTAAAGGATCGTATCAAAACTGTAAAACTGCATGGTCACGCTGAACCTGTCAGCAGGTCCCGGGGACCTTCTGCCGTCCGGCTCCTGCCGCGCGGCGGTAAAAGGAAAACCGATACTGTTTTTGTTTATGGTCTGCTTGACAAAAACAGAAAAGAAAGATATAGTTAAACCGGCAAAAAAAGCGCGCCGCTTTGCAGTTCTTCGTCTCCCGTTTTCAGCCGTCCGGCAGAAAAGCGGCCCGCCTTACAAAAATGTCACACCGTTGTCACCCGATTCGATGGCGAAAACGGCCCTGTTCCGGTATCATGTACGTGATCAATGAAACAGGAGGGAACGATCCTGCCGATCCTTGAAGTCAAAGACCTAAAATAGACCTATACGGGCCGCTTCGGCTCCAGCCGTGTGGAGGCGCTGAAAGGCGTGACCTTTTCCGTGGAGGCAGGGGAGTACGTGGCGATCATGGGCGAATCCGGATCCGGAAAGACCTCGCTGCTCAATCTCCTTGCGGCGCTCGATAAACCAACCGGCGGCAGCGTCGCGCCGGAGGATCTGCCGCGTATCTTTGAAAAGGGATATACGGGGCTCAACGGCAGGGAAAACGAGGGCTCCAGCGGGCTGGGGCTGTATCTTTGCGCCGAGGCGGCAAAATTGCTGAATATCCCGCTTGTCGCCGAAGGTGAGCCCGGAAAGGGGAGCCGCTTTGTTCTGGATCTGAAAGAAAAGATCGTTTAAGCCGTGCCGTGGGTTTATTGGGAGAAACGGAGAAGGCGCGCGTAAAAAAGCGGATCCTCCGCGCGGCGACTTGACGAGCTTTCGTTTCTCGGGTATAATGAAAAAAAGGGGAATATAAAAATGAAGATGAAAAAGATCTGTTCTGCGGCCCTGGCGCTGCTTCTGGTGATGATTTTTGCCGTTCCGGCGTTTGCGGATTCGGTCTATCGATCATATAAGATCCCCGCCGGTACCATGCGTATGATCGCTCACCGGGGATATTCCGCCGTCGCGCCCGAAAATACGCTGCCCGCGTACCGCGCCGCCGGCGAATCGGATTTCTGGGGCGCGGAGTGCGATATCCAGCTCACGTCCGACGGCGTATGGGTCCTGATGCACGACGACACGGTGGACCGCACCACAAACGGTACGGGCAACGTGTCCGATCTGACCTACGCCGAGATCGCCGCGCTGACGGTCGACGGCGGGAACGGGCTGGAGCAGTACCCGGGGACAAAGGTCCCGACCCTTACGGAGTATCTGGACGTCTGCAAAGAATACCGCCTGCATCCCGTGATCGAGATCAAGCCCTCGGCCGACCCCGCATCGTTGGACGGCCTTGCGGCGAGCCTGTCGGCGCGGGAAGAAAAAAACATGTTCGTTATCATCTCCTTCGGGGGAGAGATCTGCGCGCGTATGAAGGAACTGATGCCCGAAACGCCGGTCTATTATCTGTTCAGCGGCAGCGTTTCTGAACAGGCGATCGCTTTTGCGGCCGAAAACGGTCTGGACGGGCTGGACGTTTACTGCGGGATGCCCGACGATGCCGTGCAGGCGATCAAAGCCGCGGGGCTCGATACGATCGTGTGGACCGTGGACGACCTGGAGACCGCGGAGCGCTTTTATAAGCTCGGCGTCACCGCGGTCACTACCAACGCGCTGACCGCCTCGGCGCCCGAAGGCAACGTTTTTCAGCGGTTTTTCTGGAAGCTGCGGGATCTCTTTTATAAGCTGCGCCTGCTGATGGTCGCCGGCTCCTGACGGCGAAGCCGCCCGGGGCAGGTAGCATTTTGGGAAAAGATCTGAAAAAAAGGTGCGATCCGGGCATAAAAGGCCGGATCATCATCCTTTTGTGCGAATACCGGATCGCATGGCGATTCGGGGAAAGATCGGCGCCGGCAGGCTTCTGCTTTTGCTTTTCAGACGAGGGGACCCGGAAGGCAAACGCCTGCGGCCAACGCAGACGATCGCCGGATAAAAACCGCTTGCTTTTTATTTTATAGTATGATAACATAAAACCGTACAGTTTTTCGGACGAAAAACTGAAAAGGAACGGATCCCCGTTCCCGGAAGCGGTATTCGGGGAAACGACGCATATGTATTTGCAGGGAAAGAAAGAATGAATGTACTGTTGATCATGCCGTATCACTGCGATCTGATCCATGCGGTCTCGCTGCCGCTTGGAATTCTTTCTATTGCCTCTTATCTGGAAAAACACGGCGTAAACGTAAAGATCCACGATTTTTCCGTCCATAAAGCCTCGCCGAAAAACGTTTACCCCGATTTCAAGCCGGATATCGTCGGGCTGTCATTCCCGTCCTGCAAAGCGATCGACGGCATGGTGAAGATCTCAAAGTATTACCGCAAGACCGGCGTCCCGATCGTCTGGGGCGGTTCGTTCTGCGACGTGGGGGATACGCAGCATTTCTTTGATACGGGGCTGGTGGATATCATCAGCTACTGCGAAGGGGAGGCCACCTGGCTCGACCTGGTGCGCACGCTGGAGCGCGGCGGGGACCTTGCCGACGTAGAGGGGATCGCGTATCTGAAGAACGGGGAAGTCACGGTCACGCCGCCCCGGGCGTTCATGGACCCTGCCGAGCTGCCGCAGCTTGACTTCAGCCTTGTGGACGTGCCGGATTATTATACCTATCTGTACGGGTGTTCAAAGCTGGTTTACGTCTATCTTTCCAAGGGGTGCCCGGCGCACTGCAATTTCTGCGTGAATACCATGTGCCACCGCAATACGCGCCGCCGCCGTCCGTTGGACGTTTTTATGGCGGAGATAGAGGAGCTTGCGGGAACATACGGCGCGGACGGGTTTTATTTCGGCGACGAACTTGCGTTTGCCAGCGATAAAGAGCTGTATGAAGTCAGCGACGCTTTCAAAAATACCGGGCTGCCCTTCCACTGGGGCTTTCAGACGCGGATCGGGATCTTAAGCGATCAGGCGATCCAGTACGCGTACGACTGCGGCTGCCGCTGGATCGATTTCGGCGTGGAAAGCGGCAACCGGGAGATGCTTGCCAAGGTCGCGAAGGGGATCCCGTACGATAAGATCGAATCCACGTTCCGCGCCTGCAGCAAGGCGGGGCTTATCTCCATCGCGAATTTTATCATCGGCTTTCCCGGGGAGACCGAGGAGCAGTTCCGGGACTCCATCGAACTGGCGCAGCGGCTGGAATCCACCCAGAACACGTTTGCCAAATATATTTTCGTGCCCAGCACCCCCGGCGGGCAGGAGGTCGTACGGACCTTCAGCAAATATCCGGTCTTCCGCAAGCTGAACGATTATAAGCAGATGGATTTTTTCAGGAACCGGCAGAAGCTCTCCCATATCCCGCAAAAGGATCTTGACGTTGTGCAGGCGTATTTTCTGATGAACGCGATCTTCCGCAAGGATTACAGTGATTCCCGCGATTACGACCTGCTGTTCAAATCCGTCCTTACGGTCGTGCGCAGGGTCAGCAAAATGCCGTTTGTGTGCGCCGTAAAAGCGCTGGAGGAGATATCGTCGGATTTTGCAAGGTTTGTGATCTGTCTCACGCTGCACCCGGGCATCCTGCGCAAATACGGGCTGAAACCGCCGAAAGAAAAAAGAAAGAATAAAAAAGATTCCCCTGAATGATCGGCTCAAAACCGTCTTCAGGGGATTTTTTACGGTGATCGCGTGTCCGTCAATTGAAAAATCCTTTCTTTCTCCGGCGCCGGCGGGAGAAGGCAACGGGGGTATCCGGTTGTTACGGAAGCCGGCTGAGCCGGATCGCGGGCCTGACGCCGGTGTCGACGCAGTCCGGCGTGTAGGGGGTGGTGAGCGTAAAACGGATGGAACCGTAGAAGTTGACGCCGAGGTTCATCATGGAGCTGATGCAGCCGGTCCTCAGCCACCACCAGACGGTGCCGTTCCTGTCAAAGTCCTGCATCGTACCGATCCCCTGGCAGACCGCGTAGTCGGTCGCGTACGCCGAGCGCAGGGGGTCGGTCTGATCCGCCGCTTTTGAAAATCCGTACGCCGGGTTTGTCGCTTCCGCATAGGACAGCAGAAACACCCGGTCAAGGGAAGCCGGGGAATCATATTCAGAATACCGTTTGCTCCACGCCGCGTTGTCCAGCTCCGTCTCCGTGATCAGCGCCGCTTCGTCGGCGGAAAACGCGGTCTCATAGAATTCGCCGTTCAGCCATGCGCGGAGGTCGCTTGTATAATAATCCGTGGCGTAGATCGTGAATGCTTCATCTTTATAAAACGCAGGCGCGTCAAACCCCAACTCCGGTTTTTTTGCATAGATGATACTGTTGAAGGGTTGTGAATCTAAAATCAGCTCGCTCATCAGGAGGTTTTCCGTTTTGCTCAGCACGACCCAGCGGATGGGGTCGAAGCGGTACCAATAGACCGTATCCAGGTCAAACAGAGCCGACTGCCAGGACGTCCCCTCCGGGTCCGTGTGGCAGCAGAAGGAGCGGTAATCCGAAAACCTGACCGCGCGGTAGGTCTCCCCCTCAAAGGCGACGTCGGCGTACTGCATATAGTCCGACTGTACTGCGGAACCGAGGCTGCCGTCGCCGTTATAATACCCGTAGGATTGCCACCGCAGGGGGAGCCGCTCCAGCTCTTTGATCAGTTTTTCATCCTTGACCTGCGACTGCGGGTACTTTCCGAAGCATACGTATGAAAGCTCCCGGTTTTTTTCGGGGATCTGTACCCCGCCTGCGGAAAGACGGCGGCAGACGGCGAAGCATGTAAGCAGCGCAATCACAAGGGCAGGTATAAGAAACAGAAAAAGCTTTTTTTTGTTTTTCATGGTCTTTTCCCCCATGTCATTCCGAAACCGGGCGGTCGAACGCATCCGGTTTAAAAAACGCGGCGCACCGGATCCCGCCCAAAGAATGGGCGTAATAAAACTGGCGGTCGGAATTGATGATCTGTATCTGGGCGGACACGCTGAGCACGTCTGCGCAGCCGTCGCCCGGGGAGGAGAGCCAATACCAGGTGTAATACTCGCCCTCGTGGAGAAAGGTGTACGCGCCGCGGCACCGGGCATAGTCGGTAACGGGGACCAGGCGCGTCGCCGCCTCCTTGTCCGGGCCGCTGTAATTGGCGATATCTCTGAAAGACGGAAGAAAGATGCGGTCATAGCTTAACGACAGCAGCCCGTATTTCTTCCGTTCGGCGGATTCGTGGGCAAGATGCCCCGCCCGCCGGAGGGCGCGTTTTTCTTCTTTTGTAAACGCTTCGTCATAAAAACGGTTGTTCAGCCATTTGCGTACGGAGCTCGTTTTGTAAAGGTTTGCGGGCGTAAACAGGTTTTTTGTCGCCGAGAGCTCCCGGTCGACAAACGGGGCTTTGTCAAAATCCCGGTCCACCCAATAATAGGAATCGTTGAACGGCATGGCGTCCAGCACGCTTTCGCTCATAACGAGCCCGGTGTTTTCGTCCAGAACGATCCACCGGATCGGCTCAAACCGGAACCAGCAGATCTCATTCAGAAGAAATCCGTTGTCGTCCTGCCGGGATTCCTCTTCGACTGCGGGGGAGAGGACGGAATCCGGACGGTACTGTTCGATCATCACGGCGCGGTACCGGTTCCCGTCAAGCTCCGTGTCCGCGTATTTCATGCAGTTCGTCTGTTCCATGGTGCCGTAGAAACCGGCGCCGGTGTGGCAGTCGTCATAATACGTCCAGTCCAGCGGCAGGTTCCCCAAAGCGGCAAGGATTTCCCGGTCTTCTACCGCAGACTGCGGGTATGTACCGAACTGCAACGGTTGAGTTTCAACGGATACTCCTGCGGACGCCGTTCGGTCTTCAGCAGTACGGTATGCGGACGACAGAATTATAAAGGGGAGAGCTGCAAAACAAAAGACGGCCGCGCAAAAAAAGGCGACCTTGCGAAGCAAGCGCCGTTTTCTCTGTTTTTCCCGTATGTACTTTTCCCGTTTCTTCTTATCCTTTTTCGACATGGTTATGGATCCTGTTTGTCCTCCGCCTTATACAGCCCGTATTTTTTTACGGATTATAAGATACCATATTTTATTGTATATTGTCAATATCTCAGATGAAGAACGGCGTTCCGTCCGTTCCTTTTACAGCGGTTTATACATGAGGATATAATCCCGGAAGGTCCCGTCGTCAAGCTTGACGGCGTTATGCCGCCGTCCGGTTTCGATAAAGCCGCATTTTTTGTAAAGCGCCTGCCCCGGCGCGTTATCGGCGTAGACCTCCAGATCCATCTGCTCGTACCCGATTTGCCGGGCAAGCTCCGTCAGATACCCGACCAAGGCCGTGCCGATCCCCAGCCGGTGGAATTCTTTATACAGGGCGATCGCCATATCGCAGCGGTGGCGGATCTTCCGTTTGCGCGCAGTGCCGCTGAAGCTTGCGTTCCCGGCGATCCTGCCGTCGACGACGGCTGCGATCATCACGGCGCCCGGGTCGTTCAGCATATTTTCCAGAAACGCCGCTTCCTGTTCCGCAGTCATGGTGACCTCGTCCGGGTAACGCAAAAGAAAGTGCGTTTCGCCCGCGGTCGCCTTCATAAATGCGATCATCGCTTCGGCGTCGTCGGGCGCTGCCGGCCGCAGCACGCAGGTCCTGCCGTCTTTCAGTAAAATACTTTTTTCGGGAAAATCCATGGGGATACGCTCCTTACGTTTCTTTTATTCCGTACAGGTCATCCGCCTGTTTCAGATAGCCCGTGATCCCGAGCTGCTGCGGGCAGATGCGTTCGCACCGCTTACAGCCCACGCAGTTCGAAGCCTTACCGGCGTCCCGGGTGCAGGCGAGATAGGCGGCGCGCCCTTTTTCCGTCTGCCCGCTCACAAGGTGCATGTTCAGCGCTTCCATGATCCGCGGGATCGGGATCCCGGCAGGGCAGCCCTCCAGACAGTATCCGCAGGCGGTGCAGGGCACCGCTGCAGATTTTTCAAGGATCGATTGCGCGAGCCGGATGATCTCCAGCTCCTCTTTGCCCAGCGGCCGGAATTCCCGCATATACGAAAGGTTGTCCTGCATCTGGGCAAGGTCGGACATGCCCGAAAGCACCGTCAGGACCCCGGGCAGAGACGCCGCGAAACGGATCGCCCAGGAGGCGTACGACGCGCCGGGGGCAAAAGCGTCCATCAGCTTGCGGACTTCCTTCGGCGGGGCGGCGAGCTTGCCGCCCTTGACCGGCTCCATGACGACGATCTGTTTGCCGTGCCTGCGGGCGACCTCATAATTGCGGCGCGCGGCCACCTTTTTGTCTTCCCAGTCCGCGTAGTTGATCTGCAATTGCACAAAATCCACGTCCGGGTGCGCGGTGAGAAGCTGATCCAGAAGATCGGGGCTGTCGTGGAACGAAAACCCGTAGTGCTTTACCAGCCCCTGTGCCTTTTTCTCTTTTACAAAGCCCCAGATATCCAGTTTGTCGTATCGCTTTACGTTTCCCTTTTGCAGCGCGTGCAGCAGGTAGTAGTCGAAGTACCCGGCGTCGGTCCGCTTCAGGCTGGTCTCAAATTCATTTTTGACCATCTTTTCGGTCATGCCCGGGATCGCCGCGTTCATTTTCGTGGCGAGGGTGTAGCTCTCCCGCGGGTAACGGTCCACCAGCGCCTCTTTGGTCGCGGCTTCGCTGCCGGGATACAGAAACGCCGTGTCAAAATAGGTAAAGCCCGCTTCCAAAAACAGGTCCACCATGGCCTTCGTCTGTTCCACGTCGATGGACGCCAGCTTTTTGGGCAGTCGCATCAGGCCGAAGCCCAGTTTTTTAATATCCTGTTCCATTTGTCTTCCCTCCCTTTTTTACGGATTCCATTATAGCATACTTCTTTTTCCATTGAAACATCATTTTGTAAACAAATCAAAAACCTCCCCTCTTCTGCCTGCCGCAGAGAGGGGAGGGATTTTTATTTCGGCTTGGGTTTTGTCATGAAAGACACCACCAGCCCCGCCATGACCGCCGCCATGATGCCCGCGGCGCCGGCGGAGAGGGGTCCGGTGAGCGCGCCCAGCGCCCCGTGTTCAAGCACCGCCTGTTTCGTGCCGGTCGCAAGCAGGTTCCCGAACCCCGAAAGCGGCACCCTTGCGCCGCTGCCGGCAAACGCCACCAGTTTGTCGTACACCCCGAGGGCGCCCAGCGCCACGCCCGTGACCACGTACCCCACCAGGATCCGCGCCGGCGTCAGCTTCGTTTTGTCTACCAGTATCTGCCCGATCACACACATCAGCCCGCCGATGGCAAACGCCCATAAATATTTCATGCCGCCGGTCTCCTTTCGGCCGCTCAGCGTGAAGGGGCGTTCCCGTCAAGCGCCTCGCTCAGGTCCGTCGCGCCGTCCCGCAGGGCCTCGCCCGCGCCGGAGGCCGCTTCGCTGACGTTCGTTATGCCGTCGCGCAAAACCTCACCCGCGCCGGAGACCGCCTCACTGACGCCGGTCACGCCCTCTCTGAGCGCGTTGTCCGCGCCGGAGACCGCCTCGCTGAATTTTTCGCTCGCCCGGTCCAGCCCCTCGTCGATCTTTTCCCCGAGGTCCGCCTTCGTTTCGTCTGTCAGGCGCGTTTCACCGGCCCTTCGGCTTTCGCCCGCCCTGTCCGCGGCGCGGCAGCCCGCAAGGCAGCACGCGCTTGCGGCACGCGCCGCGCCGATGATGAGAACACTTTTTTTCATCTCGTTTCCTCCTTTTCTTATTTCGTCAACGTCCCGCCGTCCGCGTACAGCAGCAAAAGGATCTCCGTCTCCTGCCCGGTCTGCTTGTCTGTATACACCAGGACGTCCTGCCCGTTTTCATCTTCGCACATGATCTCCCACGCAAAGGTCTCGTAGCCGCCGCCCGTGGGGATCACGGCCTCCCTTACCCGCAGGATCCGCAGCCCTTCGGCCACCGCCGCTTCGGCGGCGGCGCGGGTGATCCCGGACGCCGGGGGCGTGCGTTCGGTATGGTTCATGAGATAGTCGGAGGCGTCCATCGACACGATCGAGCCGTCGCGCAGCGAAACGCCCACCTTGATCAGGTCCGGGTAGCAGACGACGCCGTTTTCTTTGTACGCAAAATTCACCGTGCATACGCCGTCGGCGCTCGCGTAATAGGAGGAGACCATCTGTTTGTAGCCGCATTCCCGTAAAAACGCGGCCGCAAGCGATACCGCCTCTTCGCCCGCCATGCCGGCCTCTCCCGCAGTCGTTTCGCTGAGCATAAACGCCGGGTAGCCGCCCTGTTTTGTGATCGCGACTGCGGCGCCGTTATAATGGAAGCGGTAGGTTTCGATCCTGCCGCCGGCGTCGCCGTCGGCGATCACCGTGTCCTCTTCCGCCTTTAAAAGCGCCGCCGCTTTCTTTTTCGCCTCGTCCCGCGGGATCTTTTCTGCGTTTTCAAGCAGCCGGGAGGTCTTGCTTAAAATGTTGTCCGAAAACGGGCCGTCGTAGATCAGCTTCGGAAAATCCGTCATGCTGTCCTCTGCGTCCGCCGCCATATCCATATACCCCAGAATCTGTTCGCTGTTCTGCTCGGTCTCGTCCAGCACGGTTTTTACGTCCTCAAACCGCAGGTATCCGCTGTTGAGCAGGTCGCACATATAGTCGAACCGGCGGCTGAGCGCCGAGGCGTAGCCATGCAGGCGCGTCAGCGTTTCCCGGTCCCCGTCCCCCTGTTTCCCTGCGTCCGTCTGCTTACCCATCGCGTCGGTGAACGCGCCCACCTGCGACAAAAATTTGTAGGTGTTTGAAAGCGTCCGCTCCCCGGCGCCGAGGGAGGAGAGCGCCGTTTTCGCACCCGCCGCCTGCGTGGAAAGGTCTGCGGCCAGGGACGACAGCATGGCGCCGGTGCCGCAGTACCGCGCCTTTTTCAGGTCGGTCTCGATATTTCCCAGATATTCGCCCGCCTGCAGCAGCGCCCGCTGCTGCGTGAGCGACACCTGCGTTTTATACTTCTTGCAGCCGACGCTCGCCGTTACCGCCCAGATCAGCAGCACGGCAAAAAGCGCCAGCAGATAGGATCGTTTTCTGATAACAGTCCGCCGCATGGCCGTATTTCTCCTTTTTCCTTTTTGATGCCATCCTTTTTCATCGCATAGTTTGCGCCGTCTTTGGGCGCTCTATGCGGTAAAAATGAAAAAACGGCCGGAAAAATCTGCTTTTTCTATTGACAAACGGGGAAAAACTGAATATAATAACACTTGAACAGTTGTTCAAATGTAAATAAAAACGGAGGGATACGTATGGATATCTCCCTGCTGCGTACGGGCGCCGGGTCCGCCGACGCGCCGGTATGCGAGGAACACGCCGTCCACGGTGAGATCACCGCAAAGGCGCTGAAAAAAATGCCGGACGAGGATACGCTGTTCGATCTGGCGGAGCTGTACAAGATATTCGGCGATTCCACGCGCATCAAGATCTTATATATCCTGTTTGAGGAAGAGATGTGCGTGTGCGACATTGCCGAGGCGCTGCAGATGACGGTGTCCGCCATCTCGCACCAGCTGCGCATTCTGAAGGCCGCCCGGCTCGTGACGTTCCGGCGGATCGGAAAAAGTATTTTTTATTCCCTTGCCGACGAGCACGTCCATTCGATCCTCGCCGAAGGCATGGAACACGTGACCGAGTAAACCCGGAGAAAGGAACCGCAACATGAAAAAAGCATACAAACTTGAAGATCTGGACTGCGCGAACTGCGCGTCCAAAATGGAGCAGGCGATCGCAAAGCTCGACGGCGTGAACAAGGTCACGGTCAGTTTTATGGCGCAAAAGCTGGTACTGGACGCGGACGACGCGCGCTTTGACGACATTTTGCAGCAGGCGGTCAGATGCATCAAAAAGGTGGACGACGGCTGCAGCGTGATCCTCTGAGAAAAAGGGAAAAGGGCTGCGCACAGGTCGGCGCGGCCACTTTGGTTTTTTTACTACGATGAAAAAGAAGCAGAAAAAATTATTGGCGCGCATCCTGATCGCGGCGGCGCTGTTCGCCGCCGTGTACGCCGCCGACAAACTGACGGCGGCGCCCGGCTGGGCGGTGCTGCTGTGTTACCTCGTGCCGTATTTTACGGCGGGGTACGACGTGCTGCTGCGCTGTTTCAAGAGCATCCTGCACGGGCAGGTGTTCGACGAGTGCTTTTTGATGACGCTGGCGACCGTGGGGGCGCTGGTGATCGGGGAGTACCCCGAAAGCGTGTTCGTGATGGTGTTTTACCAGACCGGGGAGCTGTTCCAGAGCCTTGCGGTGGAAAAGAGCCGAAGCGAGATCGCGGGGCTGATGGAGCTGTGTCCCGATACGGCGGTGCGCCTGAACGGACAGGGGGAAGAGGAAGAGATCCTGCCCGAGGAGATCGAAGCCGGCGACGTGCTGATCGTGCGGCCCGGCGAAAAGATCCCGGTGGACGCCGAAGTGCTGGAGGGCGCTTCCGGCGTGGATACCGCGGCGCTCACGGGCGAAAGCCTGCCGAGGGACGTTGCGGCCGGCGACCGGGTCATTTCGGGCTGCATCAACCTGACGGGCGTATTGAAGCTGCGTGCAGCGTGCGCGTTTGAGGATTCTTCGGTCGCGCGGATATTGGAGCTGGTGGAAAACGCGCAGCTCAACAAATCCAAAAGCGAAAGCTTTATCACAAAATTTGCCCGGTGGTACACCCCTGCGGTCGTGGCAGGGGCGGCGCTGCTGGCGCTGGTCCCCTCTCTGATCACAAAAGACCCGGCGACGTGGGTCTATCGGGCGCTGATCTTTTTGGTGGTGTCCTGTCCCTGCGCATTGGTGATCAGCGTGCCGCTGGCGTTTTTCAGCGGGATCGGCGGCGCGTCCTCGCGGGGAATCCTGATCAAAGGCGGCAACTATCTGGAGGCGCTCGCAAACGTCACGACCGCCGTGTTCGATAAAACCGGCACACTGACGAACGGCGCCTTTGCGGTGACCGCGGTCGTTCCGGCGGCAGGCGCGGACGAAAAATCATTGTTGGAGGGCGCCGCGGCGGCGGAGCATTTTTCAAACCATCCGCTGGCGCTGGCGGTCAAGGCGGCGGCGGGATGTGAGGCCGTCCCGGACGACGCCGAAGAGCTGCCGGGGCTCGGGATCGTCGCGCGTATCGGCGGCGATACGGTGGCGGCAGGCAGCCGCAGGCTGATGGAACGGCTCGGCGCCGAAGTCTCTTTAATAAAGGAACCCGACGGTACGGCGGTGTACGTTGCGAAAAACGGAAAGTTCCTCGGCGTCCTGGGCCTTGAGGACGTGCCGAAAAAGAACGCGGCGAAGGCGCTGGACGCATTGAAGGCCGAGGGCGTGAAAAAAACGGTGATGCTCTCCGGCGACCGGGCGGCGGCAGCCGAAAAGGCAGGCAAGACGCTCGGGATCGACGAGGTGTACGCAGAGCTTCTGCCGGCGGACAAAACAGCGCATATGGACCGGCTTTGCAGGGCGCAGGGGAAGAACGAACGGCTGATGTACGTGGGCGACGGCGTCAACGACGCGCCGGTGCTGGCCCGTGCGGATATCGGCGTCGCCATGGGGGCGCTGGGCGCGGACGCGGCGATCGAAGCGGCGGACGTGGTGATCATGGACGACGATCTGACGAAGCTTGCGCTCGCAAAGCGGATCGCAAAAAAAACGAAGCGGATCGTGCGGCAGAACGTGGTTTTCTCCCTCGGGGTCAAATTTGCGGTGCTCATTCTTGCGGCGTTCGGCGCTGCGAACATGTGGCTCGGTATTCTGGCGGACGTGGGCGTGGCGGTGCTGGCGATCTTAAACGCCATGCGGTGCTTAAAGGTAAAAAAAGAAAGTTGAAAGACTTCAAAAGCTATAGAATCAGGTTTTTATTGCCCATCCTGCATGAAATTTCACCTTTGTGGTATCATAACCGCGGAGGTGTTTTTTTATGGCATGGAATCCATCAGAGCGTGAACGGTATCGGGGCTGGCTGGTACTGCAGGAAAAAAGCCCGCATACCGTTCGCGCGTATCTCGGGCACGTTTCGTCGTTTGCGGCGGAGGTTGGCGCAGGCGAAGTAAGCCGGGAGGCGGTGCTCCGCTTCCGGGAGGGGCTTACACGGCGGGGGCGAAAGCCCACAAGCGTGAATGCGGCGCTGTGCGCGGTGAACAGCTATCTGAAGTATATAAACAAGCCCGAATGCCGCGTACGGCAGGTTAAGGCCCAGCGGCGTGTGTATCGGGAACCGGCGCGCACGCTGAACAGGGAGGAATACAAGCGCCTGGTGGCGGCGGCGCACAGGCTTGGGGACGCACGGATCGCGCTTATCATGCAGACACTGTGTTCCGCGGGGCTCAGGGTCAGCGAGCTGCGGTTTGTGACCGTGGAGGCGGCAGCCAGGGGCGAGGCAGCGGTGCGGTGCAAACGGAAAACGCGCGTTGTATTTCTGGTCCCGAAGCTCTGCAGGGCGCTTCTGGCGTACGCAAAAAAGCAGAAGATCACGTCCGGGCCGATCTTTGTCACCCGCGGGGGAAAACCGCTGGACCGCAGCAATATCTGGCGGCGGATGAAAACCCTGTGCGTCTCGGCGGAGGTGGCGCCCACCAAGGTGTTCCCGCACAATCTGCGGCGGCTGTTCGCCTGCAGCTTCTGGACGCAGGAGAAGGATATCGTAAAGCTTGCGGACCTGCTGGGCCACAGCAGCGTCAACACCACCCGTATTTACCTGCAGACCGACGGCGAGGACCACCGGCGCAAAATGGAGAAAATGCGGCTGGTGTGCTGAGCGGCAGCGCTCCCCGAAAAAAAACAGAATAAAGCCGTGATTTATCAAAAAACCGCCTGTCTCAAATGACAGCGGCGGCGGAATGTGGTATCATACCGTAAACAATATAACTCAACTTTCCCACATAAAAAAGCACTTTAGCAGCAATAAGCCTGACCGTTTAGGGCAAAAGCCTATCCTTCCCCCTTATAGCACGGCGCACCTGTCGGAGCGTTAAGAAAATGTCCCGGCGGGACATTTTCAGCGCAGACCGACCGGGCTGTGCCCGGCGGGGCAACGCAAATCGGGTAATAGGAAACGTAGGTTCAGACGCGGCAGACATATCATATCCGCCGCAGGCGGCACAGATGATTACGGCTATCGCTATTTGGTCCTGCCTTCGGCAGATATTCTATTCCTCGCCCGGAAGGGCATATACGGCGCAGGTGCGCCGCACTGCAAGGCTTTCCGCCATCGGGGAGGCGGAAAAACAAATTACCACATAATCCGTATTATGTGGTAATCTGCCGAGTTTATAACGTACTTATTCTAACATATCCATCAACTGTTTGCAAGTATTTTCACAAAAAAACCGGTAATCTGCGCGGTTTTTTTGCAAAAACAGCATACGAATCCGGACCTTTTTTACGACTGCGACAAAAAAGGTCTGGGTTTCCGTTGTCCAAACGCTGCGAAAAGCGGCCATGGGCCGTTATGCCGCGCGCGTTTTACAACATAATACGGATTATGTTGCAAAGGAGGGTAAGGTACTTCTTACAGGTGTGCGAAGCTGCGCGGGATATGACTGCCTGCGGCGTATTTTTTGTCGGCGCCGCGGCGTGTATGAAATATCTGAAAGGAGATTTTTTAGAACATGAAAGGATCCAAAAAAACCCTGTCCGTCATCCTTACGCTGGTAATGGTCCTTACGATGCTCCCCGCGATCTCGATCACCCTGACCGAACGCGCAAGGGCGGACGCCTGGGACGGGACCTATACCGACGCGTCCGGTTTTTTAGAGAACATTTCCGCATTCGGTATCACGGATGAAAACGCCTTTGCCTATTTCGCGAAGACGGTGACCGCCGGCACCACCTACGCCGGCATGACCGTTTCGCTTGAAGCCGATCTGGATATGGGTAACGTGGACTTTGAGGGTATCGGCGAGACCGGGCACGCCTTTGAAGGGACCTTTGAGGGTAACGGACACACCATTTCCAACGTGAAAAACCCGAAGGCTGCGGCGGCGGGCCTCTTTAACGCGGTCGCCGGCGGCGCGGTGATCCAAAACCTGAACCTTGTAAACGTGCAGGTCACCGATACCGCAAACAGCAAGCACGCCGCCCTGATCGGCGGCGCGGTGGCAGGCTCGGTCGCAAGCACGCCGGTAAAGGTGCAAAACTGCACCGTCACCACGGCGGATATCAAGGGGATCGATAATACGGCGGCGCTGATCGGGTTCTGCTCCGCGCCCCTGACCGTGACCGACTGCTCCGCGAGCGGCGTCACGGTCACCGCAACCGGCAAACAGATCGGCGGTATGGTCGGCTATCTGAATAAAGCTGCAACCTTTACAAACTGCTCCGCCAGCGGCGTCACCGTCACAGCCAACGGCGCATATGTAGGCGGCATAGTCGGTTATACTTATGACGTTACAACTTTTACCAATTGCTCTTTTAACGGTTCTGTATCCGCAAAAGGCATAGGTGTAGGCGGCATAGCTGGGTACGTTTGGCATTATGGCTGCACTTTTACGGATTGTATCACGTCCGGTTCCATCACATCCACAGGTGCGCAAGTAGGTGGTATGGTAGGCGTTTTTTATGACGATGGAACGATTACATTCAGACGCTGTACGAACAATGCGAGAGTTCAGGGAAAAGAAGAAGTCGGTGGAATTGAAGGCTATTCCAAAGGACAAAGTAATTTCTACTATTGTACAAATAACGGTAATATAATCGGAACGACCATGACTGCTCAACCCGAAATTAGTTCAGCAGCAGGTATTCTCGGCAACAACGAGGATGATGAGTTGGTGTTTGACCATTGTACAAATACCGGTGCGATTTCGGGCCATCGCGGCGTAGGTGGTATTTGCGGCGATACCGGCGGTGACGGTACCGCCAACTTCACCTATTGCTATAATATGGGCGACGTCAGTGATCCGGATGGACGTGCAGCCGGAATCTGTGCATGGTCTCATACGGATGGCGTTGAAAAGTTTTATTACTGCATCAACTATGGATACATTTATTCCACAAGCTATTGTGCAGGTATTGTGAATACTTCAGAAAACGATACAGGAACAAAAGTAGATATTTATCGCTGCGCAAACTTTGGTAAGGTATATTCTTACACAGGATACGACATCGGCGGCATCGCGAGTGAAAACACGGGCACGACGAAAGAGAGCTTTAACGTTGGAGAAGTGTGCAGAGACAGCAATTCGAGCTATTCTGCCGGCGGTATTCAAGGCGGCGGTGGCACGGTGATGTGGTGTTATAACGGCGGCAATATCCACACTGCTAACCATGTAGCGGGAATCGGCTGCTATGCGACTACCGTTACGGCCTCCTACAACTATGGCAACATTACCGGCGGCAAGCACTGCACCGGCCAGATCGTCGGCAGTCACCAAAGATATGACTCTGCTAGTCACCAGTATCTCTACCAAGGAACCGGCTATTATCTCAACACCGCTTCGGGTACTGCATATTCCAACGCAACGTCAAGAACGTCTGCGCAATTGAAAACCGTTTATCTGGACACAGCAAACACGCCCTTTGTGCAGGATACCTGGAACGTGAATTCCGGTTACCCGATCCACCAGTGGTGGAGGGACGAATACTTTAAGTTCCCGATTCAGTTCATGGACGGGGACGAGACGGTAAAAGAACTGGAAACCTACGGTTACAACACCGCGATCACCTTGCCGGAGCCCTCCAAAGCCGGCTATTACTTTGACGGCTGGTACACCGAACCCGAGGGCGGCACAAAGATCGGCAACGCCGGCGATATTTTTACGGCAGGCGTTTCCGCGCCCACCGACACGGTCGCCCTGAAAACCGTAACCAGCGAGCATAAGCCCTACGTGGAGCCGGATACCATTACGTTCTACGCGCACTTTACCAAAAAATCCACCGCCGTCACGCTGGACGGCAACGGCGCGACCACGCCCGGTACCGCTTCGGTCACCGCGAATTATGACTGCGAGATGCCCGCGTACGCCAGCTCGCCGCAGAGAGCGGGCTATACCTTTGCGGGGTACTTCGACGACGCGCTTGCCGGCACGCAGTATTATAACGCGGACGGCACCTCCGCAAGAAACTGGGATAAGATAGACGAAGCCTATACCCTTTACGCCCACTGGCTTGTAAACGGCGACACCCCGTTTACGGTGGAGCATTACTATATGACCACCGACGGCGAATGGAACGATTACCCCGACGTGACCGATACGACCAAGACCGGTGAAACCGACGCCGACGTTCTGCACGCCGACCTTGCGAACACCCCCACGTGGTTTATCTACAACGCCGGCAAGTCCGGCGTCAAATCCACGATCAGCGGCGACGGCTCCACGGTGGTCAAGCTCTATTACGACCGCGAGAAGATCAACGTCACCTTTAAGAATTACGACGGCACGGTCATTGAAACAAAGCAGGTGTATTACGGCGCAAACGCCGCCGCCCCGGATATGGCGCAGTATCTGAAAAAGGATCTCAGCCAGCATTACCGCTTTGTTTCCTGGACCCCCTCGGACTATAACCCCATTACCACGGCGCCCGTCACCGTGACCGCGCAGTACGTGCCCGAGGAACACAACTGGGGAGAAAAGGTCTGGACCCGCCTTGCCACCTGTACCGACGGCGGCGAGTACACCATGACCTGCGACGACTGCGGGCAGAACAAAACGGTTTCGCCCACCTCCACGGGCCACGACCTGCACTACGTGGACTGCGGCAACGGCACGCACCGCATCTACTGCACAAGGGGCGACTATGAGCTGTATGAGCCGCACACCTTTGTGGACGGCGTGTGCGTCTGCGGCGCGACGGAAAGCGCCGGCAGCCTGACCGTCACC
The DNA here is from genome assembly GCA_017430145.1 of Clostridia bacterium. Lineage (GTDB taxonomy): Bacteria > Bacillota > Clostridia > Oscillospirales > Acutalibacteraceae > RUG806. Next base: position 27,898 of record JAFRNP010000175.1, read on the forward strand.
TTTAAGGACTGGCAGGGCGAGGTGATCCAGACCATCACGAACGTACCGGCAGGTTCCACGCCCATGTACACCGGCGGCAACGCGGCGCTGAAACGCGAATCCACCGCCGCCGCGGATTATGAGTTTGATAAATGGGTGCAGGAGGACGACAATACCAAGCTTTTGGGGCCGGTCGAAACGGATACCGTGTACGTGCCCGTGTATACCGAAACCGCCCGCCTGTATACGGTCATTTTCCTGAACTGGAACGGCGACGTGCTGGCGGAGGAACAGGTCCCCTACGGCGCTTCCGCCTTGGCGCTGGCGCCGACGGCGACAAAAGAGGACGGCCGCCACACCTACGCGTTCACCGGCTGGCTGCCGGATCTCGGCAGCATCACCAAAACCACCTACGCCGTGGCGCAGTTTGAGGCCACCGACGCCGCCAACTGGACCGTGACCTTTCCCGACGGCGACGGCGCGACCCTGTACACGACGAAGGTCGCCGACGGCGAAGCCGCCGTGTACCCCTTCGACGCACCCGAAAAGGAAGGCTATACCTTCTACTGCTGGGATAAGGATCTCAGCCGGGTGCGCTACGACCTCACGGTCAACGCCCTGTTCGTGCCCGACGGCGGCGACATGGTGGGCGTCACCTTTGTAAACTACGACAACCGTTTCCTGAAAGCGGACGTGATCGCAAAGGGCGCCGACGCCGTTTACGACCTTGCGGACCCCGTAAAACCCGAGGACGGCACGTACGCCTATACCTTTACCGGCTGGGACAACGCCCTTGAAAACGTGCAAGAGAACACCGTGTTCACCGCGCAGTTTGAGGCGCACTCCGCGCATACCCACACCTTTGTCTACGTCCCGCAGCAGGACGCGGTCTGCGACGCGCCCGGCTTGCTGGCGCACTACGTCTGCGACGACTGCGGCAGGCTGTTTAACGGGGACTATAACGAGATTTCCGTAACGGATCTCACCATTCCCGCCCTGAACCACCGCAACAAGACCTACGTCGCGGCTGCCGCCGCCACCTGCGTGGCGCCCGGCGCCATCGCCCACTGGTATTGCCCCGACTGCGGAAAGCGCGCGGTCGACGAAGCCTTCGGCAGCGTTGTGGAGGACGTATCGACCTCCATTGACCTTGTCAACGGCCACCGCTGGGCGGCGATCACCTACGCTTGGAGCGACGATTACGCCTTCGTCACCGCCACCCGCGCCTGCCTTTTGGACGCGGACCACAACGTGACCGAAACGGTAGAGACGACCTATGCGGAGGTCACGCCCGCCACGCTTACCGCCAACGGCGAGGGCAAATACACCGCCGCGTTTACAAACCCGATCTTTACAGCGCAGACCCAGACCGTGGAGATCCCGAACCTGGATCCCGACTGGTACGCCCCCACCTATGCATGGAGCGACGATTATGCGACCTGCACCGCCACGCGCGTCAACCGCATCGATCCCGAGATCAAAGAGACCGAGACGGCGGACGGCGTTTACGGCGTGATCCGTGAAGCCGCCTGCGGCGCCGCGGGCGAAGCCGCCTACACGGCGACCTTTGAAAATCCGGTATTTGCGGCGCAGACCCATTCGGTAATCCTTGACGCCCTTACGCACAGCTACTCCGCGCCCGTTTACACATGGAGCGACGACCACAAAACGGTGACCGCCACCATGACCTGTGAAAACTGCGGCGACGTGGTCACCGAGACCGTCACGGCGACCGAAACGGTGATTACCCCCGCCACCGTGGAAGCCGAGGGCGAATCGACCTTTACCGCCGTATTTACGAACCCTGCGTTTGAGACGCAAACGGTTACCGTGCCGACCGAAAAGCTCGATCCGGCGTGGGGCGAGACGACCTACGTCTGGAACGAGGACCACACCGAATGCACCGCCACGCGCGTCAGCACCACCGACCCGACCGTTTCCGAAACCGAGACCGCAACGGCCTCCTATGAGGTAACGCTTGCGCCTACCTGCCACAGCAAGGGCCTGGGCGTATACACCGTTACGTTCGCAAATACCGGCCTCGGCTCCGCCGCTTACACGGTGGAGATCCCGGCGACCGGCGCGCACGTCTGGGGGACCGACGTCACCTATACCTGGAACGCGGACCACACCCTGTGCACGGCGACCGTCCACTGCGTAAACGAGGGCTGCCCCGCGACGCTCTCCGAGACCGCCGCCGCCACCTACGTGGATACCACCCCCGCCACCGAGACCACGGAGGGCGTGCGAGAGTACACCGTGACCTTTGAGGACGAACGCTTCGGCACGCATACCTACGTCGGCGTCGCCCCGGTGCTGCCGCACGGTTACGGCGAGGTAATCACAAAGCACGTCAAGTTCGTCGCCTTCCCGCGCATGCACTACCGCATCGACGACGAGGGCGGACAGTATTTCGACGTGTACAACTCCACCACCGTGGAGTGGGTCTCCGCGCGCCCGCTGCGCTTCAAGGTGATGCGCAACCAGAACTTTGCCTTTGACGACGCGGTCATCTACATGAACGGCGTGGAGCTTCAGAAGGATCCGGACGGCTGGTACACGCTGCCGAAGAACGCGGATTCCGTTACGATCTCCGCCGCCGGTTACGTGAACGACGCCGCTTCCTCTACCGGCAAAAAATCGATCTGGGATACGATCCTGCAGCTTCTCAACCGCATCATTTCGATCTTCAAGGCGATCGGCAAAAAATAAGCGGCTGTCAGCTTCCTATATCCTCTTTTCTCCGGCGTCTCGCCGGTCCCCTCCCGCGTGCAAGCGCGGGAGGGGAAATATTTACTTGCGCTGAGGGTTTAAAGCCTTCCCCGAGGGGGGAAGGTGGCGCGGCGTAAGCTGTGACGGATGAGGGGTATAAATAACACGGCGCAAGCCGTGCACCAAACAAGCCTTCCCCCCTCGGGTGAAGGCTTTAAAACGTCGCTTTAAGTTGCTGACGCTGCTCCTCCAAGAAGGCTTAAAAAACGTAAAAAATTACCCGAAAAGACAAAAAAAAGATGCAATCCGCCGGAAATATGTTATAATAAAATTGCGACGGCCATTTCCCGCGCGTGTTTTTGCATGTATTGAAAGCAGGTGTTTACTATGTTTGAAAAGCTGTTTACGACCGTTGTACTGATTCTGACGCTATTCCTTCAGAATCTGTTTGTTCTGCCGGTCAGACACGCGCAGGACGTACAGTTGAAGGCGGTGCTGATTGCGGATATCCATGCGGACGCGGATTTTACCCGCGACCGCATGGACAATATGCGTGAGATGTTCGCCGCGATCGGCAGGACGCAAAACGACGCCGATACGATCGTCATGGCGGGCGATCTGACCAACAGCGGCTCGTTTTTGGAATACGTCCATCTGCAGAACTGCCTGAACGCCTATTGCCGCATCCCCGACCGGGTGCCGGAAATGGGCAACCACGACAGCTGGAACCACAGCGACGACCCGGATTACGGGAATGCCGAACGGTATTTTAAGTCCTTTTGCAGATGGAACGGCATAAAAACAGAAAACGTGTATTACACAAAGCGCGTCAACGGCGTCCCGTTTATCGTTCTGGGCGTGGAAGCGTGCGATTTCGGCGACCCGTACCACTCCGAAACGCAATTAAACTGGTTTGAAAGGGAGCTGAACGCCGCCGTAACCGAAGGGACCCCCGTCTTCGTCGTCTGCCACAGGGATTTCAGAAATCTCGGCGAGAGCGCCGGGCGGATGCGGCAGATTTTGACGGACGCTTCCTTAGCGGCCAGCGCGCCCATTATTTTTGTCAGCGGACATTATCATACGATCGGCGCAAACACGTATAAACAGCAAAACGACAAGCTTATTTTCCTCAACCTGCCGTCCATGCAGTATACGGACGACCGGGGGCTTATGTTCCTCGCCGAGGTCACGGCGAATACAGTGACCCTCACGGGAACCTATATCCTGCCAAACGCCCCGGCGCAGGGATACGCGTATACGATTGCGTATTGAGCCAAACGAGAACAAAGATCTGTCTTTCCTTTCGCGCGTTCTGAACGACAAACCCCGCCGCCCTTTCGGACAGCGGGGTTTGCACATAAAGAGGAGATGAGAAAAAATCAAGTCAATTGGCCGCGGCACTTTTTTGCCGGCGCGCTTGCGCCGACGGCGCCGGAGTCGATCGTATATGTACGCGGTTTCCCGCGGAGTTTTTCGGATCTTTGCCGGTGTGCGGCTTGCCTCTCAACGATTGTTGCAGCTCATCAACGCTTCAAGTTCGATGATCTTACCCAGCTTTTTGAGAGAAAACTTCATGCCGGAGATCTCTTTCATCAGCTGTTCTTCCATCGATCTGATCTCTTTGTCGTAACTTTTCATTGTGATTCTCTCCTTTCGTTTGAGTACACCCTCATTATACGCAAATTTTTCAATTTGTCAAGCAAAATGCACAAATACAGAAATAGGCGTTTGTTTAAATTGACGAATGTTTAAAACCCTTGCGGGCGCGAAAATGATTCACAGATTGCTGGGGAGCGAAAAAAGGTTACTGTTTAAAATGCACAATCACATGTTACAAAAATGTTGCAAAATGACGAAAACAGCCTCCCTTTTTTAAAGAGAGGCTTTCATTTTTGTGAATGTTTTTTTTATTTTTTCCGCTCAGGCTGTTATTGCCGCCGGTCCTGCCGGTTCCCCAGCGTCCGGAACTCCTTTTGGAACCACACGTCACCGGCTGTGAACGATTTGCCTGCAAGGTAATTAAGGATCCCGGCGTCGGCGGTAAAGGCAAAGGTCAGTTTGTAGGAATACAGGAACTGCTTTTTGTACCCGCCGAACCGGGCGTTGAGGGCGTTCGTGCCGTACTTGCCGTCGCCGAGCAGCGGGCAGCCCAAAAACGCCATGTGCGCGCGGATCTGGTGTGTGCGGCCGGTCAGCAGGTCCACCTCGGCAAGGGTCAGCCCGCCGTATTCGTCCAGCACCCGGTAACGGGTGCGCATGGTCTTTGCGCCGGGGCGCGGCGCGGCGTAGACCTGCACGGTGTTCGTCTTTTCGTTTTTGAGGGCGTAGGCCTCGACTTCGGCTTCCTTTTCGGGCAGGGACCCGATCAGGACGCAAAGATACTGTTTTATGATCTCCCGGTCTTTGAGCTTCCGGTTCAGGATCCTGAGAGCCTCGGCGTTTTTTGCCGCGATCACGATGCCGCCGGTGTTGCGGTCGATGCGGTTGACCAGCGCCGGGGCGAAAGACTGCTCCGCACCGGGGTCGTACTCGCCTTTTTCATAGAGATACCGCTGCACCCTGCCGATCAGCGTGTCGGTGTATTCGCCCTCATCCGGGTGGGACAAAAGCCCCACCTTTTTGTCCAGCAGCAGAAGATTTTCGTCCTCATACACGATATGCAGCTCCCTGCCCGCGCCGAGAAAATCGTAGCGCGGTTTGACCGGGGCGAAAAACTCGTCGCCGATATAGAGTTCCAGCTCGTCGCCCGTTTCAAGCCTTTTGGAGATCTCGGTCTTTTTGCCGTTGAGCTTGATGCGTTTGGTCCGCAGGTATTTATACATCAGCGACTGCGGCAGCGCGGGGACCGCCTTTGAAAGGAACTTGTCCACCCGCTGCCCGGCGTCGTTCGGTTCAATCTTCAAACGTTTCATCGTCGTTTTTCGTCAGGTATACGCCCGCCCACAGGCACAGCACCATCGTGCCGACCAGAACGAGCATGGGGACGATGGTGTCGGTGAACAGCCCGGAAACGCCGCTCGCGAGCGGCGCCACAGCCGTCAGTGCAAGGATCTTTGCGACTTTCAGCATATACTTTTTCGGGTTGCCCATTTTTGCGGCGTTCCGGCGGGCGTACGGCAGCAGCATAGGGTCGCGCTTGATCGCGATGATCCCTGCGTAAATGAGCAGCGCGCCGGAGAAGATAAACATCAGGATCGAATAACCGAATTCCATTGGGAGACCTCCCGTCTTTTCTATAGCAGTATTTTTGCGTTTTCGTACAAAATCAGGCGTTTTTCTTCGTCTGTCAGCGGCAGGGCTTCGATTTTTGCCCGTTCCGAGGCCTGGCAGCACCAGGGGCTGTCGGTGCCGAACAGCACCCGCCCGGCGCCGAAGGCGCGAATGATCCGCACAAAGTCGTCGGGAGCGGCCAGCCGCCGGAATTCTTCCGGTTTCGTGCAGTCCGGGCGTACGGTCATCTCCCCCAGCGAAAACGCGGTGTCAATATAAACGTTTTTAAATGCCGCGAGCTTTTCGGCCTGTTCCCATTGCCTCCACGCGCCCATGTGCGCCAGCACCAGCCGCACGTTTCCCACCTGCCGCAGGGCGCTTTCGATCTTATCGGCCGTCGCGTGCCCGACGCCGGGGAACCCCACGTCCCACCCGGCGTGGGTGACCACGGTCAGCCCGTTTTCGGCGGCGGCGTACAGGATGCGGAGATACCGCGGGTCGTCAAAATCCACTCGTTGATAGACCGGGTGGAGCTTTACGCCCCGCAGGCCCAGCCGCGCGATCCGGCGGATCTCCTTTTCCGCGTCCGGCGTGTCCGGGTGGACGCCGCCGAAATGGACGATCCCGCCCCGGTCGTTCGCGGCGGAATAGTCGTTGATATGCGCCGCCTTTGCGGGGTTCGTCACCACCGGCAGCACCACGCTGCAAACGACGCCCGCCTGCCGCATGGACGCGGCAAGCGCCGCCTCTGTACCGGCGGTATGGTAAAGAAGCCCGCCGGCGCGGCTCATTTTTTCAAGCGTGGGCCCGGCGATGGCATCCGGAAAGGTGTGCGTGTGGAAATCGATCGCCGGCAGCAGATCGGGCGCCGGCGATCCGGTGAGAGCTTCGTCCGGCAGGCTGTCGGTACAGTTGACGTCGGATCCGTTCATAGGTACCTTTCTGCAAAGACAAACATGGCGTCCAGCCGTTTTTGCTGCATCTCCTCGGAGACCGACGCCGTGAAATGGTTGGTGTTTTCGTAGGTGACGAACAGGCTGTCCACGCCGTTTGCCTGCAGCTTTTCATACAGTAGTTCCGCGTTTTTGCAGGGAACGACCATATCGGCGTCGCCCTGGCATACGATCGTGGGCGGCACGTCCGGCGTGACCATCGACAGCGGCGTGATCGCGTCGATCGCCGACTGCAGGGCGGGGTCGTCCACGTTCCCGGCGGTGATATTTTCTCCCGTAAGGCCTGTGGCGGCGATAAAGCGAAGGGCTTCCAGCGCCGTCGTCCCTTTGTCGTGCAAAAGCGGGTCGGCAGGCGCGGCGACGACGGTCACGAACGCGATCGGGATCGGCGCGTCGGCGTAATGCGTATAGGCGTAAATGAGCCCCAGATGCGCGCCGGCGGAATGCCCTGCAACGATCAGCTTCCCGGGCGTGACGCCGCGGCCTTCAAGCTCCGTTTTCACGCGTTCGCACGCGTTTGCGATATCGTCGACCATATCCGCCGCCGTCACGTTGTAGTACAGCGACCGGTAATCTGCGGTCACGCCCACATAGCCGTACTGCGCCGCCTGTTTCGCGTAGCGGGCGAACTTGGTCTGGCTGCCGGTCAGCCACGAGCCGCCGTGCAGCACCAGCACCACGTTCACGCCGTCTTCCACGTCGTCGGGCAGGTACATGTCAAACGCCTGTTTCGGCGATTCCCCGTACTGTACGCGCACCCCCGTATTCGGAAGATCCTTTTGCGCCTGCAAAGGCGCAAAGAGCGACAGAAAAAAGGAGGTGAGGGAGAAGAGGAGGGAGAGGATGGATTTTGTCATTGAGGTAAGGCCTTTCTTAAGGCAACACCGCACAATTCGCGGCGCACGCCTTGCTTGATCTTTATTCCGTCATCCTGCACAGATTTTCCTTGCCAACCGCCAGGTTGACGGCGTCAAATCTGTACAATCTGACGAAAAAATCTACTGCGCAATC
>JAFRNP010000176.1 GCA_017430145.1 Clostridia bacterium
ATTGCGCAGTAGATTTTTTCGTCAGATTGTACAGATTTGACGCCGTCAACCTGGCGGTTGGCAAGGAAAATCTGTGCAGGATGACGGAATAAAGATCAAGCAAGGCGTGCGCCGCGAATTGTGCGGTGTTGCCTTAATATTATATAGTATGAAGGTCCAAAAAACAAGATTGGTTAACCACGTTTTTGGCGCTGGGGAAGACAGGGGACGGTGTTCTTTGTCTCTTAAACCTATAATGCTGTTTTCTTTTTCCACACAAGCCGATTATAAAATACAACAAGTTTTCTGTCAATGATATATCGCTGCGCGATATGATATACGGCTTACGCCGCATGATATATTGCTCCTTCGTCGCAATATGATATAAGAACCTGCCCTGTGGGCAGATCCTTGTTACTCGCGCTGCTCGTAATAATAACCGTTCCTTTCATACGCCGCAGGCGTATATCATCCCCGAAGGGGATATCAATATCACCCGTTCCGGCATGGAACGGATATCATTGCAGAAGGTAGGACGGCAGGCTGCAGATGCCGAGGAATCTTGTAAACCGCAGATCCTTCTGGAACGCGGCTTCGGCGGAGCCGTCATGGAAAGAACGGAGAAACGCTTTTTCGTCCAGCCCCGCGATCACGTAACGGATCTCGAGCCCATCGCCGTATTCGTTTTTGAGACGGTCAAAAATCGGCTCGCACTCGTAAGACAGGCCCATCATGGGGTCGGTGAAAATCGTCAGAATCACTTTTTCCATGCCGTCACCTGAACATTCCGCGGTCGATATACTGTCCACCCACACCCCAGGCCGTGATATCCTCAGATTTGACGTACACACGCTCGGGTTTGAGCCCCAGAATCTGCGTCAGGGCTCTTGTGACCTCGGCAGTAAACGCAGCGTACCCGGCGTGGCTTTCATTGCCGAAAACGGCGGCTTCGATATACGCGATCGGTTCATCCCGTTCGCCCCGCAGCCACATCCGGCTGTTGTCCTCAAACTCCAGCAAAAGGTAGTCTTCACTTTTGACGGGAGCAAGGGAGATCGCTTTGCCGAAGCGTTTTTTGAGTTCGGTCTCCTGATCTGCCGATATGCTGCAGCTTACCTTGGTTTTGACAAACGGCATCCGTCGCGCCTCCATTCCTGTAATTGCCCGAGGATCCGATCGGCGAGCTCCTGATGCTTCATCTGGTAGGTATGCCCCGTTTTTTCAATGAAGATGAGCCGGTTTTCGGCGGCCGTGGGCATATGCCTGTTGAGATTACGGAGAAACTCCGCCGGGTCGCCGTCGGTGAAATTGTCGAAGGTACCCACAAGCAGCGCGCCGGTGTGGGTGATTCTCTCCGCCTGTGAAAAGTCCCCGTCCGGGGCAGTGTGTACGTTGTTGAGCAGGCCGGAAAACTGCCAGTCATAAGCGGTGTTGGCGATACATTCCACCCAGCCCATAAATGGGAAGGGCAGCATTCGGTCTCCGTCGCCGCGCTCCACCTGTTCTTTGATGATGCGTTTTTCCTGCCCGGTCACACCTGCCGTCATGTGCGTCAGATTCGCCGGAGACATAAGAAAGAAATGCGCCACGCGGTTGTCGTGATGGCGGGAGAGGTAGTAAACCACCTTGTTCGCGCCGAGGGAATGCCCTGCGAGAACGATATGCCGGTAGCCTGCCTCTTCGGCAAACGTAAGGTAGGCGTCGATATCCTCATCGGTATAGGAAAACCGTTCGTTCCACGAGCCGATCAGCTCCTTTTCCTTTGTGCGGACGTTAAAGGTCTCAATTTCGCCGAAGGCGTCGTTCGTCTGGGCGTAGATAAAGTCGATCCCGGCAGCGTTCAGCGTATCGCCGATGTTGTAATAAAAGGGGTTGGAATAGAAATTGCCGTGGATGCCGGTAATGGCGATCATCACGGTATCCGCCGTGCGTTCCTCCGTTTCGCGGAACAGCACGCCGTTCAAAACCGTTCCGCGCTTCGTCGGCACGTCCAGCCGCCACATATTTTTATTCGGCATTTTTCTCCCTCCTTCTGAACACGCACCTGTGCGAGGGCGAGGAATAGCAGCCGTTGCAGGAAACGCATTTTGAGATATATCCGTTATCTTCCTGCATTTTGATCGGCCAATCCGGCTCGCGCAGCAGCGGACGGGACAGGGAGATATATGCGATCTTCGTATTGTTCACCACGGTTTCCATAGTATCAAGGCTGCGGAAACCGCCCACGACAATCACGGGGCAGCGGACGTGATCCGAGATCCTTGCGGCGGCGGGGACGAAATACCCTTCGTTCGCATGGGCGCGGACGCCCCGCACCGAGGTGCCGTTGCCGCTGACTTCAATGGAATCGATCCCCGCTGCGTCCAGCAGCTTGCAGATTGTAAGGCTTTCGTCCTCGTCCAGCCCGCCGAAGGTGAAATCGCTTGCATTGATCTTGACGGTGACGTGCAGCCCGGGCGCCGCGGCGCGGATGCCGTTCAAGATTTCTATCAAAATCCGGCTGCGGTTTTCGGTCGTGCCGCCATAGAGGTCCGTTCTGTGGTTGACCGCGGGGCTTACAAAGCGGCTCAAAAAGAAGAAGTGCGCCGCGTGGATCTGCACGCCGTCAAAGCCCGCCTTTTCGGCGCGGACGGCGGCGTCGGCGAACTGTCGCACGACGTGTTGGATCTCCTCCGCCGTCATATCGTCCGGCTCGGTCTGCATATAGCGGTCGTTTACTTCCCGGTAATACGCCCCCAGCGCAAGCTGCGCGATCACAGGCGCGCCGTGGGCATGGATCGCGTCGGTCAGCCTTTTATACTGCGGGATCAGCGCGTCGTCGCACAGCCGCATCATGCCGCCGAAATAACAGTCGTGCAGGGATACGCTCGTAAAGCCGGTGATGACCGCTCCCACGCCGCCGGCGGCCAGTTCGTTGTAGATTGCGTAGGCCTCCTCCGGCAGACTGCCGTCGGGAGAGGCGATCCCCTCCCACGTGGCGGAACGGATCAGCCGGTTTTTTAAGGTTAAATCTCCGAGTTTTGTTTCTTCAAATATCTGTTTCATGAACTTTTTCCCCTTTACAAACCTGACAGGATCTATTATAATAGCCTACGTCAGAAAAACAAGAAGGCAGAATATTCTTTGTCACTATAAATTATGTAGTATTGGAGAAAATCATGGGAAAAAAGCCCTTACCGAAAGACGAAAATATCTACAAGACCCAATGCCCGATCCTCTACGCGATGGAGCTGATCGGGCAGAAATGGAAGCTGCCGATCTTATGGTATATCGCGGACGCGGAGAACCAGACCCTGCGCTACCGGGAGCTGGAGCGCAAGGTAGTGGGCATCACCGCCACCATGTTGACCAAATGCCTGCGCGAGCTGGAACAGGACGGCTTCATTACCCGCACGCAATACGCCACCATCCCGCCGACGGTGGAATACTCCCTCGCCGAACGCGGCAAAACACTGATCCCGGCGCTGGAGTCCTTATACAATTGGGCGGAGGAACAGATGAAATAATCCGTCTGTCGGCAGATCTGTTTAGTTTCGGTTTATGGAAAATGGATAGGATAAATGGAACGGAGGCGAGAAGATGTTTCACATTCTGGTGGTCGATGACGATAAAAACACGCGGCGGCTTCTGACCGCAGTGCTGGAGGCGGAGAATTATTCCGTATCCACAGCCGAAAACGGGGGAGACGCGCTGGCTGTTTTGGATAAAACGCACGTGGATCTGATCGTGCTGGATATTATGATGCCGAAAATGGATGGCTATGAGCTGACGACGCTTTTGCGGGAGACGAACAACGATCTGCCCATCCTGATGCTGACGGCAAAGCATCTGCCGGAGGACAAGCACAAGGGCTTCCAATCCGGCACGGACGATTATATGACGAAGCCCATCGACGAAACGGAAATGCTGCTGCGTATCAAGGCGCTGCTGCGCCGCGCGAAAATTGCCAGCGAGCGGAAAATCGTAATCGGAACCGTTACGCTGGATTACGACAGCTTTACGGTCACGGATTCCGCCTCCGGCGAAATGCAGACGCTGCCGCAAAAGGAATTTCTTTTGCTGTATAAGCTGCTGTCTTATCCCGGAAAGATATTCACCCGCATTCAGCTCATGGACGAGATTTGGGGTGCGGAGAGCGAGACGGGCTGGGAGACCGTGACGGTGCACATCGGACGGTTGCGCAAACGGTTTGAAAACTGGAACGCGTTTTCAATTGAATCCGTGCGCGGCCTCGGCTACAGGGCGGTGAAGAAAGAATGAATAAAAAAACAGAAAGACAGTCACGAATCGCGCTCACACTCCTTTTGGCAGGCGTTACCTTTGCGGTGGAGCTTCTGTTTTTATTGCTGCTGGCCGCGGTTGTGATTACGCTGAGCGGGACCGGCGTATTGAAGCTGGAAATCACCGGCGCAATCAACAGTCCGCTGCTCACGGCGCTTTTTATTTTGTTTTGCCTCATCGTCGGCGCGGGGATCTCCTTCCTGCTCAGCCGGATCCTGACAGGACCGATCAATAAAACGATCAATACGATCAACCGACTGGCGGAGGGTGATTATAAGGCGAGACTCGAGATCGGCAAGCCCTTGAGCAGCCACCCGACCATCATTGAGATCACCGATAGCTTCAATCAGATGGCGGCCAGGCTTGACAAAACGGAGATCCTGCGCACCGATTTCGTCAACAATTTTTCGCATGAATTCAAAACGCCCATCGTTTCGATCATGGGCTTCGCAAAGCTCCTGAAACGCGGCAACCTCACCCCGGAGGAACAGCGGGAATACATCGACGTGATCGAGGAAGAATCCGGGCGGCTTTCCAATATGGCGGCGGGAATCCTGCAGCTTTCAAAAATCGAGAATCAGAGCGTGCTCAGTCAAAAGCACAGGTATAACCTCTCGGAGCAGATTCGCAACTGCGTATTGCTGCTGGAGAAGAAGTGGACGGAAAAAGGGCTGGAGCCGGAACTGATCTTCGACGAATACGAGATAGAGGCGGACGAGGATTTATTAAAACAAGTATGGCTGAACCTGATCGACAATGCCGTGAAATTCTCGGAGCCGGACTGCGCGTTTCGTATCTCCATAGAAAAGGCGGATAACAGAATCCGCGTCAACGTTGCAAACACGGGACCAGATATCCCGGAGCAGAGCCTGCCCTATATCTTCGATAAATTCTACCAGGCGGATGAATCCCATTCCGGGAAGGGCAACGGCATCGGCCTTGCCGTTGTGAAGCGAATTGTGCATCTCCACGGCGGCGAAGTCACAGCGAAAAGCAGCGGCGGTAAGACGGAATTTACAGTTACTATCCCGCAATAGAAAAAGGGGCTTTTGCATTTATTCCCTTTCAAAATAAAGGATCCATGACCTCATAAAGATCAGGATCCTTTTTTTGGTGCAAAACAGCGCGATAAATTGGAATTTGAAGGGGAATTGTCCACTATCGGGGAACCAAGGAAACCAGCAAACCCCGTAGGGCACGGCGTCCTCGACGTGCCCTACGATTAAATGCCTGCCGGCGCACGTTCAAATTCCAGTTTATAAGCGCAACAGCCCCTTCTTATGCAAAGGAAACAATCTGTACATAAGCATAAAACAGCGGGAGCACAAAAACAACGCTGTCGAAGCGGTCTAAAATGCCGCCGTGCTCCGGCATGATCGAGGCGAAATCCTTGATTCCGTGTTCCCGTTTGATATAGGAGAAAAACAGGTCGCCGACCGTGCCGAACGCCGCGCCGAGCAGCCCGAAGCACAGCAGGGAGAGCCACGAAACGTCGTGGTCCATAATATGTATCACCAAGCCAAAGACCGCCATACCCAGCACGCCGCCGGCGAGCCCGCAAAAGAAGCCCTCCACGGTTTTGTTCGGGCTGATCCGCGGCGCAAGCTTATGTTTTCCGAAGAGCTTCCCGCCGAACTGTGCGCCGGTATCCGCGCTCCACGCCGCAATAAACGGGATCAGAATGAGCCGCTTGCCGTTTTCGCCGTCCAGTACCGGCAGCAGAAGGGAGAAGAACGTCGGGAAAACAATCGAAGCGAGAAACAGGTACGCTATGGCTTTTGAGTTGTGATATTGACCTGCGGCGGCAGAATACAGAAACGCGAAGGTCAGCAAACACAGAGAAAGCAGCAGCGTTCCCGTTTCGGCGACGCCAAAGTACCGCAGCCATGGGACCGCAGCTGCCGTAAGCAGGCAGACGATTACGGGAACCGGCTTTTGACAGACGCCGGTGGGAACCAGCAATTCATAGCAGCTCAGAACGGAGAGGGCGCACACCAGAATAGCGGTTCCCCACAGCGGCGTGAAGAACAATATGGATATGGTAAGCGTGATCCCCGCTACCGCAACGGCTGTTTTGATCAGCATTTTATTTTTTTTCATCCGGAACCCTCCCATACGGTTTTCTTCGGAAAGGATAACACACGCAGATAAACTGAAAAGAAACAAATCGGCCCGTCATTTTCCGCAGTTTCTTTTCAGTTTATAATTGCATGGTATATTTTGTAAAAAAACAGGAGGAGAAACGCTGTGAATGAAGTCAAAAAACCGAAAAAACCGTTGATTTTTTACTATGGGATCGCTCTATGCGTCATTCTGCTTGTAAACCTTCTTGTTATGCCGCAGATCTACAAGGCGCAGATCAAGGAAGTGGATTACGGCGCTTTTATGCAGATGACGCAGGACGGCAAAATCGAGGAAGTGCAGATCGAGGACAATCAGATCCTGTTCAAGCTGAAGGATTCGGAGCAGATCTATAAAACCGGTGTGCTGGAGGATCCGGGGCTGACGGAGCGCCTGTTCGCCTCCGGCGCAAAATTCTCCGGCGAGATCGTGGAGGAGACCTCTCCCATACTGAGCTTCGTGCTCTCCTGGGTCCTGCCGATCGTGATCTTCTGGGGGCTCGGACAGCTTTTGTCACGCCAGCTGATGAAGCGGGCGGGCGGAGCCAATTCCATGATGTTCAACATGGGAAAATCCAACGCGAAGGTGTATGTAAAATCCTCCGGCGGCATCCGTTTTGACGACGTGGCCGGAGAGGATGAGGCAAAGGAGAATCTGTCGGAAATCGTGGACTATCTCCATGATCCCGAAAAATACAAAGGGATCGGCGCTTCCATGCCGAAGGGCATTCTGCTGGTCGGCCCTCCCGGCACCGGAAAAACGATGCTGGCCAAAGCGGTCGCGGGCGAAGCGAACGTTCCGTTTTTCTCCATGTCCGGCTCCGAATTTGTGGAGATGTTCGTGGGCATGGGCGCCTCGAAGCTACGGGACCTGTTCAAACAGGCAAAAGAAAAAGCCCCCTGCATCGTTTTTATCGACGAGATCGACGCCATCGGCGGCAAACGGGACGGCAGGCTCGGCTCCAACGACGAGCGGGAACAGACGCTCAACCAGCTCCTCACGGAAATGGACGGCTTCGAGGGCAATTCCGGCGTAATGATCCTTGCCGCGACGAACCGTCCCGAAATGCTGGATCCCGCCCTGACGCGGCCCGGCCGGTTTGACCGCCGCGTGCCGGTGGAGCTGCCGGATCTCAAGGGCAGAGAAGCGATATTGCGCGTACACGCAAAAAAGGTCAGCGTTGCGCCGGACGTGGATTACGGGCGCATCGCGCGCATGGCGGCGGGCGCTTCCGGCGCAGAGCTTGCCAATATCGTCAACGAGGCTGCGCTGCGCGCCGTACGGCAGAACCGCAAGGCCGTGACGCAGGCAGATCTGGAGGAAAGCATCGAGGTCGTGATCGCGGGCTATCAGAAAAAGAACGCGATCCTCTCCGACAAAGAGAAAATGATCGTCGCCTATCATGAGATCGGTCACGCCCTTGTGGCCGCGAAGCAGACGAATTCAGCGCCGGTGCAGAAGATCACGATCGTACCCCGTACCTCCGGGGCGCTGGGCTATACCATGCAGGTGGACGAGGGCGAGCATTACCTGATGAGCCGGGAGGAGATCCTCAACAAGATCGCAACGCTCACCGGCGGCAGAGCGGCGGAGGAGGTTGCCTGCCATACGGTAACGACCGGCGCCTCCAACGATATTGAACAGGCGACGAAGCTGGCCCGCGCAATGCTGACCCGCTACGGTATGAGCGAGGAATTCGACATGGTGGCGTTTGAAACCGTGCAGAATCAGTATCTCGGCGGCGACGCCGCGCTGACATGCTCTGCCGAAACCCAGACGAAGATCGACGAACAGGTCGTTTCACTTGTGAAGGAAATGCATGAAAAGGCGCGGAAGATCCTCACGGACAATCGCCGGAAGCTGGATGATCTGGCGAACTATCTATACGCAAACGAGACGATCACGGGAGAAGCGTTTATGCAGATCCTGAACGCATGATAACGGAGAGAAGCAATGGCAGCGCAAGAAAAGAAGATCCTGATGATCTATAATCCCCGCGCGGGCATGACCGTCCGCCGCCCGAAGGCAGGCGAGATCCTGCGGGAATTCGGCAGCGACGCCGAAAAAACGGACGTGATGGCGACGGCATACCCCGGGCACGCCGGAGAACTGGCAGCCCGCTTCGGCAAGGATTATGATACCGTCGTCTGCTGCGGGGGCGACGGTACGCTGAACGAAGTGGTGAGCGGTCTCAGAAGGGCCGGCGCCGCGGCGGACGTGGGCTATATCCCCTTTGGCTCCACCAACGATTTTGCCTCCAACGTGGGGATCCCCGTAAAAATGCCGGACGCGGTGCGCACGGTGAAAACGTCCGAGCCAAGGACCTGTGACGTGGCGGATTTCAATGACCGCAGCTTTACCTATATCGCGTCCTTCGGGCCGGGAGTATCGGTGTCCTATTCCACGCCGCAGCGCTTTAAGAACGTATTCGGATACAGCGCCTACATGATCAACGGCTTCGGTTTTCACATGATCCCCACGCTCAGAGCGTTAAAACCGAAGCACATCCGCGTGGAATACGACGGCAGCGTGCTGGAGGACGATTTCTATTTCGGTACGGTGACCAATTCGCTTTCCGCGGCTGGCATGTTCCGGTACGACAAGAACGAGGTGCGTTTCAACGACGGCAAATTTGAAGTGACGCTCATCCGCAGGATGACTTCGCCGATGCAAATGTTTTCGCTGCTGCAAAAAATGGGGCGACACGAATACGACGGCGAAACCATGCTGCATTTTCAGGCATCCCGGCTGCATTTCCGGTTCGAAAAGCCCGAGATCTGGACGCTGGACGGGGAATCCAGCGGCGAGATCACAGATGCGGATATCCGCGTCCGGCATAACGCGCTGCGGCTGCGCTGCCCCGACAGCGTGTTTTTTGAAAAAAAAGACCCCGCGTAAGCAGGTATATGCAGGCAAGGGAAAAGATCTGTCCGTTCCGGCGTGGAGCGGGCAGATCTTTTTGAAAGGGGGTGTTTTATCGCGATGCGCTGACTAAAACCGGTCACAGAGACATGAGAGGGGGTTCATGCGTTTCATCGATAACCCGTCTTATTCAGCCAGCAGCTCGGCGGCTTCCAGAATAGCGTGCTCGGCGTCCAGCGTCATGGTCATCGCCAGCGCCTGGCAGCGGTCGGCGTAATCCAGAAGATCCAGCGCGCGATCCTCCCGCTTCGCCTGTTCTTTCGCCTTCTTTTTTTCGGCAATGCGCTCCTTGGCGGCGTTCACGTTCATCTGCGCGCGCAGGCGGGCGGAATTGCGTTTGCTCTCTGCGCGTTCTTTTCTTATCCGGCGGTTTTCCTTCGCGGCGGCGATATCGCCTTCGATCGTGGCGATATCGTCGTCCATCTCGGTGCTGATCTCCTCCGCGATCAGCTCCGTGGCGGCGTCAAAATCGGCAAGATCTGCTTCGATCTGCGCGTCCACGGCGGCGTCAAACGCCTCAAACTCCGCGTCGATCTCGGCAAGCGTTTCTTCCAGCTCCGCCTTTTTCATCTCATGTGCGGCTTTCGCGTTGTCGGCCGCGCCGCTGATTTTGGCCTTCAGCTCATCCATTTTGGCCTGAGAGGCGGCAAGTCTTTCTTTCATTTCCATGGTTATGTTCCTTTCCTATTGACAATTGAGATTTTTCGTGTTACACTTGCAACGGTTACATTTGTAACGTAATTTATTATAGCGGCTCTGCCGCGGCGTGTCAAGCTGTCCGGCGGAAACTGTGACAATGGAGGGGAAACTGTAACGTGGAAAAGGAGCACAGCGCGCACCGCCTTGCGGTGGACTGTATCTATGAGGCGCTTGTTCTGCTGATGCAAAACAAACCCTACCGGGAGATCACGATCACCGATATTACCAAAAGGGCCGGTGTTTCACGCATGGCGTTTTACCGGAATTACGAAACAAAGGATGAGATCCTGCTGAAACGGATGCGGGACTATATGCTGTCCCACGAAGAGCGGATGCGTTCACCGGCGGATTTTCTCCGCAGAGAGAACTGGAGGATGTTCGTTGAGACCCTTCTCGGCGATCCCGTTCTGCAGAATATTCAAAAGGCCGGGCTGACGGAGGGCGTGTTCCGCCTGTGCATGGAATTTACGGTTCGTATGCAGCAAAAGCTCCTCGACTGGGGCGTTTGCGCGCCGGAGGGAACGCTGCTGCAGTATTACAGGGTGGGGGGCCTGACCGGTTCGCTGCTGTATCTGGCGGATCACGCCGATCGGGCGGACGTGGACCTGGCGACGGATCAGATCCTGCGTATTATATCCGCCGACGTAAAGCCCGGTGAAACGCCCTTGCGTTCAATATCATAATTCGATAATCAGAAAGGAGTCCGTTCTTTATGTTCTATTATTTGCTGGAACCCATTATGACCTATAATTTCTTCCTGATCGCGGCCGCCGTGATCCCGGCGATCATCCTGATGGTGCGCGTATGGCGCGCGGACCGGTATGAGAAAGAAAGCCCGTGGCTGATGTGGCAGCTTGTAAAGGGCGGCATTCTTTCCTCCCTTCTCGCTATGGTGGAGGAGCGCGTATGCAGTTGGATCCTCGGACTTGCCGTGCCGGAAAACACCGTTTTATATAACGTGATCCTGTATTTCGTGATCGTCGCCGTCGCGGAGGAAGTGAAGGGCACGGGCGTCACGGTGACGGCCCTCTGCCCCGGACCGACGGCAACCGGTTTTGAAAAGGCGGCCGGCATGAAAAGCGGTTCCGCCATGTTCCGTCACGCCGTCAGCGCCGCGGAAGTCGCCCTTGCAGGGGTACGGGCGATGGCGAAGGGCAAGGCGCTGTCTTATCCCGGCGTTTACCCGAAGCTTCTGAGCTTCGGCACAAGGATCGGTCCCCGCAGCGTCACCAGAAAATTTGCGAAAATCATAAATCATTGAAGATAAAAAAGAACAGGTATTTATCTCCTGTTCGGGCGTCTTCTTAACTTTATCGCGCATCTATAGCCGTAATCTCAAAAAACGCGGACAATCGCGTGACAGCCGATTTTTGATACGACGCGATATGTGCATTACATTTCAATCTTCCCAAATTTAATCTTTTCTATTTTACTTTTTGTATATTCGACATTTTTTGTAAGAAGAATTGAAAAGACGGGCCCGATATTGTAAAATACAATCAAACTGCAAAGCTGCAGCGTTGTAGAACAGCACTCTGCATAGAAAGAAGGAGGGTAACATGGTTTCTATGTTCCGGGAGTTATTTGTCGGTTCTCAATTTGCTTTTTGTTCGGGTCGGGAGATTCTGAAACCAAAGGATCTCGGTATTTCAGGCGCACGTATTTCCGCACTGACGCCATATGATACGCTTGGGACGGTGAATACCCTTCAAACGCCGCCGTATTCCGCCACCGGCTTTTCGGCAAAAATAAAGCTGAACGGTGAAACGATCAAAACAACGCGCTGGCAATGGCGGACGAATCTTCTTTGGGAAGAAGGGACGCAGGGAGCACTTGCCACAGAGGCTTTCTTCGCCGTTCCGCCCGCACAGCAGTGTGTGATTCTGGCGCTCACATTAAAAAACAACAGTGACAGTTCACTTACCTTCCCGGCAGAACTGTGGTTCACAGGCAGCCCGACCAAAACAAGCCAATGGACCTTTGCCATTCCTCCGTTAGCTGGGACAGGCGTTCAGGCGGAGACGAACGGGAACGGGATTGTGTATCTGGCGGGCGCCGACGGCGCCGCGATGGCATTGACCTGCGATCCGGCGTTCCGGTTGTTCCGACAGGCCGGTATCCTGCAAACAAGGCTGTGTTTGGCGGCGGGTGAAGCGCGTACCCTGTATTTTTCTTTTCATTTGGGGGATGCGGAGCCTGTCCGGAAGGAGGCCGAAGCAGTCCGCAATCAATATCCGGCTTGGATAGACGCCGCCGTCCGCTGGATCGACGACAGGGAAACACAACTGAAAAGCACGCTTCCGGCGTTTGGCTGCGCGGATGAACGCTATACGCAATTCTATTACAGATCATTGGCTGTACTGCTTACCAATCGCTGGGAGAATCCGTCGCTGCTTTCGCTGCCCTATTACAGCACCGGCGGAACAACGGGCGGATGCATGTGTTCCTATCTTTGGGATTTTGCGGGGGCGGCAAAGCTGCTGGCGCTTACTGAACCGGAAAGCCTGAAAGACGCGATCCGCTCTTTCTTGCGGATCGATCTTTCCGCGCACTACGCCGTTACACCATTGGATGGCAGCGGCGCGGGGCCTTGGTATCAGATCAATCAGGAAAAAATCGTGTATATGATTTACTACTGCCTTGCGCTGACAGGGGATACTGATTTCCTTTTTGAAACCGTGGCGGGCAAAACGATATTGGAACACGCCGTTTTTCACGCCCGGTTCGGGGAAGATCCGGCCGATCCCGCAGCGCTGATCGATTACGGGAAAAAAGGCGAGGACCATTTGGAATTAAAAAAAGGATATTCCTATCACGGGGTTATGCCGGATTTAAATCTGCGGCGGTGTCTGACCTACTATCGCGCAGCGGCGCTCCGGGAGCTGGCGGGGCCCAACGGCGACGATCTGCGCAGGAAGGCCAACGAAGTGTACCGCGCCGTAAAGGAACGGTTATGGAATGAAGAACGGCAATGGTTCGCCTTTGTGGAAGCGCCGGGCAGGGAAAAGGATTACCGGTATACCGTGCAAATGTTTAAAGTGCTGAATTCGCCCGTGCTGGATGATGAAGTAAGGGCCGGTCTGCTGTCCCATCTGAATGATACGGAATTTCTTTCCGATTTCGGGCTGCACAGCATGAGCAAGCTCGATCCCGCCTACGACCAGATTGATATTGACAACGGAGGCGGCGGTATCTGCTCGCTTTTTGTTCCGGTCATTCTGGAGCAGCTTTACCGGATCGGCGAAACCGAAAAGGCCAATGATCTGCTTTCCCGCGTGTTATGGTGGGGGGAACGAACGCCATATTGGGGCGATTCCTTTGTGGCCAACGCCATGGAATACCGTGAAAACACGCCCTTACAGGCAACCATCGGCGCCGCAGCAGGCGCGGAGATGTTTATTTTCGGCCTCTTCGGCATATCCGTTTCCTTAAGCGGCCAAATCCGCGTCGCACCGGCTGCGCCTCCCGCAAAGGAAATGTCGCTGCGCGACGTTCGCATACGGGGAGCCCGGTTCTCTGTTTTCCTGAATCAAAATAATTATTGCGTTGAACAGAACGGCAACCGTTCTACCACGGCATACGGGAAATCCATTTTACTTAAAAACGGTTGATCCGTAACGGGCTTCTGTATCATTTTATAAACGGAGATCCTTTTTTGGCGCTTTTTTAATGATCCGTTTCTTTTTCTTGTAAATAAAACTGCTACGGACCTTGGTTATATATCCCTGATAAAAACATGGCATCCGCTGTGGTAGAATTTCATCCCGGATTCGTATGATTTTGTGCCGTCTGCGTTGAGCAAGAAACTTTTCAGTATTGTCTGCCTATCGGAAATGTTGTATAATACGATTACGTCAAGACAGAATCCGTACTCGAAAGGGGATTATCATGGCAAGGAAAAAAGAGTTGCCCACGTCCAGGGCGCTGAACGACGCTGAGTTCTATTCGTATGACCTGGAAACAGAGCTGCACCAATGCCGGGACGAGGGAATCGATATCGACCCGTATGCGGATCTGATCCATGCTGTCGCCGCGCTGCCGCCGTCCTTCCACAAGGAAGCGCTGGCCGATACGGTTTATGAAATGTTGCTCGGCACGAAAAAGCGCCGGGGATATCCGTATAAGGAACCCTCCGACCGGGCGGGGATCTTTGCCCTAAGCGAAGGCGGGTATACCGACAAAACGCCGGGAGCGGATCTGAAGGAACGGATCGCCGGCGCGTGGTACGGCAGGATCGCCGGTTGCCTTTTAGGCAAGCCGCTGGAGGGGATCCGCACCGACGAGCTGATCCCGCTGCTGATGGAAACCGGCAACTTCCCGATGCGGCGCTGGCCGCTGAACGCGGAAATGACGGAGGACGTTGTCAAAAAGTACCGTTTCCCGCTGCGGGGAAAATGCTTTATTGACAACGTCGACCGGGCGCCCTCCGACGACGACACGAATTATACCGTGATGGCGCAGCGCATCATTGACAGATACGGAAGGGATTTCACGCCCGATGATATCCTCTCCGCCTGGACGGCGTGGATGCCGCCGAAGGCCTGTTTTACCGCCGAGCGCGTGGCGTACCTGAACTATCTGCGCGGTTATCGCCCGCCGGACACAGCAACGTACAAAAACCACTACAGAGAGTGGATCGGGGCGCAGATCCGCGCGGATTACTTCGGCTATATCAACCCCGGCCGGCCGGATCTTGCCGCCGATATGGCGTGGCGGGACGCTTCGGTTTCTCACGTGAAAAACGGAATCTACGGCGAGATGTTCGTTGCGGCCATGCTTGCCCGCGCGGCGGTGAGCGACGATGTGGAAGACGTCCTTCGCTGCGGCATGGCGTATATCCCGAATGCCACACGTTTGCACGATCGGCTTTCCTACGTGTTGAACGCGTACAAAACCGGCGTTCCCGCCGAGGACGTTTTTGCGCAGATCCACAGGGAATTCGACGAGCACACAGGCTACGGCTGGTGCCACGTGATCTCCAACGCGATGATCGTCGCAGCGTCCCTCCTTTACGGCGAAAAAGATTACGGAAAAAGCGTGTGCCTTGCGGTGCAGGCCGGATTCGATACCGACTGCAACGGCGCCACCGTCGGCTCCGTGCTGGGGATGCTGCTCGGATTTGACCGCATTGGCAGAGAATGGACCGACCCGCTGAAGGGCACGCTTGAAACAGGCCTGATCGAGGTCGGCGTCACGAAGATCGACGCGCTCGTTGAGCATACGATGGCGCACTGCGAAACCGCCGATCAACAGCACAATCGTAACTGATTCCTATAAGCTAATAGCCAGCCGATATTATACATGACGCATGGCATCCATCACGACGACGATCTTTCCATCTACACCTTTTTCCTGCGCTTTGATAGCCTGCTTTATATCTGAAAACTTAAAAGATGCTCCTATAAAAGGCGTAATGTTGTGCTCGTCGATAAAAGCAAAAATCTTATCTATTGTTGCCTGCGTGGGATAGTTTGAGAAGAATCCGGTGAGATAGCATCCGTTTGGGATTTCCTTGATCGGATCAAATCCGTTCAAGGAATATTCTCCGCCCAAAATCCCGGTATTGCAAACGATTCCTCCGTGGTAGAGATGGCGGAGAGAATCTCTGATGGTCTTCGGGCCGATCAGCTCCAATATCTTATTCGCGTAGAATCCGTCCGGCAGTTTGTTGGCAGGATCGAAGACGGCTTCACCGCCGAGATCGGTGATCAGGTGCATTTTTTCTCTTTTGTGCGTTGTGCCGTACACCTTGCATCCGAGCGCCGCCCCGATTTGCATGGCGGCATAGCCCAGCGCGGAGGTGGCGCCTCTGACAAGAAGGATATCGGACGGCTGCAAATTCAGACATTCAAACAAGGAGCCCCACGCCGTGAAAAAAGTTTCCGGGATCGCCGCAAGGTGTTCTGCGTCAAGATTTGAAGAAATGTGAAACAGCTTCTGCACAGGCAGAATGGCGTATTCTTCATAGGAACCGTTAAAATTCCTTCCGAGTCCGCCCATCAGAGAACAGACCAGATCCCCTTTCGCAAAACCGTCGTCAAGGGAGTCCTCAACAATGCCCACGCATTCAATGCCCGGTACGATCGGCTTTTTGATATAATCCGCACGAATTTCATTGACGCGAAGGACAAGCTCCGAGTGATTCATGCCAAAGGCCAATATCTTTACAAGCACCCACCCTTTTTCGGCTTTCGGCATTTCAAGTTCTTCAAGGACAATATCGTCGCTGTTTGTAATATCCTTTAAGACGACAGCTTTCATTCTTCAACCTCCATCCAGCACTGCGGATCTGCATCGTACATATTATGTGTGTATCCGTAAGTAACGGACGGACAGCCGCGACAGTATGCCTTCAGCTTGCATTTATTGCATTTTACAAATCTATCATACTGTCTGTAGACGTCAAACGTTGTTGAAGTCCACAGGTCATACAGGCTTGTTTCCATCACCGATCCGATCTTTGATTCCATTCTGCGACAGGCGTAGACGTCTCCCGTCGGCAGGATCGTCACGTGGTTACGGCCGCAGTTGCAGCCATCAACAATGGCATTGGCGGGGAGCTTTTCATCCGGGTGAAACAACCCTTTTTCGTATTGATATAAAGTCCACAGATGATCCTTCAGCTGATAAGTCGTTTTTGAATCCTTGTGTGCCGTGTAACGCTCATAGCACTTGTCCATGAACGCCTTGTACTCCTGTGGGGTCATATGTATATCGGGATCATACGCCTTTTCAATGCTTGTCGGGCAATAACGTCCAACCGCGTATACGTCAACGCCAAGCTCGTCGACCAAATCTATCAGGGCAGGGATCTCATTGTGATTTGTTTTGGAAACGGTGGACATGACCGCCGCCCACATTCCCGCCGCTTTAATGCGTTGGATTGCCTCAAGCGTCGCTTTGAAGCTGCCCGGTTTGCGGAACATATCATGCGTTTTTTCCAAACCGTCAAGGGAGACCTGATATTTGACGCAGCCGAGGTCATGCATTCTTTTGCAGACGTCCGCAGTCAGGTGGAAGGGATTCCCCATGATGCAGAAACGTAAGCTTTTTTTATGAAAGTATTCAAGTAATCTCCAGAAGTCCGGGTGAAGGATCGGATCGCCGCCCGTAAGATAAATATACGGTGTTCTGTTGATTCTGTCGCAGAAGTCGATAATCTGATTCGTGACATGGACCATATCATCGAAAGGCATTGTGACGAGCGCAGGGTGTCCCTCGGAAAAAATATAGCAATGCTTACATCGCTGATCGCATACATCAGTGATGTGCCATTGGATCGCAAAATAACTCTTCATACTAAAATGCCTCTTGATAAAAACGAAGGCGTCAACTCATCCGGAATTGACGCCTTGCTTTTTACTTTGCTTCCGGGTCTTTTGTTCCGCAAGCAGGTGCGGGGTCCGGATCTTTCGTCCCGCAAGCAGGCGCCGGCGTCGGATCTGCAGTTCCGCAGGCAGGCGCAGGAGTCGGATCTGCAGTTCCGCAGGCAGGCGCAGGAGTCGGATCTGTCGTTCCGCAAGCGGCGCTTGCAACCTTTTCGTCGAACATGGCGTTTTCCTCCTTTCACAGATTCTGTTTATATTTTACCGCGATAACAGAAAAAAGCACTGGTCAAATATAGACACAGAGTCGGATTTTGTGATAAAATAAACAATATCACAATGAAGGAGCTGCTTTCATGAGTCAATATAAAGAAGCCAGAGAGCGCACGAAGGCCAAAATCGAAGACGCTTACTGGGATTTGATGATAAAGAATGAGCGGATAACGGTAAAGAAAATCATCGAAAAAGCCGGCATCCATAAGTCCACTTTCTATTTTTATTATGAATGGGTCGATGATGTTCTGGCAGAGATCAAAACGCGGATGATGAATCTGCTGGTTTCCACGATTGAGAGCAGGAACCGGGATAAGGGCGACTTTCAGCAGGTCATGATAGAAATGCGGAAGATGTTCCGGGAGAATCGAAAGTATCTCGTCCCATTAGTTCTGGAGCAGCGTGGCGGAGCGTTTGCCGTAAACTATCGGGAATACATCAAAGAACGTTTTGCGGAAGATATCGGTTTGGATTACAAAACAGGCAACGACGTAAAAAATGATGTGGCAAACTGTGTGCTTGCCGGATTGGTGGAAATCATGCTGTATGAGCTGTCCAGTGAGATCATTCCCGACGAGTTTACCTTTAAGATCGGCGATGGTATTATCAAAAAAGGCGTTGCGCTGACATTAAACGAGGACTTAAATATCAAGTTTGGGAAATAGGGATTATGTAGAATTCATGTTTACTGAATTATAAGTCATCTGCGCCTTAAGGCCTCCGGCGGCGGCTTCCTCCCCGCGCCGGAGGCTTTTCTGTGTTCAGGCTGTAGCATTCTGTCCCTTGTGCATTTCGGGTATTCGGGATACAATAGGATCGCAGACAGGGGTGATTATGAAATGCAGACCGGTCAAATCATTATGAAGCTGCGAAGCGACGCAGGGTTCACGCAAGCCAGGCTCGCGGATATGTTATTGTATCGCGTGATCTCATATCCAACAAAAAAAATCTGGACTTCCGCGAAAAGGTGTGGTATTGTGTTGCGCTGACAGGAGGTGTGATACCATGACCACGATATTGAAAAGGTTGTGTGGTATTGTTGTGCGTACCGGAAGGGGCGATGCAACCATGTTGCGCGCCTGCCGGGAAAAACAGGAAAGGATAATGTGAATGAGAGTATAGTTATACGCGCGGCTTTCGCGCGACGACGATCAGGAAATGAATTCGCTGGAAAACCAGCGGCAGCTGATCCGGGAGTACGCCGAAAAGAACGGTTATGAGATCGTCGGCGAGTCCTTCGACGACAACATCAGCGGGATGCACTTCAACCGTCCCGGGATTGAAGAAATCACCTCGGCGGTGGAAGAAAAACGGATCGACGCGGTGATCGTCAAGGATATGTCCCGACTCGGACGGCATCGGACGCATACGGCGATATATCTGGATTTCCTGCGGGAGCGCGAGGTCAGGGTGCTTTCCGTGACGGAAAACTTCGATACCTCCAAGGATGCGGACGATCTGATGATCGGCTTCAAGGGATTGTTCAACGATATGTACGTCCGCGATTTCGCCTGTAAGATCCACGCGGGATATGAGCAAAAGCAGAAGGACGGCATCGTGGTGGTGCCGCCCTTCGGTTATTTTAAGGACAAAAACAGCGGCGAAATCAGGATCGTTCCGGACCACGCCGCCATCGTGCGCAGGATCTTTGAATTGTACGTCGGCGGCTACGGGATCAAGGCGATCTCCAAAATGTTCAACGAAGAAGGAGTCCCCTCGCCGGGGGCGCTGAAACAGAGGTTATACGCCAAACCGGGCAGGGGAAAAGCCGCCGAAGCCGGACGCGCCGAAGAGCGTAAAGCTCTCTCTGTGGGAGAACACGGCGGTCAAACGGATCCTGCAAAACGAGTTTTACTGCGGAACGCTCGTCTGCCACAAGACGTACGTCAGCAAGATCAATCACATCAAAAAAGAGATTCCGCCGGAGGAACAATACCGACACGAAAACGCTGTGCCTGCGATCATATCCAGAGAGATATGGGAGCAGGCGCAGTTGTTTTTATCCGAGAAACCGAAGCGCAACGTCCGCGCTTCTGCCGGCAAGCCCTGCCACCGTTACGCGGGGCTGATCAAATGCGGCGACTGCAACGCTGCCTTCGTCTGCCGGACGCGCAAATGGGGCGACAAGCCGGACAGGTACGAATACACCTGCAACGGCAATCACCGTTACGGCAAATCGCATTGCACACCGCATACCATTCGGGAGGAGGTGCTGGACGACCTGATCTATCAGGAGCTGTTGGACCTGAAGCGGTACGCGAAGGACAATTTCGCCCAGGTGGACCGGCAAATGAAAAACTGGCTGGCGCACCGTCCTTCCGCGGAAAAGAAGCTGCAGAAGATGGAAAACAGCGTCGCGGTGCGCAAAAAGGATCTGGAAGGACTACTGCTGGAACGTATCCGCGATCCCGGTCACGCGGAGATCTACACCAAAATGATCGCCGACTGCGAAGGGGACATCGCCGACCTGCAAACGAAGATAGAGGATTTCAAAAACCTTGACGAAACGGTCCGTCAGCGGAAAAAGGAGATGAAAAAGAGTATGGAACTGCTGGACTCCATCGTTGCCGACGGTGCCGTCAGCGACGCAAACCTCCGGATGCTGGTGGATAAAATCGTGATCTTTGATATCGGCGGCCGGCTGAAGGTGCAAATCTTCCTCAACGGTGACTTTCACCGCAAAATCGACTGCTTCGACGAATCCGGCAACCTGACCGACCACATTGCCGAAAGCTGGTGGTACGAAGATGATGATACTTGGGCAAAAATGCCGTTGACGGAAGAGGAGATGCGGGGTAATATGAATCAACCGGGGAGAGGAGGTGAACCCCTTTCCCCGGTTAATAATTATACGTTTCCTTGGTCTTAACAGTGAATAATTGCGATGTTGCAACAACGTCTCTGAATCATATTGAATCAGAAGCATTCTGTTGATCTCCCATTGATATTTTTTGCCCTTCACTATACGGACATTTCAGCCCTGTTCTGGGAGGGTGTATTGAAAAATCCCACCGAAAGATACGGCGGGCGTATGGCGGAAAAAAATCGCAAGGAAAACGGTAAGGAAACTTGAAAAAAACGCGCAGATAAAAACGAAAAGCGGACGCCGGAAATCAGCGTCCACTTAACGTGGCAAAGAACGCAAATATTGATAGAATTGCAACCCCCTGGGTGTTCATTTGCACCCCCCCTTAGCAGAGACGTGTTTTAAGTTCCTGTAACAGCAGGTTTGCAATTGGTGTGAATGTCTGGTATTTTCTCCAGATCACATACATTTCGGTTTGCGGAACCCCTGACAGCGGTATAAAAGTAAGGTCGCTTTCATCACCCGTAAGGACCAGCTTGTCCAGAACAACAGCATAGCCCATCCCGGCCCTGACCATAACAGAACCGTTGAATACAAGATTATACGTTGCGACGATTCTCGTTTTGCCGGTATCCGTCCCGAACCACTGCGGAAATTCCTGATCGATCCATTGCCGGGAACAGATCAGAGGAAGCTCTTTTAAATCATCGACCGACAGGGACGATCTGCACGAA
This sequence comes from Clostridia bacterium, assembly GCA_017430145.1. Lineage (GTDB taxonomy): Bacteria > Bacillota > Clostridia > Oscillospirales > Acutalibacteraceae > RUG806. The sequence goes on from JAFRNP010000176.1 coordinate 21,141, forward strand.
AGCGGATCGTCTTTCCGCATGATAACGCCCCACGTTTCACTGGCGGGCATGGGGAGATAATTATATTTTGAGAGATCTACATAGCTCATGACGATGGCAAAATCCAGCAATCCTTTATCAAGCCGCTCACAGACATCAGAGAGGTTTCCGCTGTAAATGTTGCATCGGATCTTCGGATAGTTCTTCTGCAGAGAATATACCGCTTCTGCAAACAGTGACATGGCTTCGGACTCCGGTGCACCGACGAAGATATCTCCGCTGTTTGTTTCTTCAAGTGATTTGAATTCAGCTTCTGTTTTATCCACCAGGGAGAGAATATCCTCCGCCCGGTCACGCAACAGCATTCCCGCCTCTGTGAGCCTGATACTGTAGTTGGACCGGATGAACAGTTTAGCGCCAAGTTCGTTCTCCAGTTCCTTTAGCTGCTTTGACATGGTGGACTGTGAAATAAACAGCCGCTGGGCCGCGCGCGTCATATTCTCTTCGCGCGCCGTCTCCAAAAAATATCGCAATACACGGATCTCCATCTGATTCACCTCTGTAAGATATTCTATCACAGAATAACTACAAATGCAATATAGCTATTGGACATTTATGCGGACTGATGGTATCATGGTATTGAAATGAAACGGCGCAACAGCGTAGGAGGAGCAGACCATGCAAAAGATCATCATCAACAAATGTTTTGCGGGAACCGTTCGGGGCGTTTACAAAATCGCAGCTCTGTTATTGTTTGCTGTGATCCTGTTTGCTCAGCTTTTCCCGATGATATCGGCGAACGCCGCAGCGGAAGAAAACGTTTTTTATATCCGCACGGACGACGCCTGCCTGACGGTGGATCTTGCCGACAGCGCTGCGGCGCGGGAACTGAAGGATCTTTTGGAGCAAGGCGATCTGACGATCAGCATGACCGGGAACAGCTTCGAACAGTACGGGAGTATCGGCAGAAAGCTCACCGCGCAGGATACTTCCATCACCGCGCAGCCGGGGGACGTGCTGCTGTATAACGCCGATACGATCTGCGTGTTTTACGGAACAAACAGATACAGCTACACGCGGCTTGGTACCGTCCGCGATGCAGACAGTGAAACGCTCAGAATATTGCTCTCCGGGAAGGATCTGACGATGACGCTATCGCTTCGTTCCGATACCGCAAACGCACCGGATGAAGGACAAAGCGCAGACACAGGCAGTATTATTGAGATGATCAGACAGTTCATCCGGCGAATCCTTCAGTTTTTCAAAGCATTGACTGCGGGGTTCAGCGCTTAAAAACAGGAGGAACGCTACGAATGGCGGCAGTAAACGACCGAAAAGGAATGCTATGGCAGAATCTGGCGGACGCCGGATGTTCTGCCGAACTGTCCGCGGAATGCATCGCGCTTGCCGAATTCGGGCTGTCTGCACAGATGCTTCAAAAGCTGAAAAAACAGAGACAGGGACTACTGGATGAGATTCACTTCACGGAGCAGGAACTCCGCTGTCTCGACTATCTGATATATAAGGTCGAAAACGAACAATAACAAGCAGGGAGAATCTGAAATGAGCAAAGTATGCATAATTACAACAAGTCTCAGATCCGGGAGCAATTCCGACAGGCTATCTGAAGAACTGATCAGAGGCGCGAAAGAATCAGGACACGACGTTGAGGTTATCAGTCTGAAAGGGAAAACGATCAAATTCTGTATCGGGTGCCTTGCCTGTCAGAAGACGCAGCAATGCGTTCTGAAAGATGACGCCGTCAAAATCGTGGAAAAGGTCAAGAACGCCGATACGCTGGTGTTTGTCACGCCGATCTATTATTACGAGATGAGCGGGCAGATGAAAACCCTGCTCGACCGGTTGAATCCGTTATACTCGTCCGATTACAGATTCCGCAAGGTGTATATGCTTTCAACAGCGGCTGAGGACGAGGAATACGTTCCGGAAAAAGCCGTCAGCGGTTTGCAGGGATGGATCGACTGCTTTGAGAAAGCTGAATTTGCCGGATCATTGTTCTGCGGCGGTATCAACGATACCGGGGAAGCAAATCACCATCTGGTCGAACTGGAGGAATCGTATGCGTTCGGGAAAGCGCTCCGGTAAAGTCATTTCCATCCTGATTTCGGTTTGCCTGATAACGATTTGTTTTTCATCCTGCGCCGGTCAGACCGGAACAAAGGAAACCAATGCGGCAATACAAACAACGGATGGGGAAATGACGGCGAAACCAAATGCTGAAACACAAAGCAAACCCGATGAAGCGGCAACCGGTACAAACACAGACGATGGGGATATGCAGGAAATGAGAACAATCCACTTTACATGAGCGGCGCGCTTGCGGCGGCGTATCACGTCTGGAGTCGCTCCGAACCGCTGGCGCAAAAGCACGCCGCGTGGCGGGAGATCATTGAAAACGTGCCGGACGAGGCGATTCCTTTTATAAAATGGAAAGCCCCGCGGGAGAGTGTACACGCCTTCTTACGGGACTACATGGCCCTGCAGGACCATCTGCTGCGGGAATTCTATGATAAAGACGGGCAGATCGCCTATAATTATTACGATCCGGAAATTGATCTGCTTTTGGATAACCGCGGGATCTATTACGACCTGAACACATGCCTTGACGACGCGCTGGCAGCGCTGGAGGATTCGGACGGATATGAGGTGTGGCTGTACCGCATCGATCTCACCAACGGACTTCGCACAAGGGTTTTGTTCGACAAGCGCCGCGAGCCGCTGGATGTAAAGCCCGAATACGAGCTCTTTGTGACAGAAGAAGCGATTTTGTGGGATTCCTTTGTGACCCTGAACCGTTGGTTTGGAGATGAACCGGAACCGCTTTCTCCACAAGATGACTTCCCCTTCTGATACTTTGATGTTGAAAACGAAATAAATCATAACCACAAATCTATTGTGGCACCTTTTGCACCTTTTTGTCTAAATAAGTGGGTGGAAACAAAGTCCTAAGTAAGGGACAATTGTTCGACGGTTTTCCTTGACAAATTTCCTCCTGCCATGATATCCTATTGACCAAGGGAACATTTGTTTGCTTTGTTGAGTAAATCAGGAGGGTTCATAATGGCACAGGAATTTGACCTCGGTTTTTTGGGACTGAACGGCGCGATTGACGCCCAGGTGGCGCAGGCTCTGCTTTCCGGGAAAAACGACATAACAAAAATCCCTGCTTCGGCACGTTACCTTGCCGATAAAAAGAACGGCGCGGCTCTATATAACCAAGCACAAAGAATCATGAAGATCGCCTGGGATCAGGAAATGCGGCGGGAGGGCGTTAAATACTTCTCTGGCAATTATACGGAGGATCACCCGCCGACGCTTTTAAAATATAAGGACGCCGCCGTCATAGCACAGTTTACGGAGGCGCTCGCACCGAATATCCGCGCGCTGTTTGACGTAGCGGCAGCCGATGCTGAGACAGATGTGGCTCAGCCAAATCCCGAAAACGGGCCGGAGGAAGACGAATACGACGACCCGTTGTTGGATCTTCTGTTTGAAAACTACTTCAAAACCGTCTTTTCCGGCATAAATGAAGCGTTGGAAGCAAAAGCAGAAGAACTCGGCGCAACAACGGAAGATATGCCTGCGGAGGCGTCCGCCGCGGCACTGGACGGATGGGCGGACGACGTGATCTCGCAGGAGCTGGCTATCATGATCGCCGGGCAAAAAGCTAAGGAGTTGTTTACCTTATCCAAAAACGTGCCGCAGGAAACGGATTTCTCCACCCGTCCGGAAAACCACGCGCGGGAAGACGCTTACCGGAAAATGTTCCATACCCGTGCGAAGGTTACCGTTGTTCTGTTTCAGGATGATATCCATGATCCGGATCTTCGCGCGGCGGCAATGAATCAAGTGTCCGTGGAGGAACTGGTGGCAGGAAGCGCCTACCTGGATGCGTTTCTGAAAACGCTTGACGAAACTGACCGCAAAATCACGGAGCTGCTGCTGCAAAAATACACGCAGCAGGAAATCGCGGATAAGCTTGGCATCGGACAGCCGATGGTGAGCAAGCATATTAAAATAATCAAAAGGGCGCTGCTGAAATTCGATCCGGATATCAAAAAGATCCTGTATCTGTTCAAAAAAACATGATATTTTGAAAATTTTCAGAAAAGTGGAATATTTTTCGCGTTTTGTGTCGGTCTATATATGGAACGGTAAAAAGACGGACTAAAAATCTTTCATTTTCTTTCGGATCATTGGAATACTTGTGCTGATCCCGTTCCGGTCTATACATGGAAGGGTAAAAAGAAGACGTTTGTTTTTGCAGACGTCTTTTTTTGTTGCCCGAAAAAAAGAAAGGAGGTGGCACCGTGAACCACAACAAACCAGACGTTTATCTGATCCCCGAAAGCCTCTACTACCGGTCCCGCGCGGAGAATCTCTCCAAACCGGCAAAGCTGCTGTTCCCTCTGATACTGGAAGAATACCGAAAAGCGCTTGCAATGCACAGACAAGACGATTCCGGCGGCATATACTGTGAGTTGCCGGTGGAAAAAGCGATGCAGGCGCTGACGTGCAGCAGACAGACGGCGATCAACGCTTTCCGTGAATTGGAGCAGCGTCAATTCATCCGGCGCATCCGGCTGGGGCAGGGACTCAACGCAAGAATTTACGTCCTTCACCCGCCGGATATTTTTTTGCTCGAACAGGTCTGATATTGTGACGTAAAACAAATGATCACGTCACAATGCTTGTAATTTGATACCTGCCCCCAGTTTTCAGGTATCTCATTTTTACAGCCGAAAGGCAGAAAGGAAGAAATCAATGATTCAACACAACGATACCTTGATTATCGGTCTGGATCATGGGTACGGTAACATGAAGACCGCAAACCATTGTTTCCCAACGGGGATCATCCCCGGAGAAGACGCATCGTCATTCGCGCAGAACATTTTGGAATACGGCGGAAAAAGCCATCTGATTGGCGAAGGACACAAGGATTTCATCCCGGATAAGGTCAAAGACGACGATTTTTATCATCTTTCCCTTGCCGGGATCGCTGAGGAACTGGATACGTTTGGACTGTCCGAGGGAAAGATCCACATCGCCGCAGGTCTGCCGCTGACCTGGACCGGCGCGCAAAAGGATGCCTTTGCCGCGTATCTTACGAAAAATACGGACGTGACGTTCACCTACCGGAAGAAGCAATACACGATCAAGATCGCCGACGTCAGTATCTTCCCGCAGGGCTACGCCGCCGTCGCGCCGTATATCACAAAGCTGAAGGGCGTACAGATGCTCGTCGATATCGGCAACGGCACGATGAACGTGATGACGCTCGTCAACGGCAAGCCGCAGTTCAACAAAATGTTTACCGAAAAGTTCGGCACCCATCTATGCGCGCTTTTCATCAAAGAAGCGTTCTCCCGTAAAACGCAGCGTGAGCTCAACGACGCTTTTATCGAAGAGATGCTGCGCACCGGCAGCGCCGATCTTGATGAAGACGATCTTGCCATTGTGGAAGCCGCCGTTCGGGATTACGTTTCGCAGATCTACGGCAAGCTGCACGAATACGGCTACGACGAGAAAACCATGAAATTGCAGGTGGTCGGTGGCGGCGGCTGTCTGCTGGAGCATTTCGGCCATTTGCGGGACGGATGGGATTTCGTGATGAAAGACATCTGCGCCGCGGCAAAGGGATACGAGTATCTCGCGGATACAAAGCTCAAAAGCCGTGAGAAAGTATGAAGCCCTACCGTGCAAGCGTCCGGTTTTATCCTGACCGGGAACAAGAACGGTATGCGGTGGAATACTTGAAGCAACTGCCCGAAAAGAAGATCAACCGGTTCATCGTAGACGCGGTAACAGAAAAGATCGCGGCAAATCCAGTCTCTCTCTCGGCCAGTGATTTATCTGCGATCCGTGAGATCGTCAGGGAAGAATTGCGCGGCGTTACGTTTGAAACTCCGCCGGAAAAGCCAACGCAGGGTATTACAGAACTGACCGAGGAAGAGGATGCCACCAATCAGGAAAGCGTACTCGCGGATATGGACGCTTTCTTCTCCTGACGCCAAAAACGCCGGGAATGACGCCAACGGTCTCCGTCGCCGCAGGCCCTTGACGTCAGTTTGGCGTCAAGGCAAAAACAATACCGGAAAAGTGAGGTGTAAACGAAAAATGACACGTATGAGGCACGGGAAACGACTACCTGATTTATTCCCATCCCCGTGTCTCATACCGTAACAAGCAGGGAACTTGTACGGCAAGTTCCGATCCGGCAGAGTTCCTGCCGGATGCTCAGGGGAGAAATCCCCTGAAACCCCTTATAAAGAAAGGAAGATGGAATGAAAGAAAAGAAGTCGCGTATGGAAATACTCCTTGAGATTAATGAACTTGCAAGATGTCAAAGTGGATTTTGCAAAATGATATTTCTCCTATCTCAATTTTTGAAATTTGTCAATATATTCTCCCAAAAAACTTTGGTTAAATATCAAAAAGCTTAAAGTTAGCACATTCGACATAGGGG
>JAFRNP010000177.1 GCA_017430145.1 Clostridia bacterium
CTTTCAGGTTCTTGTCGATCCGGCTTTCTCTTTTCATTGTGAATAATCTCCTTCGTTTTTGATGTTTTTCTTTTCTTTCACTTACATCATAACTGGGAGATTATTTTTTTGTCAAATTTCACGTATCATAGGAATGCTTTTTTATATTTGTCAGCGTCCGTCAGTCTGCCTGTTGCAGTTTACCGAAGGTGCTTTCGGCGCTGTAGTAGCCGAACTCAGGCAGTTTGCAGTTTTCACGGACCTGATAGACCGTGTTCGACTTGCTGTCCGCTCTGTCCACATACATATAAACGCGGTTATCGGAGACGTCCCAGCCGTTGCCGCCGATCCCCGGACGGACGCCGCTGTTGAGTGAGAGGCGCTGCGCCCCATCGCCCGACAGCGTCCAGTTTTCCGGGGTCCCCTCAACGCCCATCACGCACTCCCAAACGGGATCCTGATACGCGGACGCGTCGAAGGTCATATTCCCGTAATACGCGCGCTCAAAAACAGCCGCGAGGTCATTTGCAGTCGCATACCGCGGCGAGATATCGCCGTAGGCGAAGCAGATGTTCGTGATCGGCATGACCTCGGATTCCTTCGTCTTTTCGCAGTAGGCCGCTGCCGTGGTGTAATAGAGGTAAAGGCCGGGGCCGCCGTTTCCCTCGTTCAGCGAAACGATCTCCGCGCCGGATTTGAGGTTGTGCCTGAGCAGCTTGTAGGGGACTCCCTCGCCCTTGGAATCGGCGTAATCCTTGAACACCCACTGTTTTACGTACCTGCCGTTGACCACGACCTTTTCCTGTTTTACGGTGTATCCGCCCGCGATACGGATCTGCTCAGCCGGATTATCGCCGGAATAAAGGAATACGTCGCGGATGGCGCTGCTCTTATCGGCGGTGCGCCGGTAGCCTATGGCGATCCACTTTTTGGAGAAGGAATTGTAGTTGCAGTCAACGTCCATGGCGCCATAGGCGTTTGTTGTGCCGACCATATCGGCATACGCTTCTTCCTTCGTATTGCCCACACCGAGATACAGTTGTTCGTAATACGGCAACTCGGCGCGTTCATAGCCCAGGTGGATGTACTTGTATTCATCCGTGCGCATACGAAGCTGTCCGTACTTCGGAAGCTCGTTGTTCACACGGTCCGACTCGCTTACGGTGAAGGACGTGTTATAGCCGTTGATGAACATCTCGTCGCTGATATGCAGCCCCGTGATCGGCGCCTGATAGCTTGCGGTGCCTGTGTTGGGTGAGTAATAGAGGAAATAGCTGCCCTCTTTGGATTTTACCGGACCGCCGGCAAGATAGCATTTTGTGCCGCCCGTGGAAAGGGTCGAAGGCGCCTTTGCCGCGCCCGTATAGTATTTCAGCAGGCCATAAGCGGCTCCGGCCTTATCGTCGGTACGAACGACGCCGATATAGGCGCAGTTGAAGCTCTTTTCGTATTCGTCCACCGGTTTTGCGTCTTCCCTGGAGTATCCTTCCCAGCGGTAGTGCGCCATTTCGTTGCCGTACACCCATTCGCCGTTTTTCAGGCTCTTGACGCTCGTATCGCCGCAGTACAGCTCGTACCAGGGATGCTCGGAGGAAAGATCGACCGGAATGATCTCGTCGAATTCCGTCACAAGCGGCGTCGCGGAAATATCTTTGTGCCCCGCGGCTAAACTCGCCCAGGAAGAGACGGCGTTGCCGTAGAGATTACCGATCGCTTCCTCGGGCGTGGAGCCTACGCCGCAGAATACCGCCGCCACGTATTTTTTGGCGCTGTAAACGTTTGACGTGACGTTGTCGCCCTCCCTGCCGCCGGCGTTGTTTCTGATATAGAGATACAGGTATTTCGAGCCCTTATTCGTCGTATCGAGCGCCAGATTCAGCGGGTGATCGTAGTCGCCCGGCGTGCGCAGGTCGCACAGCGGCACAAAGCCCGTCATCTGCCCCGGGTTTTCCGTCATGCGGAAGGCGATATCGCTCTCTTTCAGCGGCTTCACGCCCTTGCGCGGCCCGGCGGTCAGAAGATAACGCGACAGAATTTCCATATCCTCAGTCGTCGTCCAGGAGAGGCCGGATTTCTGCCTTGCCTCATAGTTGGTATAAAGCGGAAAGCTCATCCAGGACGGATAGTAATATCCCGCTGTAATGCCCGCCGAGAACGTGGGGCAGCCCTGAATGCTGACGTTGCACGGCTGGAAGGTGCCTGCCGGCGTTTTCATACCGCCGTATTTGAGCTGCTTGGTGGTCTCGGTATAGGGTGTGACAAGTCCCGATATGCCTGTGATCGCCCGATAGGGGTTGTAGGTATACGACACGCCGAAATACATCGCGGTATGGTAGATCATCTTTGGCTGCGCGCGTGAGAGGCGCTCATATAAAAAACGTGAGTTTCCGGTCAACGCAACAGCGGTGATCAGACCGTGGTCTCCCTGCGCCGCAACTTTGTTGTAGTGAACGCTGTGATACTGGTCGAATCTATAGGTATCCACCGGATAACCGCCGACGTCGCGCCACATGGTAGCCATGGTCATCTCCCCCGCCTGATCGGACATCACGCGCATCGGCTCGCCGTTTTCAGTGAGAAGCTCAAAGCCGTTTTCACGGGCGAAGGTCTGCATAAATTCATAGTTAGAGCCAAAGCGGCTGTCTTTCGTTATTTCATTGCCCGCAAGGAAGTAGGAAAAGCCAGCCACATAGCGCTCGTTGGGATTCCCATCCGCGTCTTCGGCGCGGTACTGCACCTTCGGCTGGAAATAGACGTAAATGCCGTTTGCGGGGTCATCCTGGCTGATATAATCGTACGAATAACTCCTGCTGGACCACTGGTAACAATATATGGTGTCATGATCAAAGAAGAAATCCGCATCGTTGTCGTTATCCGTTTCAAGGATGTTGTCGCTCCACTTTGCGCTGACGTCAACGGCGTCGCCGCCGGAAAACAGGCATACCGGCTCCATACCGGAGCCCGGCGCAAGCCGCTCGGTCTGCACCGAGATCCCCACGATCGGCGTTCCGGCGAATTCTTCCTTGGTCTGGTAAATCGCATATCCGTCGGGCGTGACCCCGGTATTGTTTTCCGCTCCCGTTTTGGCGTAGTTGGCGTCGCCGAAAACGATGGTGTCCATCCCGCTGTTGGAGATACGGATATCCCTTACGGCGCCCCCCTCGTCGCCGAGCTGATAGCCGATAAAGGTGTAGCCGTCGTAGGGCGTAAGGTTCATATCTATGAACGTGTAGCCCTCTTTTTTCAGAAGGTTGATCGCGTCCTCCCGCTTCTTGGAATACGAGAAGCGCACGTTTGTGACGTATCTTCCGTCGTCGGCGACGATACCGCCGCTGCCTCTTCCGGCATATTCGCCGGCAAAGAAGACGTAAAGGGCGGGTCTGCCGCGTTCTTCATCCTGAAAAGACACCTCGACGCTGTTGACGTTCTCGGCGGAAACGCCGTTGATCAGCGTCAGCGGGCGGTAGCCCTCCGGCGCGTTCAAATCGCTTTTTGTGATAAAGGGCTCTATGCCGGGCGTCACCTCGATCGGCTTGCCCGCCACGGGGGACGTGGTATAATACAGCGTGACCCACCGGTCGTACGTGCTCTGAAACGCGTTTATATCCGCGTGTTCTTTTGATAACCCATCTGTGTGAATGTACATAGCGTCGTGATCGTGATCTTCGTCGAGGAACGCATGCTCGTCGGCGTTGCTGGTAACGGCGTCGTAGCGCACGTTGTATGTTTTGTTCTCATACTGACGCGCGTCGAAGACAATGTCGGGGATGTTGGAGTAATCGACCTCCTCCTTCTGCTCAAGGAGCCCCGTCCACACCAATATGGAATAGATCAGCGAGGCGAAGCCGACGATGATCCCGATGAAGTTGAGCACCCACATCGCGCAGCATACAGCGCCGAGCACATAGCCGGCGAGCGCGAAGCCGATCGCGCCTGCAGCCAGGTTTGTGGCTGCGCAGCTGATGATGGTGCTGCCGATCGCCCAGAAGGAACCGAGGAAGATGCTCGCGACCGTCACGATACCGCCGTAGCCGAGCGTGCAGATATCTATGATCGTCAGCGCCTGTTTCAAGGTGCTGTTCTCCCTTTTTTCCGCTTCTTCACGCGCCGTTTCAATGACGACGCCGGCGTTTTCTGCTTCCTTCAAAGCCTGGGTCTTTACCACTCTTTTGCTGTAAACGGAGGCGTCGATCCCCGACCAGAGATACAGTCTGCCGTTTTCAAGGCCGCTTTCCTTCAGTTTTTCGGTCGCCGTATGGATCGCTTCGCTGCGCTTGGAAACGTAATCCTTCGACTGGTACAGCCCCTCAATGATCGCGCCGAGACCGCCCAGATTCAGCGCCGCGCGCTGCGCCTGCGTCAGGGAGTGAATGATGGGATAAACGGCGGAGGGGTGGTCCTCCAAAGTCTCGTCGTTTGCAAGCTGCATGATATACTGTTCGAGCGTGAGCGTCTGCGTGTAGGCGGCCGGACCTTCCTCCGGATCTGTCTCCGCGGCTTCCGTATTCTCCGCTTGTTCCGCTTCTTCCGTATCCTTCAGCAGCTCGGCGTTATTTATGACCGTCTCGCCCGCAGTCTGATACGTATAAGCGTCAAGAAGAGCGTAGTTTTTCAATGCATCGGAGTATTCGGGATAAAGGCAGTCTGTCCCTGCGGCGGCAAGCTTTTCCGCGCTGTTTTCCTGAGTCATTCCTTCAAGCTCCGGATACCCGAGGGTTTCTCCGTAGGTATCAAAGCGCCGTTTTGCTTCGGTATAAGTATTATTGAAATTCTTGATCGTTTTGATAAATTCCTTTGCATCATCCTCGCAAAGCTGATCATACATATTCTTTGTTTCGGACGTGCCGTTCGCGTACGCATACGCGACCTCGCTTGACTTTGCGCGGTCGACCCACGTCGTGCCGTCAGAGTTGTAGTCGGCTGCGGCGTCGCACAAAAGATCCGTGATCCTGCCGAGGATCATCGAGTTGCCCCGCTGGATAAACTTTTCAAAGAAAGCAATGTCCGCGTTGTGGATCAGGTAGTAACCGAGCTGGTTTTGTTCGTCGTCCGGAGACTTGTTTTCATCCACGTAGATAAGATTCAGCGAGTCGTACGCCATCAGCGCGTTCGGGCTGCCTGCCGCCATTTTTCTGTCCAGCTCGCCCACGAGCACCATCATCTGCGCGGCTTCGTTCCGGAATTCCTCTATGTGCTCGTCAAGAAACTTCTGGTAGTCCATATCCTGATAAGGGCTGTTCTTCATATCCAGAAGCGTTATGTCGGTAATGGCGTAGTCCGGGTCTTCCGTGGTCTTGTAGCCGAGGTAAGCGCGAAGAGGCCCGGTGGGTAGAACATTCGCTCTCCAATCCGGGATCACGACGTTCGGGGACCCCTCGTTGAGATCGGATGGGCAGAAAATGAAGCCCTCGCTCTCGCACGCGCTTTTCGCTTCGCTCTCCGATCTGCCGTAAAACATCTTGACTTCTTTCAGATACAGCTTTGAAAGCTGCATATTCTGACCGGTTTCGACGGCAAAAACCTGAAACGCCTCGGTCGAGGCAAGCAGACTGCATACAAGTACAAGCGCAAGGATCGCGCTGATATGTTTTTTGAGCATACTCATTGTTCGTCTCCTTTTCGTTTCGGGCGATTGCAGATGCTCCACACCGCAATCGCGGCAAGCGTCAGCACGGGGGTGAGGATCAGCACCGTTTTCCCTTCGGAGAAGACCGACGCCCGAAGCTCGGTATTGACCGTCTGCGTATCCGTCAGTTCAAGCCTGCCGTAGTCCGCCCGGAAATACTCCCGGAGCTGGTATTCGCTCATCAGGCTGCCGCCGAGCTTTACGCTGCCGTCGGAATAGCTGCGCAGGCGGATCTCAGAACCCGGGGTCAGGCCTTGATTACAGAGCGTCGCGCCATTTTCAATCACGAGATTATCCATGGTGCCCGCTCCGTCGCCGCCGCGTATCACAACCGTTCCGGCAACGTCGATCTTGCCGGGGCTTTCAAGATAGATACCGCCGCCTTCTTTGCCCGAAGCGTTGGCGCACACGGAGCTGTTCTCCAGATACATATTGTTTCCGTTATTATAGATATAGATCGCGCCGCCGTAGTTGCCTGCTTTGTTGCGGTACATGCCGCAGCCGATCAGCCACAGCCCTTCGCCGGCGTCCAGATAAAACGCGCCGCCGTCATACGCTGTGTTGTTTTCTTCAAAGCTGACGTTTTGCATATAGACCTTGCCGTAGCGCTGATAGAAACCGCCGCCGTATTCGCCCGCAGAGCAGTTTGCGATCGTGCCGCCGATCCAGTTCGTCTCACCTTCGTCCTGATAAACGCCGCCGCCGTAATTATCGTCTGCTTTGCAATTCAAAATGGTGACGTTCTCGCAGGTCAGTCGATTTCCTTCGTCCTCCATATAGACGGCGCCGCCGTAGTCGCCCGCATGGCAGTTGCACATGGCGCAGTCTTTGAGTTCCGCCGCTGCTGAGCCGCTCATATAGATCGCGCCCCCCTCGTTCTGGTAGGTGCGCGCTTTGTCGCTCCAGCAATCGGAAATCAGAACGCCGGTGAGACTTGCCGAAGCATTTCCGGTCAGTTTGATCGCGCCGCCTACGTCGTTGGTGCCGCCGTTATAAAGCGTGCCGCCGTTCATAACGAGCGTTCCCTTGCATTCGATCAGCCCGGCGGTATCCCAGCTCCGTCCGCCCTGAATGCTGCCGCCCGTAAATAAGCCGCTGCTCGGGCGCGTGGGCGTGGAATCGGAAATGTTGAGCGTGCCGCCCTCGCGGATCAGAAACAGCTCGCCGTTGTAATCTGTTTTTTTGATCGTTCGGATGACGGGATAACCGTTGAGATCGAGGTTGACGGTCTGACCGGAGCCGACCTCAAGCGCTTTGTCGAGCAGCCACGCGCTCTCAAGCCGAAGGGTGAGCGACGGCTCGCTCTTCGCTTTATCCCACGCTTCGCTGCAGGTTGTGTAGGACGTTCCGCCCACGACCGAATTGCCGAAGTTTTCAAAGGAGATGTGCAAATAGTTGTCGCTGTAAGTGGAAGACGTGAACGGGTATGAATTGAGCGTGGCTTCTGCGCTTTCAATGGCTTTTCCGCTTCCGTTCACCCACATACGGGCTTTCAGACCATAATCACGGAAGGTAACGCCGCCGCCGAAATCAGCGAAAACGTACACGGCGACAGGGCTTGTCGTCCCGAGGTGGAAATCGTGAGAAACCTTTTCGCCCTCGCCGTCAAGACTTGTGCTTTGGATATCCCAACGGTGTTTTTCTCCCGCGGAATCCACAAGCTCCGCCGAGATAATGTCGCTGTTCCAGCCGTCCACGCCGTTCGTGCATTCAAGTTCAAGCTTGACGCTCACCTTCATATCTTCCGGCGTATCGTCAAAAACTTTGAACACCGCGCGGACGGTATAACTTTTATCTATGCTGTTTGTAAGTATTAAGGTTTCTTCCGTATATGTTTTTACGGTCACGGCGGGGCAATCTTGCTGAGAGCCGTTCCATCCGGTCATTTTTCCGGCCTCGGCTGTCTTGACCTCAAAATGGTCGAAGACGCAGCCCGCCGCCGGTTTAGCCGTCAGTGTAACGGCGTCGCCGCTCTGATACGTTCCGGCGCCCTCGACGCTGCCGTAGCCGCGCTCACATTCCGCCGTAACGCGGTATTCGCCTTTTGTATAGGAGCCGCCGCTTTCCGTTACGGGGGAAGAACCGAAGGTGGGATACGGGTCGGAGCCGATATTTTGCGAGAATATTTCCGTAATACCGTAAATATCGGACGTATCAGCGCCATGGTTTAGCTGATAACAGGTCTTTCCGCTGAGGAGGTCCGAAGACGAAGTCCAGCTTCCGCCATTGCTTTCACCGGCACCGGTGATTGTAGCTGCGGACCACTCAAGCGCATAAGAGCTAAGTGCCCATTTTGAATTGCCGCTGACACCGCCGACGGTATAGTCGCCGGTTACAATGCCGATATTTAAGCATTTCACAACATGACCTTCACCGCAGATGCCGCCGATATGTTCATAACCGTAGACCCTGCCCGCATTGATACAGCCGATAATATGGTCGCTCACGTCCAGCTTGCCGCAGATGCCGCCGACGTATCTGTAGCTGACGCTGTAGATATGCCCGTCGTTATAGCAGCCGAGTATGACGCCGCCTTTCACCCAACCCGCGATACCGCCGACGTGATCGGAGTAATAGCACCCTCCTACCGTGCCGTGGTTGGCGCAGTATTCAATCACTCCGCCGGACGTGCCGGCGATACCGCCGGCGTAGTTCCAGTTGTGTTTTACGGTGCCGTTGTTGACGCAGCAGCGGATAAAACCGTCGCTGTAGCCTGCGATACCGCCCCTGCAGTCGTCGTGGTCGCTTGAATTAACGGAGGCGTTCTGCGTGCAGTGATCCACGAAACCGCCGTACGCGATCGCGCCGATAACGCCGCCCTGGCGGATATACGTGCAGTTGCCTATCGTGACCTCGCTGTAAATATTACACAGATGTCCATATTGAAGCATTCCCACGATACCGCCGACGTGTTCGTTGCCCTTCACGGTACCCTTTACCGCGAGGTTGCATATCGTTCCCCCGGCGACCATCCCGAACAGAGCGTTATAGTCGTCGTCCGTTGTGCGGGAAAGACCGATGATCGCGTGATTATGACCGTTGAAGCTGCCGCGGAACCAGTGGCCTTTGAATCCGATGGGCGTCCATTCAATGCCCGCGAGGTTGACGTCCCGTGTCAGGTGTATCGTCTTGCCTTCCATTTCGAAGCCGTTGACAACGAGCGACGCAAGCCCGAAAAGGTCGGCGGCGGTGTTGATATAAAGATCGTTTTCGCCACTGTGGTCGTAATACCAGTCGTATGAGCAGGAGCCGTCCCATATGCTCCAGTTCGAGCCCGTGCAGTCGTGGCGGCTCGCGCCCCATTCGGACATCGGCTCGGTGGTGGAAACGTGTACGAAACGGAAACGCTGCGCGGGGGTTCTGTTCTGAGCGTAAAGCTGAACCGACGCTCCGTCGTTCCAAATGCCTCCCGCGATATCAAGAACCTTAGAATCGTTGAGCTTTGAATGTATGGAATAAGTGCCGTCGCCGAGATTTTCAAGTCGCCAGAGCTGATTATCGCCGCCGTGATAGTTGTAGCATTGAACCGCCTTTCCGTCGGACACGTCGGCGCTCGGAACGTCGAAAACCTTACCGTTCATTTTGCTTTTGAAATAGTAATAATCGCCCGACTTACCGATGATCCAGCGCTGATTGTCTCCCCTGTGCGCTTTCCATAGCAGAAGCCTCGTTTCGCCGTCTGAGTCAAGATCTATTGCAGAGCTGCCTGCGCAGCACGGCACGATGGCGTATTCCTCACCTACGCCGTAACGCGCAAAATCGTCCGCTTCATCATATAAACCTGCCGCGGCGTTGTCGGAGCTTTCCTCCGCGGATACGGGTACGAAAAGAGGCATGCAAAGAAGCGTCAGTATAAGCGCCAGACACAGCGCGGGGATTCGCTTTTTCATGCCTGTCACCTCCGTCCCTTCGGTTTTGCGGATTTGGTTATTTTCTTAGCTGAGCTCTTTCTTATAATGATGGCTGCCGCAGCGGCAAGGATCAAAACGCCGCCGGTGATCAGCGCATAAATACCGCCTTTCCCGAAAACGGAAGCCTGGTATTTATTGTTGCGGTTGCTCCGCTCGGTACGTTCCATATAAGGAGCGGACAAATCGCTGCGCATACCCGTGATACGCCCCGCGGATGCAGGCAGCCCGTCGCGCGGCGTGAGCATCGTGAGATTGATGTATCTGCCGGTCCCGGCAGGCGCTTCAGTCGCGGGCGCTTCTGTTGCGGGCGGTTCTGTTGCGGGTTGTTCTGTTGCGGGGTCTTCTGTTGCGGGAGCTTCC
>JAFRNP010000178.1 GCA_017430145.1 Clostridia bacterium
CGGATTGCGCAGTAGATTTTTTCGTCAGATTGTACAGATTTGACGCCGTCAACCTGGCGGTTGGCAAGGAAAATCTGTGCAGGATGACGGAATAAAGATCAAGCAAGGCGTGCGCCGCGAATTGTGCGGTGTTGCCTTTACGCTTTCTTTACGCACCAGATCACGTTTCCGGAGGCATGGTCCGCCGCCTCCCGGTCGTAGCCGCCGTAGACGTTTCCGATCTCAAACCCGGTAAGCTCCGGAAGATATTTCATTTCCTGCCGGTACGTCTGGCGCATTTTCAGCGGGCGGACCCTTTCCTCCGTAACGTTTCCGTTTTCATCCGGCGTCTCAAACTTCCAGTTGCCGCGCATGATCTGCGTAAACGGATCGTAGGAGATCGCGTTGTAGATCTTTTCCTGTTTCCCCTGATTTTCAAAAGCGCAGCTCTCTGCAGCGCCGGCGTCGGAAGGTGCATGAACCCGCTGCGGGCGATAATGGCGCAGGAGTATTTCCGTTCGCTTCTGAACGTCGTCATATCGGCAGGAAAAATGTTGAGGTCAAACCCCATCTGCTTTGCCTTCCTGTCTGCAACGCGGCACATGGCCTCCGAAAGATCCGTTCCGTCCGCTCTTATCCCGTGCTGCGCCAGATACAGCAGTACGGCGCCGGTCCCGCACGCGATATCGATCACCCCTTCCTGCCCGTATGCTTTCGCAAAATCAAGGTAAAAATCCGGAAAACCGTTGGGCTTATCTTCGTTTTTATACATCACGTCCGGATACAGATCGTAGTTTTGGGCCACGTCTTCAAAATCGTGCAGATCTTTCGGCTGCATAGCGGATGGCTCCTTCTTTTCAAAAATCATTTTTCTTCTGCGCCGTCCCCGGTGTGGCGGGCGGTAAGCGCCGCTTTTTCGTCGTCCCACTTTTTGCCGAACAGCGGATAAAACTTCATTCCGACGGAGGAAAGGACCAGCAGCAGGGCAGGGATCGCCATCCACGCCACCAGTACGCCCTGCTTTGCCATGGGGCTCTGCATGCCGGCGGTCAGCGTCGTATCGTAGCCGAACCATTTGGCGATCATCAGAAAGGCTGCGTTCGCAAGGCTGATGGCAGGTTTCGTGATCAGGGAATTCACGCCCGCGTAAATACCCTCCCGGCGCGCGCCGGTTTTCAGCTCGTCATAGTCGATCACGTCTCCGTTCATGATGGGCACCAGATACATCCCGCCGGCAAAGCCGACGCCCGTAAGCAGAAAAACGACAAGGGCAACGACGGTGAATTTGCCGAAAACGCACATTGCGGCGGCAGCGGCGGCAAACGCCACGCACATCACGGTCACGCATTTGCGCACGCCCCACGGGCGCAGCATTCTGATCCATAAAAGGATGCCGCCCACGGCGCCGAGCCCCAGTGCGCCGTATGCCAGCGGCATGGGCGTTGTGAACTCGTCGAAATAATAGATCACGCCCTGCATCAGGATCGTCTGGATAAAGATCACCGTAAAAGACAGGATCTCAAACATGACGAAGGCGCGGTTTTTAAAACACTCGACAACGCTTTTGATGATGCCGGGCTGGCTTTCGGATTCATCCTGTACCTTCTCTTTGTAAAAAAAGGTGGAAAAGAAAATCACGAGAAACGCCGTAACGCCGATACCCGTCATGATGATCTGGAACCGGGTGGGATCGCTGCCGACCTCGGGCTTGATCAGCGGGAACACGGCCAGCGGCACGGCGAGGGTGATCAGGCTGAAGCCGATCTTCCAGATAAAGATGCTGCTGCGCGCTTTGTTGGAGATCGCCATGGTATAGGGCATCACGTAAAGAGAGGTCGCTATGGCGGTGTAGAAGGTATCAAACAGGAAAAGCGTGACCAGCATCTGAATAAACAGAACGGTCTGGCTGCCGCCGAAGGGCCATTTGAACCAGGTGATAACGAAGATCAGCGCGTAGAAAAACGCGCCGTAACGGATATACGGGATCCGTCGTCCGAGTTTCGACTTCGTACGGTCGGAGATGTAGCCGAACAGCGGATCGTTGAAGGCGTTCCAGATGCCGAACAGGATCCATACAACGCTGGCAAGGCCCTCGTCCATCCCCATGAACTTGGTAAAGAAGTACGTCATGCCCCCGCCCGTGAGCAGAGAATTCAGCGTGCCGCACATGCAGTCCGCAAAGCTCAGCCAGAACTTGCCCGCGACCGGCACCCGTTCCGCGGCGGACGCGGCGTTTTCCGTGTTTGCCATGTTGAAAAGATCTCCTTTCAGGTTTTCTGAATATACTATATCATATTTCGTTATAAAAGGCAATAAAATGCGTTTCCTTTTTTTCTGTTGTATTTATTGTGCGTTTATGCTAAAATGAAAAAAGCCGGTTGCTGTTTTCGGCAGATCGGCGTTTGGGAGGTTTTTGTATGGGATTTACGATCAAAGACGGCGTCCTGACCGAATATTACGGTTCGGAAACATCTGCCGTTGTTCCGGAGGGCGTCACAGAAATCGGGGAGAATGCGTTTCGGTATTGTTCAAAGCTCACCCGGATTGACCTTCCCGAGAGCATCAGGCGTATCGGCAGCCATGCTTTCTGCGGGTGCACCGGATTGAAGAATATTACGATCCCCGATGGGGTAACAGTCATCGAAAATTGGGCTTTTGACGGATGCAAAAGTCTGAAAGAGATCAACATCCCGAAAAGTGTGAAAACGATCGGTTTCAATGCTTTTCAATCTTGCAGTGCTTTGAAAACCGTATTTATCAAGGACCTCAAAGCCTGGTGTCAGGCAGAGCTGAAAAGCCATCCGATGAAATATGCGCAAAGGCTGTTCCTGAACGGTCAGCCGGTCACGGAGATCACGGTCCCGGAGGGGGTTGAAACGATCGGGGACAGAACCTTTGCCTGCTGGCGGATGCTGAAAAAGGTGACGATCCCCGAGGGCGTTCAGCGCATTTCGTCCGACGCTTTCCGGGCGTGTGATGACCTGACGGAGATCTCCATTCCGAAAAGCGTCAAAAGCATCGGCGTCGATGCGTTTTATGCCTGCGAAAAACTTGAAGAGGTCACGATCCACGGCTGCCTTACCTGGATCCCGGAGGGCGCTTTTTCTTACTGCAGCGCGCTTAAAAAAGTCACGCTTCCCGAAGGCTTGGAGGGCATCTATAAAAAAGCGTTTGCGGAATGTACGTCGCTTCGTCAGATCAATATCCCGAACAGTGTGACGCGTATCTGCGAAGACGCGTTTTTGCACTGTTCGTCTTTGGAAACCGTCTCCATACAGGACGTCGCGGCGTGGTGCCGGATCCGGTTCGATAGCTTCCCGGCGGCGCTCGCCAAAGGGCTGGTGCTCAACGGCAGTCCCGTTGTTGACCTCGTGATCCCCGAGGGCGTAACGTCGGTCGGCGCCTATTCGTTCTGGAGCTGTACCGGTATTAAAACGGTAACGATCCCCGCAAGCGTCAGGGAGATCGGGGCGTCCGCCTTCCGTCACTGTATCGGCCTGAAGGAGGTCGATATCCCTGAAGGCGTAGAAAAAATAGGCGAAGGCGCTTTCCGGAAATGCGCCGGGCTGACGAAGATCACGATCCCGAAAAGTCTGAAAGAGATCGGGCGTCTGGCGTTTGATGATTGCGATGCGCTAAACACCGTACAGACGCCGGACCTTGCCAAGTGGTGCGATATCGTATTCGGATGGGGAAACGGAAATCCGCTTGCCAAAGCACGAGAGCTGTTGGTCAACGGTCAGTCGGTCACGCAGCTGCACGTTCCTGAGGGCGTGACGAGGATAAACGCCTACGCGTTTTCTCATTGCAGCTTCCTTACGGATGTGACGCTGCCGGATGGGGTCGAAGAGATCGGCGCCTATGCGTTCTGCGGCTGCACCGGTCTTAAAAAGGTCACGATCCCTGAAAGCGTCAGAAAGATCGGCGCCGGCGCCTTCAGTAACTGTACAGGACTTGAAAGCGTTATCCTTCCCGAAGGGATCGAAACGATCCCCGACAGTCTGTTTGAAAGCTGCGTCGGCTTAAGGGAGGTGTTCCTTCCCCGCAGTGTCACCGGGATCGGTTCGGCTGCGTTTAGGGATTGTACGTCGTTAAAAACGGTCCGTTTTCCGGAAAAACTTCAAAATATCAAAGATAACGCGTTTGAGGGCTGTGTGGATCTCAAAATGATACAGCCGAGGATGCTTTACGTCGTGTGCGCAGAAGCCGACGCCGAGATAAAGACGGTGGGAGAGCCTTCGGTATTTCTTCGCAAGGGGTTCTTTGACGGCGAGGCGGCGCATCGGATCCTTACTGCAGCGGCAGACTGGAAGCTGCTTTACCGGTGGGCGAAAGGAGACGATTACGGCGGCGATCATTGCAGCAGTGATTCCGGCAGCAGTTTTGAAGAGATCCCGGCGGAATCCGTCGTCGCAGAGAACGGGGAATTTGCCGGTGTTTATATGAAGTCTTCCTCCCAGTCCTACGGCGGGAACAAAATACACTATGACCATTCCGGCAACGCCGCTCTGATCCGGGACTGGGATGGGAAGCCGCTGTTCTGCAAAAGAGGCGGCGAGAGCTTCAGCGGCGACGACCATGAGAGGTGGGATACCTACTCGTATTATCTGGTCCGCGGGGATTACGATGAATAAAAAATGATCCTGAAAACAGGAATGCGGGGAGGCTGCATATGATCTTCGGCGTTATTATCGAATTTTCCGTCGGCTTGCTTTGTATCGTGATAGGGGCGATCCTATGGAAAAAACAGAAGGTGTCCCTTGTACACGAATATCACTATAAAAACGTGAAAAAAGACGATATCCCCGCCTATACCCGGCTTTTGGGGATCGGGCTGATATTGATCGGCGCCGGGATCTGTATAACGGGCGTTTTCAATCTGTTTGAGTCGTCTTTCTGGTGGATCCCGATGCTCGTCGGCTTTATTGCGGGCCTTCTCGTTATGAATAAGGCGCAGAAAAAATATAACGGCTCCTGGTTCAGTTGACGCAGGGTGAAAACCGAACGTCTGGATGCGGGAAGCGTATTGAAAAAACCGGAAGAGCCATTTTCTTTACGGCCCTCCCGTTATGACCTCTCTGTAATGCGCCCTCTCCGTTATGCCCTCTCCGTCACCGCCCTCTCCGTCA
>JAFRNP010000179.1 GCA_017430145.1 Clostridia bacterium
AAATGTTTGCTGATATTCTATCTGTTATCGAAACTGCGAAACGTATGAAAATGGGGGTTTTTGATTCTATCGTTTCACTTTTTCAATCTCCTGCTCCCGTCTTTTGTTTCTAAATGGCTGAACTGTTACTTATTTTTTCAGTTTTTCTCAAACCGTTTTTTCCGGATACAGCATCAGCCGTTGACAAGCCAGGGGATCAGATCCGTCTGTTCATAGGCGCGGTCCCAGCAGCCGTGCCCCTCGCCGCAGTAGGTCGTAAATTCCACGTCCGCGCCGAAAGCCTGTGCACGCTCGACCATCAGCACGGAGCACATATACGGTACGGACATATCGTCAACGGAATGGAACACCCGGATCTTTTTTCCTTTGAGCCTGCCGTCGACACGCCAGGGAACGCCGCCGCCGCAGATGGGCGCTGCCCTGCAGAACTTTTCGGGATACGTCGTCAGCAGGTTCCAGGTTCCGAACCCACCCATGGAAAGCCCGGTCAGCGCCACACGGGTAGGATCCCCGCCGAATGTAAGAACGCTCTCCTCAAGGTACGCCATAAGCTGCAGCGTGATCTGGTCCCAGATCAGCCCGTCGGGACATTGCGGTGAGACGGTAACAGCCCTGAGCCCGAGATATTCGGCGTCGCGGGAAAAGTATTTCGGCACGCCGTGGACACAAACGCGGAATACGCCTGCTTCGGTCCCGTCGGCGCGTTCACCCGCGCCATGCAGAAAAACGATGACCGGCAGCTTCTCTTTTTCGGGATCGTGGTCCCGCGGCACCGTAACGATACCTGAGATCGATCCGACGCATGCCGCAGGCCGGGTAAAAACGATCGTCGTTTCGGATCCATTCATTCTGCTGCACTCCCCTGTTTTTTTTTCAATTGTACA
Source organism: Clostridia bacterium (assembly GCA_017430145.1). Classification (GTDB taxonomy): domain Bacteria; phylum Bacillota; class Clostridia; order Oscillospirales; family Acutalibacteraceae; genus RUG806. The sequence continues at coordinate 885 of JAFRNP010000179.1, forward strand.
CGTTTTTTACACTTTTTGTCAACCGGTTCGGAAAAACTTTATAAAATCACGGAAGAAATCCGTTTATTTTGGCGCTTCACTCTTGACGCAGCGTCGGATCTTGTCGTATAATAAATTGTATTTTAAATTGAGGATAAGATAAGTATGTCACTGAAATCGCTGAAGAGAGTCGTTGCCCTGCTGATCGCCGTTTTTGTCTTCATCCTGACAGGCACGGTCCTGCTCTTTATCCGATCGCAAAAAGGCGGTGCCAGCACGGAACTGGTACCGATCAACGCTGTCGAACATCCGGTGCCCACCACCGTTAAGGCGAAGGTCCCGGAAGCGGATCCGCTTGCAGTGAACCCCACCCAGGAAACGACGGAACCTGAGACACAACCGCCCGCACAGCCGGAAGAGGCGACCACCGAGGCGCCGGTCCCGGAAACGGGAAAAATCATCTACCTGACCTTTGACGACGGTCCGGGACAGTATACCGAGCGGCTGCTGAATATTCTTGCAAAATACAACGTCAAAGCCACGTTTTTCGTGACGCACATGTATCCTTCCTACACCGACCTGATCGGCAGAGAGGCGCGGGAAGGACACGCGGTGGCGATCCATACCTACTGCCACGATTACAGCAAGATCTATGCCAGCGATCAGGCTTTTTGGGACGATTACGCAAAAATGCAGGCGATCATTCTGGAACAGACCGGAAGCGAGACCCGCCTGATGCGATTCCCCGGCGGCAGCTCCAACACCGTCAGCAGCAACTATTCCGTCGGGATCATGTCCCGGCTCGCACAGCAGGTGGAAGAACGCGGATATACCTATTTTGACTGGAACGTCGCCAGCGGCGACGCGGGACAGACTACGGAAAGCGCGCAGGTGCTGATCAACTGTCAGCGAAGCGTCGAATCCGTTGACGTCTCCGTGCTGCTCTGCCATGACGTAAAAGAGTACACCGTAGACGCGATGGACGAATTCATCAGCTGGGCGCTCAGCAACGGTTACCAGTTCCGCCCGTTGACAGCCGACAGCTACGCGGCGCACCATCCCATTGCAAACTGACAAGCTCCTTTTTCCGCCCGGCCCGATCGCCGGGCGTTTTTCTTACGTGCGGATAAAGCTTCCGTGGGGGAAATATAAAGCATAGGCTGCAAAAAGGCGAAGGGGCGGAAAACGTATATTTTCTCAGGAATAATAAAGGACCCCGCAAAATCCTGCGGGATCCGGAATTGATTTTATAACAGGGCGACCTGTCAGCCGGCGCTGTTCAGATTGCTCAGACATACGTACACGGTCTGCCCCTCGTAATTCACCTTGCCCCAGTAGCGCAGCGCGTCTCTGTCGGCGTTCGGGTCTTCAACGATCTCGATCACTTCGATCGATTTACCGTCTTCGATACGCGCAACGGAATCATACCCCGTACCGGCGCCTGTTCTGCCGTTTACGTAACCGAGCTCTTTGCTGTTGACCACATACGAACCGGCGCTCTTGGAGGTGCCGGAGGACGGCGCTTTCGTGGTGGCCTCGGGCGCCTTCGTTTCGGCTTCGGGAGCCTTTGTCGTCGCCTCAGTCTGCTTCTCGGTGGCGGTCTCCGAACCGTTCGTCGTCTCCTCGGAACCGGTCGTGGTCTCGCCGGCAGCGGTCGTCGCCTCGGCAGAATCGGATACAAAGGTCAGATACTCCATCGTGACCCAGCCGATCCGGTCGTTGTACGTCGCCTTGCCCCAATACGGGATGCTGGAAGAAGGCGTTGTGTCGTGGTAGATCTCCACGATCTGAAGGACCGTATCATTGGGGATATCGTAAATCGTTTCTGCGTCTACGGATTTGTCTGCGCGGAACCGAAGGTTGAAAGCGCCGTGCGTAGTGACCTTGTAAGTACCGACCTTATAATCGGAGGTCTGGGTCGCGGCTTCGGTGTCGGATACGACCGTTTCGATCTGCGTGGTATTGCCGGGGTCTTTTTTGCCGTCTTTACTTTTTTTGATCAGGAAGGCAACCAGCACGACCAGGATCAGAAGCAGGACAACGACAACGATAATGATCTTTTTCAGCGAATCGTCGGAGCGGGAATTCCGCCTGTCGGAGGGCTTGTAATAGAGATCGTCGTCCCCGGCGTCCGGATCATCTTCTTCGTCGTAATAATCGGCGTCCTCGTCTCTTACATAGCGGCCGTCGTCTTCATCATAGGTCTCGTCATAATCGGTATCAAAATCATCAAAAAAGTTGCTCATAGCGTTTCCTTTCCCTTCTTTGGTTTTCCTTTTTTTGACTTACATCTGACGTGAGGCTCAAAGCGTAAGCGTACTTTCCACCGCCACACCGATGATCTCCAGCGCATCGTCCATACCGACGAACACGGGAGACGCATCGTCGCCGCCTGTTGCCAGGATCAGTCCGGCGTCGCAGAAAAACAGCCTGCGCAGCATGTACTCGCCGCGATACTTCGCAAAAACGATCTGGCGGTCCAGGCTCGCATCCTGCAAACGGACCAGCACCACACTGTCAAGCGGTACCTGCGGCAAAGCATAGCAGTCGTTGCGAAGTGCAATATATGAAAAATTGTTCAGCAAATAATCCGGCGAAATGGAACGCGAACCCTCCGGCTGCGCGTCTGCCCCGTAGGCAGACAGGCGATACACCGGAATATCCAGCGTCAGGCTTGCGCTTTTCGGCGAAAAAATATCACGGCAAAGCAGATAATCAAGACTGCAGTCAAAGATCGTACTCAACAGGACCAACGTCTTCATATCCGGTTCATTCGCGCCGAACTCCCACATACGGACGGTGCTGGCGCTTCTGTCCAGCTGCTCGCCGAGGGAACTCTGCGTAAAACCGGCGTTTCGTCTGAGCTGCTTGAGCCTGCTGCCAAACACATTGCTGTTATTCTCCATGCAAT
>JAFRNP010000180.1 GCA_017430145.1 Clostridia bacterium
CTTTCACGGGGCTTGGAAACAGCGCCACGGAGATTCCGGAGTATTCCGAAGAATTTGCGGACGAATAACAGAAAACGGCAGTTTTTATGAAGAAAAACGGCAGCTTGAAAAAAGGGCTGCCGTCTTTTGACAGAAAGAACAATGCCGATCGTTTTCTGAATACAAGAAACAGGAGATGCGTTCATGAAAATAATGAAAAAGAGTTTTTCCGTATTATTGACCGTACTGCTTGCGCTGTCGGCGTTCGCTGCGGTCGCCACCGCCGCGGACGAAAACGTATTGCTCGCCGGTACCGCGGGCACGGGGATCACATGGCTGCTGACCGACGACGGCGTGCTTACCGTCAGCGGCAGCGGCCCGATCCAAGATGAGATCGCATACGACTATGATGACAACGGCGAGATCATTTCCTCGCAAACGCTGAACAGTATCGCGTTCACGCTTACCGAATACTATGACGAACAGACCGCGGGAATGGACGTCGCAGCCGCCGAACGGTTCCGCTTCAACCTTGTGCGCGAGATCGTAATAGAGGAAGGTATAACGGTTATCCCGGACGGGGAGTTCGACGGATTCTATCCGCGCAAAGTGACGATTCCCGCTTCTCTGAAGGAGCTCGGTCTTCAGGCTTTCAACGCCTCCCTGGCTTCGGAGGTCGTGATCCGCAGCGCATCGCTGGTGTCCGCGCAGTTTACCGTCGCAGTTTACCGCGCTGACGCGGAAGCCTACGCGGATCCTGACGCGGCGATCGAAGACCTTGTTGCCAAACGCGTACGCGAAGAACAGTTCCAGAAAGATATTCTCCCGATCTATGCCCTGCAGGAGCTGTTCAGCATTGAGAACGGCCTGCTGGAAGCATCGGATGAAGAGCTCGCTAATATATATGCGTATTACAACGAAGCGTTCGGCTCTGATGCGGAAACGGCGGACGAACTGGAATCTGTCGCGCTCGGGCTGCTGAACGGGCGCTTCGGTACGGAATATACCGATAAGAATGAATTATTCCGCATCGAGCAGAACGAGTGGGATTGGGAACCTCAAGTCGTCTGGGCGGAGGAGCTTGAGGCGGCTTATACGGCAGAGGCCGACATTCTTTATAACGACGACAGAATGATCTCCGCGACGCTTGGCGAAGAGTTCTCCGACGGTGAAAAGGCATACGGCTGGCTTACGGTCACCGCGCCCGCGGATTCCGCTGTTCAGGAGGCCTGCGAGAGAACCGGCGTGACCTTCGCCGATCTAAACGAGTGCCTCTGCAAATGGTGCCATAAGGATCATTCCGGAAACCTCTGGCAGAAGTTCGTCGGATTCATTCACAGGATCGTTTACTTCTTCGCCCATCTTTTCGGCAGAAAATAACGCGAGTTCCGGGGCTATGGACAGGTTTGCGGGCGAAGATCCAACTCCGGTCCGAAAAGACCTGCAGCTCTGTATGCCCGCTCCGCCATTGGGGCAACGATGTGTTTGCTTTTTTGATCTCAAGGAGGATAAACATTATGAAACATCACGGCGTCAAACGAACTCTTGCGATTTTTGTATCGATACTTATGGTTCTGTCCGTCTTTCCCTTCGGGGCGCTGACGGCGTTCGCCGAGAACGGCGCAGCGGCAGACGACTGGGCGTCGCTGCAGGCGGCGTTCAACGAGGGCGGCACCGTTACGCTCAGATCAGACGTGACCGCGCCCGCAGGGGCGGCGGCGCTGACGGTCCCGTCGCGCACGCGGGTCACGCTGTACCTGAACGGCCGCACCGTTGACCGCGCGCTGACGGAGGAAACCGAAAAAGGCAGCGTCATCATCGTGTCCGGCGAACTCGAAGTGATCGGTCCCGGTACGATCACCGGCGGCAACACGTCCGGCTCCGGCGGCGGTCTTTGGGTCAAACGCGGCGGCAGCGTCGTTCTGGACGAAGACGTCGTCGTCAGCGGCAACCACGCAAAGTACACCGGCGGCGGCGTTTACGTTTCCGGAAGCAACGCAAATTTCTCTATGATGGACGGAACCTCCGTCACGAACAACAGCGCAAAAAACGGCGGCGGCCTTGCGCAGGACAGCACCGGCTGCCTGTCCGTATTCAGCGGAAGCATCTGCAATAACACGGCCGAAAACAACGGCGGCGGCGTCTGGTACGGCGGCGGTTCCGGCGCGGCGCTCAACCTGCTGGGCGGCGAGATCTCCGGCAATACCGCAGGGAACGGCGGCGGCGTCTACGCCAACCGTTCCGTCTTTTCCATGGCGGAGAACAGCAGCATCATCAACAACACCGCGGGACACAGCGGCGGCGGCGTGTTTTTCGGCGGCGACGTGTTTGTCCCGGACGGAACGATCTCCGGCAACACCGCGCCGACCGACCCCGAGATCGGCGCGAAGGACGCGAACAGCATCCCGTCCTATACGATCACGGTCAGCGGTGCGATTGTGGGCGGGATCGTTGCGGCGGACAAAGCGAGCGCGAAGTACGGCGAAGCCGTTACCCTGACCGCGACTCCCGCTTCGGAGGATTACGTGCTGGACGATCTGACCGTGACCGGCGCGAACGGCAGTACCGTCGCGCTGACGGGGAACACCTTCGTGATGCCGCCCACGGACGTTACGGTGACGGCGACCTTCCGTGAAAAAAGGGAATTCCGGGTCGAAACGCAGGATTACGATTCGTCGACCGATCACGGTCGCGTTTATCTGGAAGATTTCCGCACCGATGCCTGGATCTATGAGGGCGATACCGTCACCGCGTTCGCGATTCCGGACAGCGGATTGATCGCAACGTCCTGGACGGTCCTGATGCAGGATGAACTCAGCGGAGAATATATCTACGCCGTTCCTGACGTTTCGCATCCCACCCCCAACACGATCTCCTTCACGATGCCGTCCACAGACGTGCTGGTTTCGGCGACCTTCAGCGAAAGCCACGATCAGCGCCTTGTTTTCATCAACGATATGGAGGGCGGCAAGGTCGTGTCGGACAAAACGCTCGTGGGGCGGCAGGACGACGAACAGGTCACGCTGACGATCCTGCCCGGCAACGGTTACCGCTATGTGCCGGACTCCCTGCGTCTGATGGACGCTGACCGCGACAACGGCAGTCAGCTGGACATCACTCCTTATATGACCGAGATCACGGAAAACAGCGTCTATTCCATCTTTATCGGCAGCGGCGACCTGTACGTTTACGCCGACTTTGAAAGGGTCCCCGAGCAGCCGAAATACTGCGTCGTCGTGGACGGCGAGACAGACAACGGCACGATCTCGGCGGATCTCGACCTTGCCGAGGAGGGCTGGGCCGTCAAGGTGACGGCGAACCCGGACGCCTTCCGCGGTTACGCGGTGAGAAGCGTTACCGTGACGGATGCGGCCGGTACGGCTTATCCCGTGACAGACCGGGGCTATAATGAATACACCTTCCTTATGCCATCGACGGACGTTTTTGTTACCGCTGAATTCGGCATCCCGGTCTACGCGATCACAACGGACTGCCCCTCAGCCGCTGCGACCGGCTGCGAGCTGGAAATGGACGAAGAAGCCGAAGCAGGCGACGACGTGGCGGTCTGGCTCACCGTGTTTGACGAGTTCCTGCTGGAGAGTCTGACCGTGACCGGCGACAGCACCGGCGCGAATTATCCCATTTCTCTTGACTACCACAGGGACGGCTCCGCGCTCTACCGCTACAAATTCACCATGCCGGTCGAACCCGTGACGGTTTCTGCCGTGTTCGGAAACGTGAAGTACGCCCTCACCGTGAACGAAGCGGTGGAAGGCGCCGTAACCTTTACGGTGGACGGCGAAGCGGCAACGGAGGCCGCTTACGGCGAACGGGTTGACGTTACGTACGTCTATGAAAACAAAGCGGGGACCTATGAAGACCTTGTGGACAGCGTGACCTATGCCTTTACGATGAACGGCGCGACCGCGCGTCGTCCGCTGGATGATCTGACGATCACGGACGGCACGTGTACCGGAACCTTTACCATGCCCGCTTCACCCGTGGAGATCGGCGCGAGCTACGTATCGCCCTATACGGTCTCTCTGGCCGCCGTGCAGAACGGCAGCATCGAAGCTTCGGTAAACGGTGTGCCGCATGTTGAAACCTTCCGCGTTTACCCGGGCGAAACCGTCAGGCTGTACGCCGCTTCTTCTCTTTCCGATAAGGTCAGCGCCGAATGGCGCGTCGCCTATACGGACGAAACGGGCGAACACAGCGCCGCGGTCACAAGGATCTCCGACAGCGCAGCAAGCTTTACCATGCCGGCCGCCTCGGTGACGGTCTCGGCGGAGCTGACGCCCCTCGGCGTTCCCTATATGGCAAGAAGCTGGAACAGCGCGGACAAGTCTGTCACCGAGCAGCTCAGATATTACACCGGGGAATATACGAACCTCTCTTCGATCACGAACGACGCCATGTCCGGCGGCTGGTACGTGCTGGACGGCAGCCTGACCTTTGAAAACCGCATCACCGTCAGCGGCAGCGTCCGGCTGATCCTCACCGACGGCATGGTGCTGACCGCCGAAGAGGGCATCCGCGTGCCGGAGGGCGCCACGCTTTCCATTTACGGTCAGGCGAATGACAGCGGCAAGCTGATCGCCGGCGCGGACGGCAACAACGCCGCCATCGGCTCCAACGACGAGGACGACGGCGACGAAAACGGCGCCGGGACGATCATCATTTACGGCGGCACGATCGAAGCCACGGGCGATTCCGACGCCGCGGGCATCGGCGGCGGCAATGAAGCGCACGGCGGCTTCGTCACGGTCTACGGCGGCACCGTCACCGCGACGGGCGGCGATTACGGAGCGGGCATCGGCACCGGAGACGAAGTTGAAGGCGTGTACGGCAGCGTTTATACCTTCTACGGCGGCACTGTCACCGCAAACGGCGGAGAGCAGGCCGCGGGCATCGGCGGCGGCAACGAATGCGACGGCGTGAACGTGACGATCTGGGGCGGAATGATCAATGCCAAAGGTGATCATTACGACCCCTTGATATACGGCATTTATGACGGCGGCGCGGGCATCGGCGGCGGCGACCGGGGCAACGGCGGTACGATCGCCATCCACGGCGGCACCGTCACCGCGACCGGCGGCAATTACGGCGCGGGCATCGGCGGCGGCAACAATGGAAACGCCGGCAATATCACGATAACCGACGGGACCGTCACCGCGACCGGCGGCGATTGCGGAGCGGGCATCGGCACCGGAGACGGACTCGACGTGACGGAAGACCTCTGGGTAGAAAACAGCGGCAGCGTGACGATCAGCGGCGGCAAGGTGACAGCAACCGGCGGCGGCAAGGGAGCGGGCATCGGCGGCGGCAGTCATGCCGGCGGCGTTACGATCACGATCAGCGACGGCGACGTAACCGCAACCGGCGGCAGCCTCGCCGACGAATGCGCCGCGGGCATCGGCAGCGGGTATTATAGCGGAACAAATGCCCTGATTACGATCAGCGGCGGTACTGTGACCGCGATCGGCGGCTATGCCGAAAGCAACGTTGCGAAAGGCGGCGCGGGCATCGGCACCGGCAGCAGCGGTGATATGAACGATAATCGCAACGGCAAAATTCTGATCACCGGCGGCGAAGTGACCGCGATCGGCGGTCAAGGCGCAGCGGGCGTCGGCGGCGGATACAAGGCAAGAACGGAAAATATCGAGATTACCGGCGGCGTCGTCAACGCGTCCTCCCGCAGGTACGATAACAGATACGCACCGGGCATCGGCCGCGGTTATCTCGGCTCCACCGACATGGGCAATATTCTGATCACGGGCGGCACGGTCACCGCGAGAAACTCCGCCGACAGCGGCGATCCAAAAGCCTTCCCCATCGGCCGCGATCCGGGGGACGCTTCAGCCTCCTCTCTGACCCTCGGCGTAAACATGAACGTGAAAACGAGCGCCGAAGAAGCGCCCGTCAACGCCCTTGACCGGATCGTCACCGCCGTGCAGAGCGGGCGGAAAACCATCGTCATCAGTGAATGTGACCACCCGCAGGCCACCTACACGGCAACCGCCGACACGCATTTGAAACACTGCGCTTACTGCTATACTGCATTCACCGCAGGGGATCACACCTTCGTGGGCGAAGACCACGTCTGCTCCGTCTGCGGTTATCAGTACGGCGGCGCGCTCTATACAGTCAGCTTTGACGCCAACGGCGGCAGCGGCGAAATGAGCAGCGTAACGGTCATTCCGGGCGGCAGCTTCACTCTGCCCGCCTGTGATTTCACCGCGCCCGCGGGCAAGACCTTTGGCGGCTGGAGCGTGGCAATCGACGGCGGGACCGTCATCGCCAAGGTCGGCGACCCGATCACCGTGGACGGCGATACGATCGTCTCGGCAGTATGGGAGGATATCCTGTACCCCGTGAACGTAGAGGATACGCAGTACGGCGCGGTCACCGCGGACAAAGAGACCGCCGCCATGGGCGAGCCGGTGACGCTTACCGTCACGCCGATGCAGGGCTTCCGTCTTGCGTCGCTCACCGTCACTGATGAAAACGGCGAGGTGGTCGAAGTTGTGGACGGCAGCTTTATCATGCCCCTCGGCGGGGCGACCGTCAGCGCGGTTTTCGAGATCGATCCCGACATTGTCAACGCGAACCTGGTCAAAGATCTGATCGAAGCCATCGGCGAAGTGGAATACACCGCAGCGTGCAAAGCAAAGATCGACGAAGCGAGAACGGTTTACGATGCGCTGACCGATACGCAGAAAGTGCTGGTGGAGAATTACGACACGCTCACCGCCGCTGAGACCCGCTACGCAGAAATCAAAGCGGCGGCTGAGACGCCGGATGATCCCACTGATCCAACGAATCCTGCAGACCCAACAGAACCAACCGGCGACAACATCTGCAAATGGGATAACGTGGATCACGGCACCTCCTTCTGGGACAGGATCGTAAAATTCTTCCACTCTATCCTTTATTTCTTCGCGCACCTGTTCGGCAGAAAATAATCATCAAAAGGAGCTTGCAGGACGTTAAAAAGAACGCCAGCGGAAACGACGCCGTGATCTTCCTCGGCGACAACATCATGAATTGTCAGAATATTGAAAATATACTGTTTTACGGTACGGCAGCCAATCTCCTGAAAGGTGAAACCTGATTATAACCGCGAAAACGATCTTTTCTATTTCTGCGGTCATACGCATATGCCTATGTTCCTTTTCTGGTCGTTTCCCACAAGCGAAGGCTTTCCCGAGATCTATCTGCCGCGGCTGACCGATCTCGGCGGCGAGAATGACCATGAGATCTTAAACCGCAGCGGCGATGGTGTGGAGGTGGAAATCTACGGTGATCAAGTCCTTGTCCGCGGACGTAATTTTTACAGCGGTGAGTGGAAGATCGACAATGAAGAAACCGGCGATCTGTGCGAAATGACCTATACGCTTAAAAAACCAATCAATTAACGCTTGTTCGTCATGGAGCGCCTTTTCTATCGCAAAAGCTGACGTAATAACAACCAACGGAGCCGATCTGGACAAAAGATCGGCTCCGTTAGTTTTCCGAGAATGATAGTTTGAAATATAGCTCTCAATTATATATTAGTTCAAAATATAGTTTTTTTCGGTGCTTCTGGATGTATCGCAAGTGCCTCTGTCCCCATACTCCGATTGAGGTTTTCGCCTCCGGCTTGTTACCTTCTTTTTCTACCGTTTCCGGCTGCATTCTGCCGTCCCGCATCACACGCCCGGTGGGGTAATAATAACCCTGCAGTTCATATTCCCAGCCGGTGCGCTCGTCAATGATCATCTTCTCCATTTCACTTGCCCTCCGCTTTTCTGATGATTTTCAGCAGTAATTCGTCCACGTCCTCAGCAGTATAATCTGCTGCAAGCAGCATATTCCGCCATTCGTTGATACCATTGATAAGTAGGTTGCACTCAAAGTCCGAAAACTTCATTTTGACTTTTTTCTCTCGCGTAGAATTGACCTCCGTTTCTTTTGGTATCTACATCATAACAAAGAAACGGAGGCCTGTCGAATGTATAATACTCGGAACAAAGAAATTGAAGAAGCCATGTTTTCGGAATACGCCAACCGGCGATACAATCCAATTATCTCAGGATTCCTTTATTGATCCAATTTCGTATCGTGTTTTCCCCGTATCCGGTAAACGATTTGACCTGTGTCACAGTCATCAGCTCCTAAATACTTTTCTTATTACTGCAAGCAGATGGAAAAACCAGCCGTAGAGGTTGACAAAAAGCGTAAACATCCCGGTCCCGCTCGCGTCTATGCCGGGCGTATTGATAACGGGTTCGGTCTCACTGCCGAGACCGTTGTCATACAGCGTCTGTAAAACGGCACAGGCGATCTTTTCATTCCCTTCGGCGCTCGGATGGATCCGGTCCTGCGCAAAATCACGTTTGGTATCCGTCAAGCATTCGGAAACTTCCACTATAATCACTTCGCCGGGGTTTGCCTCCGCAAAAGTCCGGATCGCGGCGTTCAGGCGGTCTGCGCCCTGCTGGTACACGTCCCCGATATAGCCGGTCTGCGGATTATAGATCGTCTGCAGCAAAATGGCGGCGTCAGGATTCAGGGCGCGGATCGTACCGATGATCGTTTCCAGATCCTTATAAAACCCGTCTGCGATCTTATCGAGCCGGGAAAAATCCTCTTTCACGATCCCGTCGTAAAGGATCCCGTTCAGGTCTCCCAACAGAAAATTGTTCCCGCCGATGGAGATGCTGATGATATCGGCCGCGCCCACGGCAGCGCTCACAGCGCTGTTTTCCAACCGCCGCAGCAGATTATCGGTGGTATGCCCAGGGATCGCGTAATTTTCATACGCATACCCGTTGGTATCGGCGACGATTTTTCCGTAAACCGCCTCAGTCGGATTGAATAATCCAGAGCCGTAAGCGATGGAATCTCCGAGGACCACATACCTGGGCTGTTGGGTGGCGCCCGCGGCGACGCTCAACGCACAAAGAAGAAGGACGAGGGTCAACAGGACCGACAGTACAGATCTTGATCTGTTTTTCATACCAAAAACCTCCTTATGATATTTTGAGAACAGTTATATTCTGATTTTGAAAAAACGGTTTTCTGCGAAACGGTTGCATTCCTGCCATATATGGCGTATACTGATCCCGATAATACAAACGGGATGGAGAAATATGGAAAATATAATAATTGACGCTTTGAAATGCGTCGGCTGCGGAAAATGTGTAAAGGATTGCGTCGCTTTTGCGCTGTATCTTAAAGACGGAAAAGCCAAACTCCGGGAAGGCTGTATTGAATGCGGACACTGTTATGCGATATGCCCGGCGGGCGCCGTCGATATGCCGGGATACGATAAAACCGGATCCGTCGGCGTAACGCCGATGACTGCCGTTGACAGCGAAACGCTTCTGCAGGCCATCAAAAGCCGCCGGACGGTCAGGCAGTTCCTGGATGTCCCTGTGGAACCCGAAAAGCTCGAAAAGATTTTGGAAGCGGGCAGATACGCGCCGACGGGCGCCAATTCGCAGAACGTGGCGTATACCGTCCTTGCGGACCGGCAGGCGGAGATCGAGCGGTCGTGCGTAAAACTGTTCAGAACAGGCGCGAAAGCCGGCGCTCTGTTTTCCCGCACCTTGCGAAACGCAGAGATCGGCGACAGCTTTTTCTTCAAAGGCGCGCCCCTTGTTATCGTCGTCTCCGGACACGGCAGCGTAAACGCAAGCCTTGCAAGCGCCTATATGGAGCTGACGGCAAACAGCCTGGGGCTCGGCGTGCTGTACAGCGGATTCTTTTGCGGCTGCGCGGCGCTGGACCCGCGGATCCGATCGAAGCTCCGTCTGCCGAAGGGACATAAGGCGGTCACCTGTATGGTCATCGGGTACCCCGACGTGGAGTATAGGCGCATCCCGCCGCGAAAACCCCTGAAACTGAACGTGCTATCCAAATAATTATTCGATCCTGAACACTCTGCCGGCCTTTCTCTCTGCGGGAGCAGGCAGGTCGCCGACCGGATAGCCGACGGCGCAGTGGCCGACGCCTTCCCATTCACCGTCTATACCAAGTGATTTGAGCAGTTCCATGAAAGCGGGCTGCTCAAATTCTTCTTTTGCGCGGTGGATCCATATGCTGCCGAGCCCGAGCGAAAAGGCGGCGTTCATCATGTTGCCCATGACGAGGCTACCGTCGTACAGAGCGGTCGGACAGCTCTTGTCCGCAAGGACGATCAGAATGACCGGCGCGCCGTAGAACGGGTCGAAACCCTCCGGCCAGCCGCCGATCTTCCTGTTTTCTTCTGCGATCTCGTCGCGTTTTTCTTTATTTGTGATAACGAGCGTTGCGGTCGCCTGCCGGTTCATACCGCTGGGGGCGTAACGGCCGGCTTCAACGATCAGGTCGATATCCTCTTTTGCCGGCATATCGGGTTTGAATTTTCGGATACTTCTGCGTTTTTCCAGTTTTCTGATAAAGTCGTTCATTGTAAAGCCTCCTATTCTGTTATTTCTTTATCGGATATTTTTATCTCACTGACCATGGCGGAGCCGATGATCATGACAGCGCCGACAATATTCAAAATGCTGAGCGGTTCTTTCAGGAAAAGCGCGGACAAAAACAGTGCAGAAACCGGATCGATATAACTCAAAACGGCGATCGTCTGCACCTTCATTCCGTCCATGCTGCCGAAATACATCGTATACGCGATCCCAGTATGGACGATACCGAGAACAAGCAGCAAAAGGACAGACAAGGGGCTGACGCCTTTAACGTTAAATCCGTTGGTTAAAAGCAGGTACGGCAGCATGACGGCGCCGGCGGAAAGCAGTAAAACGGTCGTTCGCTGAAACGCATCGATCTCGGGTATTTTTTTATTCATAATAACAACGGCGGAATAGAAAAGCGCGGCACCAAGCCCGAGCAGGATCCCGCGGAAATCGCCGCTTTGTACGCCGCTTTCGCCGATCACGCCGGAAACTAAAACCATGCCGAGAATGGAGAGAGCGGCGCAGACGCTTTTTTTGACCGTCAACCGCTCCCGGAAAACAAAGGGAGACAAGAGTACGACGATGGTCGGCTCCATATAATAGCAAAGCGTCGCCACGGCGACCGTGGTATGGTTATAGGCTTCGAACAGCAATATCCAGTTGACGCCGATCATGGCGCCGGTGATGAGAAGCCGGATCAGGACCCTGCGCGGAAGCTTTGCCGCTTTGTTTTTCTTTCTGATCTTCACAAATCCGAAAAGAAACAGACCGCCGAGGATCCCGCGGGTAAACGCCAGCAGGGCGGAAGAAAGCGGGATATAGCGGCGCAGGACACCGATCGTCCCGAAGATCAGCATGGAGGAAACAAACATCCCGACAGATCTTCCGGTATTCGCCTTTTCCCTTCCGGTATGCAGATGATCCAAATTAACGCGCCTCCAAACCCCTTTTCACGTTCCGACCAATACAGATCACAGCGGCGGGCACAGAAAACGGGACACGCCTGCGTCGCAGATACGGATCTTCTTTCCGAAGCGTTCCGTCCGGGTCCCTTTTATTGTGCCGGCAAGGATCCGTTCGGCTCCAGCAATAAGCTGCGGGATCACGTCGCGGCTGACTTTTTCTTTTGCGTGGGAAGGATAAATATAATCAAAATCTTTACGCAGCATCAGCCGTTTCAGGCTTGCGATATACGCGCCGAAATCTCTTTGCGCACCGAACATAAAGATATCGCCGTCCTCCTGGATCGGGTCGCCGCCGATCAGACAGCGGTTTTCTCTGTCAAGGACTGTGACGCTCCCGGGCGTATGCCCCGGCAGATGAATGATCTCCAGACGCCTGCCGCCGAGGTCGATCACGTCGCCGTCAAAAACCGGAAGCATTTTTCCGCGCCCGTTTTGCTCATTACGGTAAAACGCCGCTTCCGAAGGGTGCATGTAAAACGAATCGAACTGGGCGTTCGATGCAATATGATCCCTGTCGGCGTGGGTATTGAGAAGCAGAAGGTCCAGCGACGTATGCGCCGAAACAAGCGCGCGGATATCAAGCCCCGTCATGCCGGTATCGACGACAAGCGCCTTTTTCGTCCCTTCCAATAAAAAGATCCGAACGCCCCTGTCGGTTTCAGCCCATGTGCGATCCGCTAACGCCTTCATGTCAGTGCCCTTTCGTGTTCCGTTTTCCGGTTTTTGTTCCCGTTTTTTTTCTATTATATCAAACCATAAAATCATAATCAACCGATAAATCATGAACTTTTCAGCAGGAGACCAAACAAAAAATCAGATAAAAATTAAAAATCGGAATAATAAAACCGCCCGAAATTTGGTCCCGATACTTGTTCTGACGAAAAAACGGGCGTATAATACAAAAAAGCAGATTTGCGGCAAGGAGGGAAAAAGATGAAGGAATTCCGATTTGCGATCCGGCAGACCGTTCCGATTTTCTTTACCTATTTATTCCTCGGGATCGCGTTCGGGATCATGATGATCGACGCCGGCTACGGCGCGGCGCTTTCCGTTCTTTCGGCGGTATTCATTTATGCGGGTTCCATGCAGCTCGTTATGGTGCCGATGCTCACGTCCGGCGCTTCATTATTCACGCTCGCGCTGACGGCGCTTCTTATCAACGCCCGCCACATTTTTTACGGGATCGGCTTTATTGACAAGTTCCGCAGAATGGGACCGCGATATCCGTATATGGTCATGGCGTTGACGGACGAAACCTATTCCATTCTCTGTTCGGTCCGTTACAACGCGGGGCTTGACGAAGACAAAAGCGCGTTTTTTATCGCCATGCTCAACCACATCTACTGGATCTCCGGCTGTACTCTCGGCGCGTTCGCCGGTTCGTTTTTGCAGTTTGACCTGCGCGGGTTTGAATTTTCCGCCACCGCCCTGTTTCTTGTCATTACCGTAAACCAGTGGCGCCGCTATAAAACAAAACTGCCGTTTCTTACGGCCGCCGGCTGCGCAGTCATTTTTTTCCTTCTGCTCGGCAAAGAATACTTCTTGATCCCGACGCTTTTGTCCTGTCTTGCCTTGCTGCTGCTTCTTCGTTCTCCGATTGAAAAAAAGGAGGGCTTATTGGATGTCTGATCTGATTTACCCGCTCTCAGCGATCGGCGTGATCGCGCTTGTCACCTGGGGGCTGCGCGCCTTTCCGTTTTTATTATTCGCAAAAAGGCCGCTGCCGAAAACGATACGGTATCTCGGCAAGGTCCTGCCGCCCGCGATCATGACGGTCCTCGTCGTCTACTGTCTCAAGGATACCGATTTTTCGCAGACGCCGTTCGGCGTCCCGGAGCTTCTCAGCGGCGCGCTGGTCGTCATTCTGCAGACCATTAAAAAGAATATGTATCTGTCGATCATTGCGGGAACCGTTTGTTATATGGTTCTGATCCGGGTCTTATGATATTTGATTTAAGATAATAAAATTATGATCCCTCCGAAGGATACCGCCTGCCGTTCCGGGTTCAGGTAAATCTCCGGCGTATCAGTGAAAATCCCCGTTCCCTTCCAGATAAAGGAGCCGTCTTTTTCTTTCGATCCCGCCGCCGAATCCGACAAGAGAGCCGTCGGCGCCGATCACGCGGTGACAGGGGACGATCAAAGCGATGGGGTTGCGCCCAACGGCGCCGCCGACCGCCTGCGCCGACATACGGGCGATCCCCCGACGTTCGGCAAGAGTCTTTGCGATTTCCCCGTATGATACGGTTTTTCCGTATGGGATCTGAAGCAAAAGCTCCCAAACCGATTTCTGAAAGGGTGTGCCCTCCAACAGGATCGGCGGTAAAAACTGCGGATCTTCAGACCGGAAATATATCCCGAGCCATAAAACGGCAGAATGAAATACAGGCAGATCCTCTTTCGGCAGAAATGCAAAACCCGTATTTGATTCTGTTTTTCGCCCTTCAAAACAAAGCTCTGTCAGATACACGCCGTCGCTGATCAAAGTCAGTTCTCCCAGGGGCGAAGGATATTTCATATAATACTTCATTTTCTTAAAAGGTTCCCGCTTCAGGACAAACGGATGAAGCGGGAATTTTCATTTCTGTTTTATGCTTTTTCCCAGGATGCGGGATCATCCAAAGAGACGGATGCGCGCAGAATGGAGCGTGCGTCATCCGCGCCGACGGAAGCGTCGTGGTTTACGTCGCAGGCAAGAAACTCTCTGCTGCCTTCGGCGTATGCTTCAAGATCCACGCTTCTGCGAAGCGCAAGACGCGCGTCGTCCGCGCCGATCTCTCCGTCGTTATTTACATCTCCGAGTTTAAAGTCGGGCGCCGGAGCGGAAACGAACACCGTTTCCGGAAAATGATAATCGAAAATGTCATCATATTCCACGTCTTCATAAATCGCTGTCAGCGTTGCGGGATCCACGTCCGGCGCATACAGGAAAATGTATTCGCCGGGCACTTCATCGATCGCATTGGCCTGAAGCGCGATCTCTACCCTTTCCCCGTTGTCATAATTATGTCCTTTACAATACTTGTTGCCGTTTGTATCCTGATAGATCTCCTTATCAAAATGATTGACCAAGACGTTCACGTCGATCCATTCGATCTCGTTTGAATCGCCGCGTTTTTGTATAATGCCCGCTTTATTGACGTCTTCCTCCGAAGCAAACCTGACTTCATACGGGTGGTCGCCTTTATGCGCGTCCGTCCATACGATATCTTCAACGTAAAGATCATATTTTTCAATATAAATATAGCGTTTCACAGTATACCAGGACTCGTCATCATTCGACCACTGCCGCATATCATATATACCGTCAGGATCATCGGCACACGTCGCAAGAAAAAGAGTTTCCTGCATCTTATCCGTAAAGCCAGGATACGTTTTTTGAACGGTACGCGTTGCTTTCTCTTTAACCAGCGCGACCTGTTCTTCGCCTTTCGTAATCGAAAAATCACCGTTGTAGCCATAGACTTCGACAGCAGTCTTTTTTCCGTTAACGGTCAGTGAAACATCCTCTCCGATCGTGAGAGACACCTTTTCGGCGTAGGCGCCCATGATAAACAAACCGCTGTCGACGGTTTTATTACCATTAACGACCAATGAACCGTCGCCGATGATCGTAAGGCTTCCGCCCCACTCTTCACCGGAAATCGAGATCCCGGCAAGCGAACATACGCCTTTTACGCACAGCTTAAGATCATCACCCATCATTCTTGCTCTGAGCAGATAATCGGGATGATTAAAATCCGTCAGCGTGAGCGTATTCGTTTCTTTATCATATACGGCGCCTTCAAGGGCAGACACCTCATTATTCGCATATAAAGGGATCATGACCGTCTGTTCCCAGCCGTCAACGATTTCTGTTAACGTCTGTCCGTTTTCATCAACCGGTGAAAAGGCAAGATAAGTAAAAAACGGCGTGGGACAGGGACCGTTTTCTGCGGAAGCCAGAACGCCCAGCGGGAAAAGAAGAACAACAGCAAGTAAAATGCAAAATGATTTTTTAATTGACATATTTATATCCGCTTAACCTTTCTTTTTTTCTATATTATAATTGAGGATTATCAGAAAGTCAAGAATCAGCGCACAACGAAAAAAGGATATGAAAAAAGTATTCACAATTCTTAACTGATATGCTATAATCAGAAAAAAGAAACCGGTCTTCAAACGATCGTTTGGCAAGGAGACAGACTATGAAAGAAATACTATTATTTATTATTCGTTTTATCGCCGCTCAAGCGATCCTGACAGCCATTCAGACGCCGTTAAGAAAAAAAAGGATCAAGCCTGTTTTTCATGCATTGCTGATCGCCGGAAAAGCGCTTTTGGCCATCGGTTTTGCCGTTATCGTTCTGGCGGGCCCCGTACAGCTTCGTGCTTTGCAGCCGCTGATGATGGCGCTTTATGTTGCCCTTTTTGCAGACGCCGCAGCCGATCTGCTTTACACTGTGATCTGTGCGATACGCAAAAAAGAACGCGCATTTGCCACCGGAAAGGCATTAAGTCTTATATTCGGTATCCTGTTTCTGACTTTCGGCATATGGAATATGGAAACGGTGGTCCCGGCATATCACACTTATACGTCGGAGAAGATCGAACAGGAACATACCGTCGTTTTTATTGCCGACCTGCACGTCGGCAGCGCACAGCCTTTTACCGTAACCGAAAAAACGGTCGAAAAAATGAAAGACATGCAGCCCGACGCTACGATCCTGGGCGGGGATATCGTGGACGATTATACGACCAAGGAAGAAATGGAAGCAGTTTTTAAACTGTTTTCAGACTTTACGACGCCTGTTTATTACGTCTACGGGAACCACGACCGGCAGGGACATGCGCAATACGCCGGCGGACGAAAATTCACCCCTGAGGAACTTGAAGACGCCTTAAAAGCGAACGGAATCGTTATCCTCAAAGACGAATATGCCGATATAGCACCCGATCTTGTCCTGCTCGGAAGAGAAGATATGTCAGAAAACGGGAGAAAGGATACCGCAGCGCTGACGCCTCCTCCTTCAGACGCTTTTCTTTTGGTCGCCGACCATCAGCCGAACGATTTCAAAGCGCATGCGGCACTCGGCGCCGACCTGCAGATTTCCGGCCATACCCACGCGGGGCAGCTCTTTCCGCTCGGTATCTTTTATTCTGCGATCGGTTACTGCCGCGGAGAATACCAAGAAGGAGATTCAACGATGCTCGTCAGCTCCGGCGTCTGCGGCTGGCGCTGCCCGCTCAGAACGGATGCGAGATGCAATATAGAAGTTATTACACTTTCCCCTGCCGTCAAATAACTATTTCATTTCTCATATAAAATTCAAAAATTTAAGGCAACACCGCATAATTCCGGTGTGCGGATTGCGCAGTAGATTTTTTCGTCAGATTGTACAGATTTGACGCCGTCAACCTGGCGGTTGGCAAGGAAAATCTGTGCAGGATGACGGAATAAAGATCAAGCAAGGC
>JAFRNP010000023.1 GCA_017430145.1 Clostridia bacterium
GAGCGGCACGTTTGCCATCGGCTTGCCGTCGGCGGCGTCAATCACCTTGACGGTTGTCAGCAGCTTCGCGTGGGCGCAAAGCGCGTCCTTTTCCATCCACGTCAGCTCCCAGCCGTCGTTGATATAGGAGACGCGGGCGGGGCTGTCGAACAGGTTGACGGTCAAAAAGACCAGCTTTTCGTTCAAAATCTCGTCCAGCCGTTCATATTTGTAGTGCTCCGTGTTGATAAAGTCCAGCAGGTTCCACTTGATCTCAAGCCCGAAGTGCCCTTCAAGCTTCACGTTCCCCACGAGGCAAAGGGTGCAGTCGTGCGAGATTTTGTGCTTGAAATCCTCCGGGATCTTCCAGGCGCGCATATGCTCCTCCGATATCGTCGAATCGAGCGTTGGGGTACTGCCGGAAAAATCAAGGGTGTTTTCGATTTTCCAGGAGAAGGGCGTGAGGGTCACGGAGGCGGTCAGATCCGTATACAGGTCCGCTTTGACCAGACCGAAAAGGATCTCCACGCCCACGGCGTATTTCAGCGTCGCGCTCAGCGTGACGTTTGCCTGCGCGTCAAAGGAAAGCGTGATCTCAGGTTCTTTGTTCACGGCCTTCTTCACCCCGTTGACGACGCGCCGGGTGGTTGTGTTGGTCAGCTTCAGATGGCCGGTCGCCGAAACGGAGGCGGTAAGGGAGATATCCAAAGAGACCTCGGCAAATACGAACAGCCCCGGAACGGCGGCGATCGGGATGTCGAGCTTTACAAAATCAATGGAAAACTTAAGCGTGTCGCTGCCCTTTAAGGTCACGGAGGTGTCGTATGTAATCGTCGTGACCTTTTCAAATTTATAATTATCTTTGCCGAGCAGCGTTTTGTGGTAGCAGTATTCCATGGAGACGTCCATGGAAAGCGTGCCCTTGAATACCGCCGTCAGCTTTGCTTTATGGCTTATATCTGTTTTCAGAGAATCGTTTTTGACGCCTGTAGTTCCCTTCCAGTCGGCAGGCAGGAGCAGCTCCTCCGGGTCCCTGGGGACGGAAAAGTTGATTTCCAGCTTCTTTGAGGGAAAGGTTTTCCTTTTCAGAACGTCATACTCGTCGTCCTGGTCCGGCGCCTTTTTCGGGCTGTTTTTTCTGCCTGACGTATCGTCCGGCAGCGCGTCGGTGTCGATATGGATGCAGTCAAACAGGTCGATGGGGGCCTGCGTTGTATCCGTCGTTACGGTGACATTTCCGTCTTTTCCGGTCTGTACGGACAGTACGGTCCCGACGATCAGGTCGTTTGGCAGGTTTACGCAGAAAACGTCGCCCTTTTTCAGCCCTTTGAGCGCGGCGGAGGGCTTGGAAAAAACATATTTGCCCGCCTGCACGTTTTTGCTTTCGACCTTGTTTTCCGTATCGGAGGAGGGGACCATGACGGCATTTTCGGTCACAACGGCAAAGTTTGAATCCCCCGCGGCGAACAGCACGTGCGCCGGGTCGAAATCCGCCGGCGTCAGGGCGTAAAACGCCTGCATCGCTTTGGTATAGCGGGTCTCCTCAAAGACTTCGGCGACCGGCGCGTCGTTCCCGTCCAGCAGATATGCGCGGATAATGAAAAAAGCGGGCAGGGTTGCCTTTGCGAGCGTCACGGAGACAAAGGAGGAGGTTTCGTCCACGGCGGTTTTCCCCGAAGTCACCATCTCCCCGCTTTCTTCGTCGAACACCGCGGTAAGCAACGTGCAGCCGTCGGGCGCCGTAACGTCGGCGGCTACGGTCAGCCCGTCCAGCACCAGGCGGTGGACGCCGTAGCGGGAGCCTTCGGCGTCATCCTTGTTGATCGCGTCGGCAATGACGGCCGCCAGCGGGTTTTCGGCAACGGCGGTCTCCTGCGTGGTCACCCGCCCGCCCGAAGCGTCGTCAAAGCGGATCGGCACGGCGCCGAGCAGCAGCATGGCCGTCAGCAGCAGAGAAAGCAATCTGTTTGTCGTTTTTCTCATTCCGGTATACCTCCAAAAAAACAAGAAGTTACTCTTTTATCTTATCATACCTCGCCTTGATATACAAGCCCGGATCTGCCTTCAGAACGATCCGGGCAGGCAGACAGGAAAAGGGATCAGAATGGCCGGACAGATTCAGACGGATTATGACAATATATCCGCTATGCTGCCGGTGATCGCCTGCGGGCGGGCGGTCCCTGCCGTTTTCAGGTCGACGGTATAGGCGTTTTTGAACGTCCCGTCTCCGCCGTCCGTGTCATAACTGCCGGTCAGGTAAACCGTCGCCGTTTTCGCCGAACCGTCCCGGATCTCGAGGACCATGGACAAAAGCTTTACGCTGCCGCTGCCGGAATCCGTCGCCCATAACTGCGTGACGTTGAACGTGTTTTCAATAAACAGGTTTTTCCCGCAGGAAGTGAAGGGGAACGATGCGAAAAGGCTTTGGTTTTCATCCGACTCCGGCGAAAAGGCGATCGCCGTCTGCCCGTACAGGCTGAACCGGTAATCCAGACCGGTGAACGGGACGACGGTATCGGCATACAGGTCAACGCGCAGCTTTCCGCCGGAGAGCGGCTGCGTTTTCAGATAGACGGCGGTTTTTTCATCGGCAGGCGGCGCGGTGGTCGTTTCGGGCTTTGTGGTCGGCTCGGGCTTCGTGGTCGATTCGGGCTCCGTGGTCGGCTCGGGCTTCGTGGTCGTTTCGGGCTTTGTAGTCGTTTCGGGACCGGTTGACGGCTCGGGCGTTTCGGCGGGCGAACCGGCGGCGATCCATTTTGAGGGGTCTTCCAAATCCACGCTTGCGCGAAGGATCAGCCTTGCATCGTCCGCGCCGACGGAGCCGTCACGGTTCACGTCGCAGGCAAGGAAGGCGGCGCTGCCTTCCGGGTAATCCTCCAGGTCCACCGAGCGCCTGAGCGCAAGCCTTGCGTCGTCGGCGCCGATGGAGCCGTCGGCGTTCACGTCGCCGGGGATGTAGGCAGGCGCCGCGGGAGAACCGAGGCGGGCGTGGCGCACCACAATTTTATAGTCCTTTGCGTTTCCTTTGGGAAAAACGGTAAAGCTGAGCGTTTCGCTTTCGGCGGTCTTCTGCTGCACGAACAGCAGGTTGTCGGCGCCCAGCAGGTCGGCGGCCTTGTCGTTTTTAACGGCGTACAGGATATACGCGTCGCCGGTAACGGCGTCTTTCATCGTGTAGTTTGCGCCCTTAGAGGCGGCGGAGGCGGTGAAGGCGAAGGGGCCGATCTGCAGGGAGCCTGCCGCAGGCGTTTTTTTTGCGGAGGCGGCGTTATAATGAACGGTGCAGTTCTTCGGCAGGGCGTCAGTGGTGGCAAAGGCGTCCCATTGCTGCCGGGTGCCGCCGTAATAGACATCCGAGAGATTATTGCAGCCGTTAAACGCCTTGTACCCGATATTCGTTACGCCGACGGGAATAAAGAGGCTTTTTAGCTCTCCGTCGCCCGAAAAGGCGCCGTCTCCGATGGTTCGCACGCTGCTCGGGATGTTGATCGTTTCCAGATGCCGGCAGTCCATGAAGGCGGCTGGATTGATCGTGTGGAGCCCCTTCGGAAGCGTTACGGATTTCAGGTATATCTGCAGGGAAAACGCGCCATCCGCAAACTGCGTTGTGCCGGATCGGATGGAAACGGAAGTGTATTGCTCCTCCATGCCGTTCATCCCCATGGCGACGGAGCCGAGATAGATGACCTGCCCCGCAGGATGGTTATGCCACCAGGATGTTTTTTCAAAAGCGCCTCTGGATACGCGGAAATCGCTGCAGCGCGCAATTACGCTCGATAATGCCCAGCATTCTTCAAAAGCCCCAACGCCGATAGATTGCACAGTTGCGGGGATCACAATGCTTTTCAGCGCATTACATAGCTGGAACGCGTATGGTTCAATGGTGATAAGACCTTCGTTCAGATTCACACGTTCGAGACTCTGGCAATAATAGAACGCCTTTCTGCCGATGGCGGCGACGCCGGAGGGGATGGAGACGGACTCTAAACCGGTCGCCTTCCAGAACGCTTCTTCTCCGATCGTTTTCAGAGAAGCGGGCAAAGAAACGCTTGTAAGCCGATAGCATTGCACAAACGCTCTGTCCCCGATCGTTTCAAGCGTATCCGGCAACAGGATCTCCGAGAGCGCATAACAATGGAAGAAGGCGCTTGCGCCGATCGTTTTGACGCCTTTGCCGACGACTGCTTTTTTCAGCGCGTCGCAGCCGGAAAACGCACCGGAGCCGATCGTTTCAATGCTTCCGGGGACCGTGACCTCCTCCAACTGCCGGCAATTGGCAAACGCCCCGCTTTCCAGCGCAGTTACAGTGGAAGGGATGGATACCGTTTTTATCTCGTTGCCTTTGAAGGCGCCGCTGCTTATGCTTTTGAGTGAAGACGGGATATAGATCTCTGTCAACCCGCTGAACCAGAAAGCGCCGTCGCCCAATGTGTTGAACCCCTCCGGCAGACGGGCGGATGCAAGCGCATAAGTGAATTCAAAGGCGTAATCCCCGATCTCCTTCAGCGCGGACGGCAGGGGACAGTTCTGCAGCCTTTCACAGTAGCTGAAAGCGCTTTTGCCGATGGCGGTTACCGTTTTCGGAATCGCGCAGGACGTTAGCGATACGCATTCCTTGAATGACCCTTCCGGGATCGCCGTTATGCCTTCAGGCAGGGATGCAGAAACCAGTTCTTTGCATTTTGCAAAGACGCTGCTGCCAAAGCTTTTTGGCGCGGCTTTTATCACGGCTGTTTCCAGGGCCGTATTTCTGAAGGCTGCTTCTCCCAAAGACTCTACGGTTGCAGGAAGCGTCAACTTTTTGATCCCGCAGCTCTGGAAAGCGGCGTTCCCGATGGAGATCAGACCTTCCGGAAGCGAAAGATCGGTACACCGGGAATTATATGCAAACGCCTTTTTCCCGATGGTACGCAGGGATTTCGGAAGCGTAACGCTTTCAAAGTATTTCGGGGAATGATAAATGTCGTTTTCCAGAGCTTGGGCGCCGATGGCGGTGATCCCTTCCTCGATCACGATTTTTTTTACGGGTTCGAAATAGTCTTTATACTTTGTTTTGTAAAAATCGTCCGGGATTTTTCCGTTGCCCCGGAAATACAGCGTATCGCCGACGATCTCATACGTCACTACGCCCTTCAGTGTAAATCTGACGGCGGCGGGGCCGCTGACTGTGACCTTCTGCGTATCCTGCATGCCGGAGGAACTCTTTGCGGTGATCTCGTATTCGCCGGTGTCAAGGTACGCCGTCAATTTGCCGTCGGCGTCCGTCGTCCCGTATTTGCCGACGGCGATCCCCGACATAGGCTGTCCGTCCTCATCGACGGCGGTGCACGTTACGGTATGCCCCAGCGGGAGCTGTACCTCCACGGTGACCGACTGATTGGTGAGATTGAAGCTCTTCGACGCGCTTTTGCCGCCGATAGAGGCGGTGATAGACTGTATGCCGCCCCTTGCCGGGAACTGTACCGTCCCGCCGGCGTCTGTAACGTAAGTCTTACCGTCGGCGGCCTTCACCGCCGCGCCGCTTAAAGCTTCCCCGTATTTGTTTGTCACCTTTGCGGTCACGGTATAAACGGGCAGCGAGATCGTGAGGGCGGTATCCGTCTTCTTAACGATCTCCTCGGTCGTGTAATTGAAACCGTTGGCGCTTACCGTGAAGAGATAGACCTCCCCGGGGAACATCTTGATTTTTGCCTTGCCGCCGGCGTCTGTCACGGCGTTAACGTCTTTCTCGTCGCATGCGATCTTTGCGCCGGCGACCGGCTTTTTGCTGCCGTCCTCGATCACGTTCACGGTGACGGGCTGCTTCTTTTTTACGACCAGTTTGAATTCCTGCGGTTTGTTCGTCAGCTTGAACCATGCGTTGGCGGGGGAGCTGCTGACGATCTCGTAATCGTCGTTATTGACGTCGAGGCTGAATTCTCCGCCGGGCAGATAGATCTTCGCTTCGCCGTTCGCATCCGTGCTTACGGTTTTATTTCCGCAC
>JAFRNP010000024.1 GCA_017430145.1 Clostridia bacterium
CATGGGACAGCGCGTCGATACCGGTATAGGCGGTGCTTTTTTGCGGCACGCTTTTCGTAAGCAAGGGATCCAGCGCCAGGGCGTCCGGCAAAAACCGGTCGCTGGTAAACGGGCGCTTTTTGTTTTTGTCCAGCTCCGTCGCCACGGCAAACAGCGTCGCTTCGCTCCCGGTACCGGCGGTGGAAGGCGCCAGCGCCAGCGGGACCGCGTTTTCACAGACGCTGTCGGGTTTGCAGATATCTTCTATAAACCGGTCCGGGTTCGCAGCCCTGAGCGCCGTGATCTTCGCCACGTCCAGCACGCTGCCGCCGCCGACGCCGATCACGCCGTCGCAGCCGTTTTCCGTATACGCTTTCAGCGCCGCGTCGGTATCCGAAACCGTGGGCTCGGCGGCGATCGCGGAAAACACCGGCATACCGGAGAACGCGTCGTTCAAAGCCCCGATCCCCGGCAGCTCAAACGGCACGGTGACCAGAAGCGGTTTTTGTACGCCGAGGCCCTTGACCGCCTGCGGCAACTGAGCGACGACGCCTTCGCCGGTCAGAAGGACGGGCGTTTTGAGATGCGTATCTTTCAGCACGCCGAGCGTCAGCTTGCCGATGGGCGACAAGCCTTCGGTCCGTTCGGGCACGCCCTTCAAAACGAAGGCGGGATCGATCCGGCAGTGGCCGCCCGCTTCCAGATAAGCGGCGTCGACAGGATGCCAGCAAAAGCCCGCGTCGGCGAGCGCGTTCACGGTCTTTTCACAGCGCATCTCCACCTGTGCGGAGCGGCCGGAGATCAGCATATAGAACATATAGACCCGCATGTCGCCGTCCGCGATGTTCGCCTGGGTCAGCTCGATCGCTTCGGCCGTGGAGGTCTCGCGGCAGGGCCTGCCGAGAAGGGCGAAAAGGTCCGGCACTTTCAGAAAATACGGGTTGTACAGGTGCCTTACACGGTCTACCTGCCCCGTTAAGGCAAGGCGCACGTAAGCCGCGGCGCAGTCGTCCACGGGGGTCAGGTCCATAGGGTATTTTTCCATGTTCTCATGGTACAGCCCCAGCTTCAGGATGGCGTGCAGGCGCCGCAAAAAGCCGTTGTCGGCGGCGTTCTCCTGGAATAGGCCGTCACTTCTGCGCCAGGTCAGGTTGCCGATGCGGTAGATATTGGCTTTCAGCCCCTGTTTTCTCGCCATGAGCACCGCCGTCTCCGCCTCAAATTTGGAACGGATATAGACGTTTTCACCCACGTGCTGCCCGATATCAAGGATATCCTCGTCAAAAACCGCGTGCTCGGTGGTTTCGATCACCGTGGCGGCGCCGTGCAGGCTGACGGTGGAGGTATGCTGCAGCACCGCGTTTGCGGCAAGACAGAAGGCGATCACGTTTTTCGTGCCTTCCACGTTCGTGCGCCGCAAGGTTTCGTAAGCGCCGGCGTGGCGCACGTTTGCCGCGGTGTGGAACACGCTGTCAACGCTTTTGCACAGTTCGCCGTACGTTTCTTCGTCAAGCCCCAGATCCCGCTTTTCGATGTCGCCGGCAACGACCAACAGATGCGGGTCGTTTTTGAGCGCGGGGCCGAAATAGTCGTCCAGCCTTGCAAACAGGCGCTCCCGGCTTCTGACAAGCGCGTAAACGGTGCAGCCGCTCTTTATAAGTTCACACAGAATGTGCGCGCCCAAAAAGCCCGTCGCGCCGGTCAGCAGGACGGTTTCGGGCGACGGGGCGAAGGCGTCGTCCGCCGTTTCACGCAAAAGGGCGTTGAGATCGCCGCCAATGATCTCTGTACCCGCCCGGCCGGCTCCCGCATCCGTTTCGGCGGCAGAAATAAGAGAAGCCAGCGCTTGCAGCGTGGGGTTCGCGTAAATATCCTGCACCTGCAGACCCAGCTGTACGGCAAGCTGGGCTGCGTACAGGCTGTTGCCGCCGAGGGCGAAAAAGCTGTCCGTCATGCTGTAAGGCTTTTCGCCCAGCAGCTCCCTGATGGCCGAGACCACTTTTTTGTCCGCGTCGGTGGCGGGCGGGACGGTCTCGCGGGGGCCGCTGCCCTGCCGGTCGGAGCGGATGATCTTGCGGCTGGCGGTGCGGGCAAAGGGCGTATTGCGCAGCACGAAAGCCGTGATCTGCTGGTGAAGCGCCAGAGAGGCGTTTACCTGCCCGAGGACCCTTTTCATTTCGGCTTCGGGGTCCGCCGCCGACTGGTCGACGAAGGCTTCCACGGTCACGCCGCCGTCTGCGCCGTAGCAGATGCACTCTTTGACAAACGGGAAGCGTTCAAATTTTTCTTCCAGAAACTCCGCGGACACGTTTTCGCCGTTATCGAGCAATATCAGGTTTTTGCAGCGGCCGGTGATGGACAAAAAGCCGTCCTCGTCCAGCGTGCCGAGATCCCCGGTCTTCAGCCACCCGTCGGCGGTAAACGCCTCTTTCGTGGCTTCTTCGTTTTTATAATAGCCCTTCATGACGTTGAGGCCTTTTAACAGGATCTCGCCGTTTTCGATCTTCACCTGCATGCACGGGATCGGTTTGCCCACCGTGCCGCTTTTATTGAACGCGCCCACGTTGTTGGCGACGACGGGGGCGCACTACGTCATACCGTAGCCGTTGTAGACCCCGATACCGGTGGCGTTCCAGCGGTCGTTGAGGTCCTTGTCCAGCGGCGCGCTGCCGCAGCTGATCAACAGGAACGCCCCGCCGAAGAAAGCGCGGACCGCCTCGGGCTCGGTCATTTCGTCCTTTTTCTCTTCGGCAAAGCGCAGAGCGGCGCTCATTAAAAACTTGACGATCTGGGGCACCGCCAGCATACCGTTGGGCTTATAGAGACGGAAATCCGCGATCAGGTTTTTCAGGTCGTCGTTCAGGCACAGCGTACGGCCGTAGACCACGGTTTTCGTGATGTTGCCGGTAAGCCCGAAGGCATGGTGGAACGGCAGGCAGCCCATCATGCGCTGGGTGGGATAGGAATCGTGCACGTAGGTAGCGGCGGACAAAAAGTTTTCGTGCGTCAGCATCACGCCCTTCGGAAAGCCCGTGGTGCCGGAGGTATACATGATGGCGCAAAGCGCGTCGGGCGCGGGCGCAGGGAAAGAGACGGCGGGCGTGTTCTGAACGGTATGCGTAAAATCCAGAGCGTCCGCGGGAGTCTCCCCGTCCGAAATGCAGACGAAAACCTTCACCTGCGGCAAATGGGCGCGGATCTTTTTGTAAAGGGAGAGATGTGCGCTGTCGAACACAAAGACGGTCACGTCCGCAAACTCCACAAGTTTTACGTTCATGTCGTCCGTCTCTGCCGGGGCAAGGGGAACGGCGACGCCGCCGCAGTTGACGACGCCGAAAAACGCCGCCGCCCAGTTGTAGCAGGCGGGGCCCACCATTGCGACGTGCGCCTCTTTTCCCGCGGCGGAAAGCAGAAAAGAAGAGAACGCGTCGGCGTCCGCCTTTAACTGCCGGTAGGTTTTTGCCGCGACGCCCTCAGGCGTTTTATATTCCATAAAATGTACGTCGCCGAAAACCTGCGCCGCCGTATCGGTGAGCGCCTTAAAAGTCTTCAGCTTCGTCATATCCGGTTTCGTTTTCAAAAAATCCCGCCTCACAGATCATTGGTTTTTTACATAATAACACATTTTTTTTAAAAAAACAACACGGCGGCGCATGTTTTTTGGGAAACCGCAGGTTTCGGATCGAAAAAACGGAAACGAAAGGCTTTGTTTATGTATATTGTCCGGGTCTGCGGCGCACCCGGCAGGCATCCCCGTTTCCCGCCACCGCGCCGGACGGTCAAACGGGACGTACCATCTTGCTTCGATCCCCGTTAATCAGAATCTGAAGCTTCATCAATTTGATTCATTTATTTTTCATGAAGGTTGAACAAAAAGCGGTAAAATTATACTTGTTTTTTCGGTGTATATATGATATAGTTATAATATATAAAAAGGGAGGAAGAATATCTATGGACACCAGATTTTCAATTTCAGAGTACCCGGATGCTGCCGCCGTCAACCGGCAGCTGGACGAGCTGATCAAAAAGCCGATCTACACGATCACGGACGAGGCGCTCGCAAAATACGAAGCGGATTATTTTGAAGCGAAATGCCAGAAATCCAAAGCGATGATCGAAGATGCAAAATCTATCATTCCGGGCGGCGTACAGCACAACCTTGCGTTCAACTATCCCTTCCCGCTGGTCTTTACGAAGGCAGACGGCTGCAAGCTGTACGATATCGACGGCAACGAGTACTATGACTTTTTGCAGGCAGGCGGCCCCACGGTGCTCGGCTCCAACCCGCCCGAGATCCGCGAGCAGGTCATCGATCTGCTGAACACCTGCGGCCCGTCCACCGGCCTGTTCCACGAATTTGAGTATAAGCTTGCCAAAAAGATCTCCGACAGCATCGAGACCGTGGATATGTTCCGCATGCTGCAGTCCGGTACCGAGGCCTGTATGCTTGCCTGCCGCATCGCGCGGCTCGCCACCAAAAACCGCAACATCGTCAAGATGGGCGGCGCCTACCACGGCTGGTCCGACCAGCTGGGCTACGGCATCCGGATCCCCGGCACCAAGTTCACGCAGGCGCACGGCGTGCCCGCCCGCCTTATGCGCGACACGCAGGAGTTTTTCCCGGGCGACCTTGATTCCCTTGAGCGCGTTCTGCGCCTGAATATGTTCCGCGGCGGCACGGCTGCCGTGTTCCTGGAGGCTATCGGCCCCGAAAGCGGTTCCCGTCCCGTGGACAGAAACTTCTGCAAGGGCGTGGAGCGTCTCTGCCGCAAATACGGCGCGCTGCTCGTATTCGATGAGGTCGTGACCGGCTTCCGTATCGGCATGTCCGGCGCGCAGGGTTATTTCGGCTGCTCCCCGGACATTACGGTCTTCGGCAAGGTCATCGCGGGCGGCTATCCGGGCGCGGGCGGCGTCGGCGGCAAGCGCGAATACATGAAGTATCTCGGCGCAGGCCTCGACGGCGGCGTGAAGGTCAAAAAGGCGTTCTGCGGCGGCACCCTGTCCGCGAACCCCTTAAGCTGCGCGGCCGGTTACTTTACGCTGGAAGCGATCGACAAGACCAACGCCTGCGTCAAGGCCGGCGAGATGGGCGACCGTATCACCAAGGGGCTGCAGGAGATCATCGCCCGCCGCCACCTGCCTTTCGTCGCCTTCAACCAGGGCTCCATCTGCCACCTGGAGACCGTGGGCACGCTGCAGTTCTCCATCAACTGGACGAAACCGTGGACGATCCCGTCGGTGCTCAGCGAAACGAACCGCAGAAAGACCGAAATGACCCACATGGGCGCCGCGTATATGGCGGAAGGCGTCGTGACCCTTGCAGGCAGCCGCCTGTACACCAGCGCCGCCTACGACGAAGCAACGATCGACGACGCGCTGTCCCGCTTTGACAGAGTATTTGCAAACATTGCAGTAAAGGAAGACTGATCCATGGAACTGACACTTGCGAAACAGGCCGTCGTTGAAGCCGGGATCGCCCTTGTGAAAGAGGGGCTGATCCAGCGCACGTGGGGAAACGTGAGCTGCCGCGTGGATGAAGAGCGTTTCGTGATCACGCCCAGCGGACGGGATTACCTCTCCCTGACGCCCGACGACGTGGTACTGGTCAATATCGGCGATCTCAGTTATGAGGGGGATATCAAGCCCTCCTCCGAAAAAGGGATCCACGCAAACTGCTACCGGCTCAGACCCGACGTCAATTTTGTGATCCACACCCACCAGACCTACGCCTCCATCCAGGGGATGTCGGGCTTTGATCTGAACCGGGTGCCCTCCCCCTACGACGAGCTGCTCGGCGATAACGTGCCGCTGGCCGCCTACGGGCTGCCGGGGACGAAGAAACTGAAAAAAGGCGTTGCCGACGCGCTGCTGCGCTCCGATTCCAACGCCGTACTGATGTTCCGGCACGGCGCCGTGTGCCTCGGCAAAGACAAAGAGAACGCTTTTGCCGTGGCGCGGGCGCTGGAAGGCGCCTGCGAGCTGGCGGTCAAAGAGCGCATGCGGGAGGTTTCCGGAAAACCTGCCGCCGCGTTCAAAGAGATCGCCGACTACGTGGCGCAGAAGCTGACCCAAAGCACCAGCATCCGCGATTACGCGCCGTTTGATTCCGTGCGCGTGTTCGGCGCGGCGGAGATGACCCCCGCCGGCGGCGGTGAGACGGTATGCATCGACCTTTCCACCGGGATGCCGCTGGATTTTGAGGCCGATATGCCCGAGACCGCGTTTCTGCACGCCGAGATCTATAACCGCAGACAGGACGTGCAGGCGATCTGCCATTCAAAAGAGGAGGCGACGCTCGCCGCATCCCGCACGGGGCTGACGGTAAGGCCGTTCCTTGACGACTTCGCACAGATCGTGGGGCTTACGCTGCCGAACGCCGATTACAATCCCTCCAACGCAAAGCGCACCGCAAAGCAGGTGGTAAAAAAGCTGCGCCGCCGCGACGCGGTGATGCTTGACCACAACGGCGCGATCTGCATCGGCAGCGACAAAGAAGAAGCCGAG
This sequence comes from Clostridia bacterium, assembly GCA_017430145.1. GTDB lineage: Bacteria > Bacillota > Clostridia > Oscillospirales > Acutalibacteraceae > RUG806. Next base: position 6,487 of record JAFRNP010000024.1, read on the forward strand.
GCAGTCAAGCTGGTCGCGGAAAAAGGCTGCAAAGCGTTTTTGACGGCGGACCTCTACGGCAAAGCGGACGACCCGATCTGCGTGCTTGAATGCGCGCTGATGCGTACCGTTTATAAACTGAAATACTCCAAAAAGAAATAACGAAAGGGGAAGAACCGGATGCCGGTCGCAAAAAAATCCGATCACAAGAACGCCTCCAGATCGCGTTTTTATATCAAACGCGCTTTCGGGGAACTGCTCAACGAAAAAGATCTCGGCAAAATCACCGTTACGGATATCGTTGAACGCGCAAACATCTCCCGCGGCACATTTTATGCGCACTACCTTGACATCTTTGACCTGTACAACGCTATCCAGAGCAACGTGATCGAAAAGATCGATACCGACATCGAAGAGATCGGCCTTGAACAGCTCATCGCCGACCCGACCGATGCCATCGCAAAAGGCATGCTGTTTCTGGATGCGAACAAATCATACTACGGCCTGTTCGTCAATTCCGCCCATGCGGAAAAGCTGCTCAGCCGGATCCTGAACTATTTCGAAGAAAAATTTGAGCCCTCCGTTTACGAGCTGTTCGGCAACGAAGACGTTGAAAAGGTCCGCGCCTTCCTGTTTTATACCCTCGGCGCGTTCCAGAGCGTTCTTGTGCACTGGTTCCGGGACCAGCTCCCCTTTACGGCGCAGCAGGCCGCGCACTACTTAACGGAGTTTTACTTAAACTCCCGCCCGCCGGAGATCCTCAAACTGGCGCAGTCGCTGCAACAGCAAAAAGAACAGCAGTAAACCGCTTTATACGATCGGGAGGCCGTCCGGTTTTCGGACAGCCTCCCGTTTTTCATGATTTCTGCTATCAACGGGGATCCTTTTTTCAGTCATTCGCCCCTTTTCGGATCCGTTTCACCAGATAAACGGGATCAGACGGTACCTGACTTTCTTTTTGTATGCCGCATAACCTTCAAGCCCCTCTTCAAGCACCTTTTCCTCATTTCGGATGCGCAAAACGATCAGCGGGATGTAGAACAGCGTCACGGCAAAAGAGAGCAGGCTGCCAAGCACCAGGGGCATCGAAAGGAACAGCAGGACGGTGCTCAGATACATGGGGTGCCGCACGACGCCGTAAAGGCCGGTGTCCACGACCTGCTGCCCTTCCTGCACCTCCACGGTACGCGAGAGATATTCATTTTCCCTGAGGACCCCGGCATATATCGCGTACGCCGCAAGAAAGACCGCAGCGGCGATAAAAGAACACCACGTCGGCAGCATGAAGAACTGAAAACGGTAGGAGAAGCCCGCCGAAAGGAAAGCCGCAAGAAACATCAGGGCGCTGAACAGGATCACAGCCTTCTGCTGCGATTCTTTCTCTTTTGCGTTCAGCCGCTTTTTAAGAAGCTGCGGCTTTTTGACTGCAAGGATCCCCCCGGCGATCAGCATCGGGATAAACAGGACGCCCAGAAACAGCCATGCCTGCATATATCGCAGATCCCCCGCCGGGAGAAACAGCAGCAGCATAAGGATCGCCGCGCCGGCAAGCACCCGCGCCGACGCTGTCAGTAAAAGTTTTGCGTTCATTTGACCGCCTCCGGTAAAAAATGCACAGCAGAACGGACCGGGATCTACAGGGCTTTTTCCGCCACCAGCAGCGTATGGCTCCCCTGTTTTGCCTCTTTGACGACGGCAAACCCGTTCTTTGCCCAAAAATGTGAGGATTGGGGGTTTCCTTTGTCGATGGCAAGCCGCACGAATGAAAACCCCGCGTCTTTCAGATACAGGCAGACCTCCCGGACGATCCCGGAGCCGATCTGACGGCCCTGACAGGCCTTTGCCATCATAAAGAACCCGATATACGCGTGTTCCCTGTCCGGATACCCGTCGATCAGGTCCATCACGGCGAAAAGCGCGCCGCCGTCGTAAAACCCCACGTAATACTTGTCGTTTTCATTGATCCCGGGCGGCGTCAGGTGAAGATCCCGCAGGATCTGCTTAAACGTCGGCCCTTGTTCCCGGTACCGGTAATACTGCGGATTCCCACGGCACAGTTCATACACTTCATTCGCGTCCTGCTCTCGGACAGGCCGGACGTCGTACCGGGAACTGAGTTTTGCAATATCGATCACAGCGGCGCCTTCTTTCGTTTATCGGGATAATTAAGCCGTGAAAAAAGCGCTTTTGTCCAGAGACAAAAGACGCTTTTTTCGGTTGGAGCAAGCGCGGGACAAAGATGCGCGCTTTATTGTCAGTCTTCCACGGCCTCAAAATAATAGACCTTGCTGACGGCGTCGCCCTCGGGCATGCGCCACAGGGAAAGCCCCGCGTTCATGAGCAGCGCGCCGGAATAGATCTCGCCGGTCTCTTCCAGACGGTACTTTTTGTCGGGATCAAGACCCTTGAGCCGCAGGAAGAAATTGCGGCGTTCCTGCGCGAGCTTGATAAACACGGTGACGTGCACCTTGGTCTTTGCCTCGTCCGTAAATTCCCACGCGCAGCGGTAGGGATCGTCCCAGGGGCAGATCAGGCGGTACAGGTCGCCGTAATGGATCAGGTCGTAATGCCGGTGGTAATCGGCGATCTGCGTCTTGATCTCCTCACGCGCTTCCTCGCTGATGTTGGCGGGATCCAGCTCGTAGCCGAAGCTGCCCCACATGGCAAGGTTGCGTTTGGTCTCGTAGCCCGTGCGCTTTGATGCGGAGACGTGGGAGCCCTGCACCGACGCCGGGTAACACAGGGAGGAACCGAACTGGATGTTCGCGCGGCTGATGGCGTCCGTGTTGTCGGAGCACCAGATCTGCGGGGAGAAATACAGGATACCGGGGTCGTACCGGCCGCCGCCGCCGGAGCAGCCCTCCACAAGCAGGTGCGGGAACGCCTTCGTCAGACGGTCCATCAGCTCGTAGGTGCCCAGCACATAGCGGTGGTAGAACTCCTTCTGCTTTTCGGGCGGCAGAAGCGCGGAGCCCGGCTCCGTGATATTGCGGTTGAAATCCCATTTGAGATAATCGATATCGTTGCTGCCGAGGACGCCGCTCATGATATCGAACAGATAGTCGCGCACGTCGGCGCGGGTCATATCGATCACGTACTGCTGCCTGCCCTCGCTGCCGACGCGCCCCGGTACGTGGATCGCCCAGTCGGGATGCGCGCGGTACAGATCGGAATCCGGGGATATCATCTCGGGCTCGTACCAGATGCCGAATTTAAGGCCCAGAGCCTTGATACGGCGCACCAGATCCCCGAGCGTGCCCTTGAGCTTTTTCTCGTTCACGACCCAGTCGCCGAGGCTGGAGGTATCGTCGTCCCGCTTGCCGAACCAGCCGTCGTCCATGACGAACATCTCGATGCCGGTCTCGGCAGCCCATTTGGCGATGGCGTAGAGCTTGTCGCCGTCGAAGTCCATGCCGGTGCCTTCCCAGTTGTTGACCAGCAGCGGGCGCTTTTTGTGCTTCCACTCGCCGCGGACCAGATTGTGGTTGTACAGACGGTGGAAGGTGCGGCTCATGCCGCCGAGGCCTTCGTTTGAGAACACTAGCACCGCCTCGGGCGTATAGAAGCTTTCGCCCGGCTGCAGGGTCCAGCCGAAGTCGTCGGGGTTGATGCCCATGAGCACACGGGCGGAGTTATTGAAGTCCACGTCCACCTCGGCGCGGAAGTTGGAAGAATACACCAGATTGAAGCCGTAAGCGTCGCCGAAGTCTTCGCCGCCGGTATGGTCGATCAGCGCGATAAAGGGGTTTTGCGAGTGGGAGGAGGAACCGCGGCGGCTGGCAACGCCCTGATAGCCGTGCCGGATCGGCACACGCTCAAATTCACGCTCCTGCATATGTCTGCCGTACAGAGAGATCAGGTCAAAATCGCTGCGGTTCAGGTCCAGGCAGAAGCTGTGGGCGCGTTCGATCTCAACGGCATTTTCGGAATCGTTCTCGATCACGGCGCTGCGGGTCAAGGCCGCGTGCTTTTCAAATACGGTATAGAGCAAAAGACATTTTACGCCGGTATAAGGGTCGGCAGTGGTGATCTCCAGCGTCTCGCAGTCGCCCGCTTCCTCGGAATACAGGTGCGGCAACCCCGGCAGGTCGGGCTTACCGGCAAAGATACGGTGGGAAACGTAGCGCATATCGGTGGCGGCGTTGCCGTCCTTATTGCGGATCTGCAGCGAAGACGGGCGCATATCCGCGCGGCCGCTGCAGCCGATCTCAAGCGGTGCGGTATCGGGAGAAAAGGATTCCTCGGTGCTGTCCGGCAGGATCGCGCAGAAAGAGGCGTGCACCTTTCTGCGGGCAAAGTCCGTCAGGTTCACGTCCGGGATCGGCGCGCCGTAGTACAGATTTGCCAAAAAGCCGTTGTCATAGATCTGAATGACGTAGGTCGACCCGGCAGTGTTGAGCTGAAAGATCTTTTCTTTTTCATGGTAAATGATCGGCATATTTCTGTTCTCCTATCTCAGCCCTCCGCCGCAGCTGCGGCGGGCGCTGTATTATCTGTGGTTTCTTCCCCGGCGGCGGCTGCCGCTTCTTCGGTTATATCCGATTTTGCCGCATCTTCCTCCTTGGGCACCGCAGCACAAGCCTTTGCCCCCTTCTGCTTCTCAATGGTCGAGGGCCGCTCGTTGTATGGCAGCAGCAGCTCGGACACGTCCTTATATTTGACCTCGATGCCTTTCTTTTTGTAGATTACGTTCACCGCGATCATTGCGGCAAAGCAAAGCACCACGGCGATAAACGCAAAGGGCAGAACCGTGCCTGCAAACACCCCGGGCACCGCCGCGTTCAGGCGCGAGACCATTACGCAGTATGAGACAAAGGCGATCACAGCCGCCGCGATCCCCGCACACGGGAAGCCGATATTGCGCCGCATGCCTCTCGGCGAACAGGAGAGCGTAAGCAGGATCCATCCCACCAGCGCGATCAGCGCGATCAGCAGGGTCCCCACCAGCGCCGCGGCGTAAGCGACCATGGCGGACCCGAGGAACCGGGACCCCATGAGGGCGGTCAGCGCGTCAAAGTCAAGGCCGTTCGATGAAAAGAACTTGATGATCGAGATCAGGTTGACGGTCACATCCTGCACGCCGAAAGGCAGATCGAGACGGATACTGCCGCTGGGCAGCAGAAGAGCCGCGATCGGCAGCAGCCCGATGGCAAGCCGCACGATCGAAAGCTTATGCCCGATCAGTGAAAATTTCAGCCGGTCGTATTTCGGCTGACGGATCGCGTGGTGGTACTCCGCCGCGTCCGCCTCCTCCCTGAGACGGTCTTCAATGCCGTAATACAGGATATTGACGCCGCACTCCGGGCACTCCGCGCGCCAGTCGCGCAGGCGAAGCTTATAGTTGCATTTGGGACAATACGCAGCCATACAGCGCTCCCCTTTCGATTTGTATTTTCGTGATAGAATCCATGTGCTGAGCCGGGCGCCGGTTATTTTTTCAGGGCGATCGCCGCTTTTGCCTTCGCGGCAATGTTTTCGGCGTTGAGCCCGAATTTTTCAAGCAGCTCCAGCGCGGGACCGGATCTGCCGAACACGTCCTGAACGCCCACGCGCAGCACCGGCACCGGACAGCACTCGGCCGTCACTTCGGCGACGGCAGAACCCAGGCCGCCGATAATATTGTGTTCCTCGGCGGTGACGATGCAGCCGGTCGTTTTTGCGGCGTCCATGATGATGTCACGGTCGATGGGCTTGATGGTCGCCATGTTGATCAGCGCAGCGCTGATCCCTTGGGCTTTCAGCAGCTCCACGGCGGCGATCGCGCGCTCCACGAGCAGGCCGGTGGCGATGATCGTTACGTCGGCGCCGCGGTTCAGGTACACGCCCTTGCCGATCTCAAACCGGTAACTGTCGTCAAACACGCGCGGCACGGCAAGGCGGCCGAAGCGCATATATACGGGCCCCGTCGCCTTTGCGGCTGCAAAAACGGCAAGCCGCGCTTCGATATCGTCGGCGGGGTTCAGGATCGTCATGCCGGGGATCGTGCGCATAAGCCCGATATCCTCGCAGCACTGGTGGCTGGCGCCGTCCTCACCCACGGAGATACCGGCGTGGGTCGCGCCGATCTTAACGTTGATATGGGGATACCCCAGAGAGTTGCGGATCTGCTCAAAGGCCCTGCCGGCGGCGAACATCGCAAAGGAGCTGGCAAATACCGTAAAGCCCGCGCTTGCAAGCCCGGCTGCCACGCCGATCATATTCGCTTCGGCAATGCCGCAGTCCACGAAACGGTCGGGATTCGCCTTTTTGAAGATCCCGGTTTTGGTCGCGGCGGCAAGGTCCGCGTCCAGGACGATCAGCTTGTCGTCCGTCTGTCCCAGCTCCACGAGCGCTTTTCCGTAAGCGTCGCGGGTGGCGGTTTTAATCACGTCTGCCATTGTCGTTCCCTCCTTAACCTTTCAGTCCGGCAAGGCGGGCGTCCAGTTCCCGCATCGCTTCGTTATACTGGTCGGCGTTGGGCGCGCTGCCGTGCCAACCGACCTGGTTCTCCATAAAGGAGACGCCTTTGCCCTTGACGGTCTTCATAATGACGGCTGTGGGCTGCCCCTTTACGGACTTCGCCTCGCCCACCGCCGCCTCGATGGCGTCAAAATCATGGCCGTCGATCGTGATCACGTGGAAGCCGAAGGCGGCAAACTTTTCATCGATGGGCTCCGGGGAATTGACGTCGGCAAGGCTGCCGTCGATCTGCAGATTGTTATAATCCACAAACACGGTCAGCATGTCGAGCTTTTTCGAGCCGGAGAACATGGCGGCCTCCCAGACCTGCCCCTCTTCCAGCTCGCCGTCGCCGAGGATGGCGTACACACGGAAGGCGTCGTTCAGACGCTTGGAAGCCAGCGCAAGGCCGGCGGCTGCCGATACGCCCTGCCCGAGGGAGCCGGTGCTCATATCGACGCCTGGCACGCTGTTCATGTTCGGGTGCCCCTGCAGGTAGGAATCCGTTTTGCGCAGGGTCTTCAGGTCCTCAACCGGGAAAAAGCCTCTGTACGCAAGCGCCGCATAAAGCGCCGGCGCCGCATGGCCCTTGGAAAGGACGAGCCGGTCCCGGTCCGCTTTTTTCGGGTCGGCGGGGTCCACGTTCATTTCGGCAAAATACAGGTACGCCAGCAGATCCGCGATCGAGAGCGAACCGCCCGGATGCCCGCTTTTTGCGTTGAACACCCCTTCGATGATGCCCTGCCGGATCTGACAGGCGGCAACGGAAAGCTGTTGTTTCTTTGTTGGTTCCATATGCGATCTCCTTTTCGGGATTATTCTTATTTTTCGATTCGTTTCAGAAACGCCGTGAAATACGCCGGCAGCGGCGCTGTGAATTCCATGTATTCACGGGTGGAAGGATGGATGAACCCCACGAGCCCCGCGTGCAGGCACTGGCCGTTAAGCCCGGGCGCCGGGCGCCCGGCGCCGTAGACGGGGTCCCCTGCCACCGGGTGCCCGAGGTACGCCGCGTGTACGCGGATCTGGTGCGTACGCCCGGTCTCCAGAACAAACCGGCAGAAATCGTACCCGGGATAGGACGCGAGGACTTCATAATGCGTGACGGCCTCTTTTTCATTGATGCCGTGGACCGCCTGCTTTTTGCGGTCCGTTTTGCTCCTGCCGATGGGGACGTTTACGGCGCCTGCGTTTTGCGGCATGTGGCCGCACACGACGGCGCGGTACTCCCGCCGGAAGGAATGCGCCTGGATCTGCGCCGCAAGGTCGGCGTGGGAGCGGTCGTTTTTTGCCACCAGCAAAAGCCCCGACGTATCCTTGTCGATCCGGTGCACGATGCCGGGGCGGATCACCCCGTTGATAGAGGAAAGCCTGCCCGCGCAATGGTACAGCAGCGCGTTTACAAGCGTGCCGTCCGGCGTTCCGGGCGCGGGATGGACCACCATGCCCTGGGGTTTGTTCACCACCAGCAGGTCCTCGTCCTCATAGACGATCTCGACCGGGATATCCTGCGGGACGGCCTTGAGCTCCACCGGCGGCGGGATCTCCACCTCCACGACGTCGCCCGCCCGCAGTCTGCCGCTCTTGACGGCGCCGGCGCCGTTGACAAGCACCCTGCCCTCTTCGATCAGCTTCTGAACGGCGCTGCGTGAAAGCGTTCCTTCCTTCTCGCTGAGCCACTTATCGAGCCTTTCGCCGTCGTCTTCGGGGGCGACGGCGGCGGCAAAATCACGCATGGGCTTCACCGTCCCGGTCGTTTTCCGCAGGCGCCCCGTCAGGTCCGGCCGCCGGCGCCGCTTCGGCGGGCGCATCGCCTGCCGGTTTCGGCTTCGAATCGCGGACGATCTCATAGATCAGCCATATCATGATCGCGATACAGGAACAGGTGATCAGGCAGTCCGCAAAATTAAAGATCGGGAAATTCACGAACAGCGTCATGATGTAGTCGATCACGTAACCGCGGGTCAGGCGGTCAATGAGATTCCCCGCGCCGCCTGCGATGATCAGCGGCACAGTGATCTCATAGATCAGCGCCTTTTTTTTGATAACGAACAGCGCGACAATGCCCGCAAGCATGGCGACAGCCGTCACGACCGACAGCGCGGCGGTGGAAGAGTTGAACAGACTGAAGGCGGCGCCGGTATTCTCGGCATATCTGAGCCCCAGCACGCCTTTGATGAGCACCTTGGTACCGGCGCCCTTCAAACGGAGCTCTACAGCGCGCTTGATCAGTTGGTCAAGGCCGATCAGGACGCCGATCGCAATAAGCTGAACGATGAACCTGACCACGCGTTTTTTTGTCGTCAAAACCAGTCCGCCTCCTTTGCAGCTTTTAACGGCTGCTTTCGTGCGCCCTTGGCGTCGTACGCCGGGCGCAGCCCTTTATTTTCTTTTTTTATGCTTTTTCTTATTTTTATGTTTTTTGGACGGCTCGTCCCCGGACGGCTCCTGTGCAGGTCCTTCCGCCGTTTCGGCAGTCTCCGGGACGTTCACCGGCTTTTCGGCGCCGAACATGCTGAAATCCAGATCGAAGCCGTCGGCGTCCACGCTGACCGATTCCGGATCGTCCGGCAGGTCGTCGGCATCGCCGAAAGCCTCGTCAAGCGCAGCGATATAGTCCTCCGGCGCTTCCTTTCTGCGGGGGGCCTCCCCGAATGCGGACGCCATATCGGCGGCAAAATCGACGGTCTTCCCGTCGGAGATGTCCTCCATACCGGCGGTAAAGTCCTCCGTATCGGCGTTGATCCCGTCAAAATCGTCCTTGACTTCCTCCAGGACGAAGGCGTCCACCTTCTCCTGACGCGGGTTTGCCGAAGATCCGGTATCTATTGTTAATTCAGGCGTTTCGTCCGGGCTGTCGGCGTCCAGGTCCTCAAAATCGAACGCATCGCCCTCCGGTTCCGCCTCTTCTTCCGACGCATCGGGAAGAGGTTCCCCTTCCGTTTCTGTTTCAGCGGGCGCTTCGGGCTCTTCGGCTTCTTCCGCAGGGGGTTCGGCTTCCTCCTCTTCGTCCACACGGTCCGCGTCAAACAGGAACCGTCCGGACGCGTCTTCGTCCGTATCCTCGCCGTCGTCTTCCCAAACGTCAAAGAGATCCGTTTCGTCGGCTTCTTCTTCGTCTCCGGCTTCGGCTTCGTCCTCTGCTTCGGCCGTTTCATCATCCGTATCGGCTTCTTCGGTCTGCGGTTCTTCCGCCTCTTCGGTCAGGGGCTCAGCGGCCGCCGGTTCGGGCGCGCCGGTTTTTTCGTCTGCAGCCTCAGCGCCGTTTTCCGTATCAAGGCTCTCAAAGTCGTCAAAATCATCCAGATCGTCGAGGTCATCCAGATCGTCCAGCATCTGCGCTCTCTCTTTTTTGCGCGCGGCAGCCGCATCCGGTTCTTCCGTATCCCCGGCATCCGTGCCGTCGGCAGGCGTTTCGGCCGTCTGAGCGGCGGCGTCGGGATCGAACGTAAACGCGTCCAGCTGCTCTTTGCCTTCCTGCATCAGTGAATCCAGCAGCGCCTGCCCGTCGCCGTCTCCCGCAGCTTCCTTTTCTTCTGTATCCTCCGTAAGGCCCGCTTCGCTGCCGTCGGGTGCATCCGCTGCGACGGTCTCATCCGCAGCCTCTGTCCCGGAAAGGGCGTCCCCGCCGGCGGCTTCCCCGTCATCTGCGGCAGGCAGCCCTTCTTTTGCCAGGGCGTCGATTTTCCCTTTCGCCTCTGCAAGGATCTCTTCCGCCTCCCCGGCAGTCTCCCGGAGAGCGCCTTCGGCGTCCACCGACGTTTGGGGCGCGTCATATACCATCGGCTCCGGCGAAAGGATCAAATCCTCCGTCAGTCCGCTGTCGATCTCTTCAAACGGCGCGATCCCTCTGTTTTCATCGGCATACGTATCGGTAAACGGATGCGCCTCTATAAACGCCTCGGGCGAATAGCCGTCGATCACTTTTCTTGCGGCGTCCGACTCGGGGTCCTCGGTCGGCACCGTCTGCGGGGCGCTCTTTTCCGGCGTGAATTCCGGCAGAGGCGCTTCCTCCGGCAGCTCGATCGTTTCAAACGTCAGGTCCTCTTCGATCCCGTGTTCCGTCAGGATATCCCCCGCGTTTTCCCCGTCGGCCAGCGGCGGGATCACGGCCGGCATCCCCACGACGATGGGCTCCGGCTCCTCCCCCTCGGAAAGCTTCCGTTTCGCAAGCTCCAGCACCCGGTTGCTTTCGTTGGTGGCTGCGATCAGCATCGCGGCGGCCTTGCTCTGGCTCTCGGTGAAATAGGCGCTGGCAGCGCTTTGCGCCGTATCGAGCTGCGACTGCGCCTGCGCGCGGGCAGACGCGATCATCCGGCGGCACTGTTCTTTGGTTTCGCCGAGTTTTTTCTCAATGGTTTCATCCGCCGCCTGCAGCGCGGCGTTCGCACGCTCTTCGGAACGCGCGCCCAGCGCCTGCGCTTCGGAATAGGCGTTGCCGATCAGGGAATCCGCCTGCTGCTTCGCCTGTCTCAGAAGATCCAGCGCCTCAGCTTCGGTTTCCTGGCGCAGCGCGTCCGCGTCCGCCTTGCTTTCGGCATAATAGCGGTCCGCTTTTTCGGTCTCTTCGGCGTACGCCGCCTTTGCTTTTCCGGCGATCTCCTCCAGCAGCGCTTCGCCCTTGAGCCTGAGCTCCTCGAGACGCGTAAAGCTGCTCTCGTTTGCCCGGTCGATCGTCGCCTTTGCCTCTTCGTCTGCAACGTTTAAGAGGTTGTCGGCGCGTTCCCGCGCGCTTTCCATCAGCTGACGGCTGCCGTCCTGCGCAACGGCAAGCATCTCGTAGGCCTTTTCCTGCGCCTCGCGGATCACGGTCTGGGCCTGCGTAGCGGCATGCTCCCTGGTGGCGGCGGCGTCGTCAATGATCTGCTGCGCCTCGGTGACCGTATCGTTTGCGTCGTCGACGATCTTCTGCGCCTGCTGCTTTGCTTCTGAGATCACGCCTGCAACGGAATCATCCAGCTGCCGACGCTGCTCTTCGGTTTCGGCAACGATCGCTTCGGCCTCTTTTCTCGCGTCGCCGAGGATCTCTTCCGCTTTTTCCCTGATCGCCTCCAGGATCCCTTCGGCCTGCTCTTTTGCCTGTTCGATCCGCTGCCGGGCTTCCTGTTCGGCCAGCCGCTTTTGTTCCTCGATCTGTTTTTCGGCCTCCTGCTGTTTATCGGAAGCCTCCCCTTCGGCGTTGACCACGATGGCGTCCGCCGTATCCCGGGCGTCCTCCATGAGCGCGGCTGCCCGCTGCTGTGCGTTTTCAAGGATGGCGGCCGCCTTTTCGTCGCAGTCGGCAAGCATCTCGTTGACGGACTGCTCGGCCTGGCTGCGTACCGATTCCGACGACTGCCTCGCCGCGGTCAGGTACCCTTCGGCAAGCGTTTTCGCGGAGGACACGATATTCGCGTACTCCGTCTCTGCCGCAGCGCTGATCTGGGCGGCGTTTTTCTCGGCCGCCTCCACGATCCCGTTGCCCTCGGCTTCGATGGCGCCGACTCTGTTCTCGGCGGCGCTGACGATCTCCCCGGCGCGCACGTTTGCGGCGGCAATGATCGCATCCGCGCTCTTCTGGGCGTTGTAAAGCACGTCGCGGAGCATATCCTCGTCCTTACGGTACTCGTCAAGCTTTGCCGCAAGGATGCTCAGCTTTCGCACAAGATCCCCGTTTTCGGTAAAGATCTCCCCGTAATCCTTTCGGATCTGTTCCATTGCCTGATCCACTTCGGACGCGTCGTACTTTGCGTCGTCGGATCTGGCAAACCTGATGTCATGTAACTGCGCAGGCGTTAACATAAGCTTTGAATCCTTTCAATCAATGATTATTCTGCAGGAGCCGGATCAGACAAAGAACATCCCGTTGCTCTCAAGTTCATCCAGAAGGTCGCCCATCACGTCCACGTTGTAAGGGGTGATGATGTAGGTATTGTTGGCGATCTTTTTCAGTTTGCCGCCGTTTGCGTAGGCGACGCCGCTCAAAAAGCACAAAAGCTTTCCTGCCTCGCCCTTTTCGGTGGCCTCCAGGTTCAGGACCACGGTACGCTTTTCGATCAGCTCGTCGGCGATCGCGGTGGCCTCGTCAAAATGCTCGGGCTTTTTGAGCACGACCTGCAGCTTAGCGGTGGTATGGATATCCACCACGCGGGTCGGCGTGCGGCTGAGGTCCCGGTTTGCGCGGGAGGCGCGCACCGCAGGCTGGGAACGCTCCGGCTCTCTGGTCTCGTACTCGTCCAGCTCGCCGTATTCGTCGTCCAGATAATCGTTGTCAAGGCTTAAAAACTTTTTGATCCTGTCGGTGAATTTTGCGTTCATAGTAATCTCCTTTATTCTATAAAACTAAATATTATACCTTATTTAAATACCGTCCGGAGGAAAACGGCGACGGGCTCAGTACCTGCGTTCGCCGAACAGCGCGCTGCCGATACGCACGAGATTGGAGCCTTCAAGGATCGCCGCCTCGTAGTCCGCGGACATGCCAAGCGACAGGATCTGCGGGCGCACGCGCTCCGAATGGAGCATCCCCAGGTCTTCAAACAGCCGCCGCGCCTCCGAAAAGTACCGGCGCTGCAGTTTTTCATCGTCGGTCATCGGCGGCACCGCCATCAGCCCCACGATGCGTATTCCCGGCAGCGAAGAGATGGCGGCGGCCGTCTCGTTGAGCGCATCGGTCCTGAGCCCTGTTTTTGAGGTCTCCATACCGATGTTCACCTCCAGCAGCACGTCCATGTCTCTTCCCCTTGCGACTGCCTGCCGGGAGATCTCCGCGGCGAGGGTGAGCGAATCCACGGATTCGATCATCTGTACCGCGTCCATGACTTTGCGCACCTTGTTGGACTGCAGATGCCCGATCAGGTGCTTTTCCACGTCGGCCGGGGAAATGAAGTCGAGCTTTGAAAGCAGCTCCTGCACCTTGTTTTCCCCGATCAGGTTCACGCCGTTACGCAGCGCGTGGTTGATGTACATCGGCTCCACCGTTTTCGTGACCGCCATCAGGCGGATTTCCTCCCGGCGGCGGCCGCTTTTTACGGCGGCTTCGGCGATGCGGTAATTGATCTCCTTCAGATTCTCTTCAATATCCAGAAACCGTTTTTCAGCTGATAAGTTGTCCGTCACTCAGATCCGTCCCTTCTTTAATTACTTCATCGTACAGCTTCAGATAGTTGCTGTCGCCTTCGGCGTCGGTATCGACGATCGCGACGGCGTCGTTTTCATACAAAATTTTGATCGTGCGGAACCGCACGGTATTCCCGAGCTGGACGAACACGCCTTTTTTGTCGCCCTGTACCCGGACGGCCTCTTTGTTGACGGCGTAGCCGGTGTATTCCTCCACGTTCAGCCGGATGTGCGTTTTGCCGAGGGCGGCGACCTGCTCGTTCATCTCCGAGGAGGACAGGATCAATGCCGCGCGGCCGCTTTCGTCCGGGTTGATCGCCTTGATATTCATCCGCATGACTTCCGTCGACAGGCCGTCCACCGTGACCTTGATCCGCTGGCCGGGCGTAAGGATCTCAGCGTCGGCGGCGTCCACACAGCAGACAAGGTACCATGTAAACTGCGTCACGATCTTCCCTGCGGCGTCGGCGCGGGTCAGCTCTCCGGGCACGTCGTCTTTGATCTCTTGCTGCAGAAGCGCGTCGATCTCCCCGACGGTCAGTTTGGGGATCTCCATGAACGGCCGGTCCGACGCACGGGCGTCCGACGTATCGAAATAATAACCGGAAGCCTCCGCCGTAACGGAGAATGCCTCGGTATCGAGGTCGCCGAAGCTCTCTTTTTTCGATCTGAGCGCTTCCAGCCTGCCCTGTACGTCAAACCCGCCGCCGACCGCGATCTGCTTTTTCGTCACGTCCAGACACATGGTGTTGACAAGTTCAGAGATGTCCGTCAGCTTTCCGTTGTCGATCGCCCTTTTCAGCCCGAACAGATCGTCGGAGATCTGCTGGTCGTAGCTCTCAAAATTGGCGTACTGCGTGCCGCCGGAGATCCCGGAGATATCTTCGTAATACGCGATCTCCTCGGTCAGGGCGTTGTAATCCATCAGGCGCTGCGCCTGCTCGGCGGAGGTAAACACCCGCGCGACCACGTCGCCCACCGCCACCTTTTTGCCGTTGGAAACGGCGGGGACCACGGTGCCGGGGCCGGAGGCGCTGAGATCCTGCTCGGATCGGATCGCCACGGCGTCGGCGTCCACGGTGCGCGCAATGGTCGTGATAAGCGCGGTCTCGGTATTCAGCGTTTTATGGTGGAGCATGGACGCGATCGGCTGATAGGCGGTCAGGATCAGAAGCCCCAATAAAAGCAGAGCGATCGCCGCGCGCATCACCGGACGGCTGAGACGCTCAAACGTCATGACCAGCCGTTTCGACTTACTGATTTTACGCACGTTTTTTTGCGCTGCGGGCGTTTTTGTTTTTTGCATTTTTATCGCCATGCGATTCAGAATTCGCTCAAAAAGGGATGGAAATCCGGCTTTTTAATGCCCGAATCGCTCCTTTCTCCAGATTTTTCACACTGGCCGCTCATTATTCCGGCAGGCCTGTCTGCCTGCCGTCCGCGGCCCCGTAGAACCCGGTCTCTTCGATGATACGCACCGCCGCCTGCCGGGCTTCTTCGGCGTCGGGCTTTTCAAGCACGATCCAGTGCACGTCCGGCATCCGCTTAAACCAGGTGAGCTGGCGCTTCGCGTAGCGGCGGGTCGCGCGTTTCAGGTTCTCTTTTGCTTCTTCGAGCGTGCAGGTCCCGGCAAAATAGCCCGCAAGCTCCTTATAACCGATCGCCTGCGCCGCGGTGGCGGAGGGACACGCCGCAAAGTAGGCGCGCGCCTCCTCCAGAAGCCCCGCTTCCAGCATCCGGTCGACCCGGCGGTCGATCAGAGCGTAGAGCGTTTCACGGTCCCGGTAGTCGAGCCCGAGAATAAGCGACCGGTAATCAGACGGCGACGCGACGGTCTGCGCCCGGTATTCGGTGGGCGTTTTGCCGGTTGTATAGCAGATCTCAAGCGCGCGCAAAACGCGCTTTTCGTTGTTTACGTGTACGGTGGATGCATATGCCGGGTCGATCTTGCAAAGCTCGGCATACAGCGCCTCAATGCCTTCCTGCGTCCGGCGGGCCTCAAGCAGAGCGCGGACCTCGTTTTTTTTCTCTTCGGGCTGGAATTCCATATTGGAAAGCAGCGCCTGCACGTACAGCCCCGTGCCGCCGACCACCATCGGGCGGCCGCCCGCAGCCGCGATCTCACCGATCAGTTTTCTTGCGTCGGAAACGAAAGCCGCGACGGAATAGCGCTCTTCGATATCCAGAAAGTCCAGCAGATGATGTTTTACCCCCTGCATCTCCCCGGCCGTGGGCTTCGCCGTGGCAATGTCCATACCGCGGTAGATCTGCATGGAATCGGCGGAGATCACCTGCCCGCCGTAAAGCCGGGCAAGCCCGACGCCCAGCGCCGTTTTTCCGGACGCTGTGGGGCCGACCACCGCAAGGACCCGCGTTTTTTCCGCCATGCGCATCACCCGAGCCTGCCGAAACGGCGTTCCAGCTCCGACTTTTTCAGTTCAAAGTACACGGGCCTGCCGTGGGGGCAGTATCTGACGCCGTCGTCGGCAAGCAGCTTTTCAACAAAATGCTGCATCTCCGTCAGGGACATGCCGTCCCCCGCCTTGACGGCGGCGCGGCAGGCGGTGGAGTGGTAAAGCCAATCGAGCTTTTCTGGCACCGGCGCCCGGTTGCCGCGGGTCAGCTCCCCCGCCATCTCCTGCACCAGGGCGCCGACATCCGCCTGCGTCAGCTGGGCGGGACACGCCCGGACGATCACGTCCGTGCCGCCGAAATCCTCGATCTCGTAGCCTGCGTCGGTAAAAACGGAAAGGTTCTCGGTTACCGCCGCGTGCTCTGCGCCCGAAAGCGTCACGCGCACGCCGGAAAGCAGGAGCTGGCTGGCACCGGCGCCTTTGTTCGCGACCAGCGCGTTATAGATCATGCGCTCGTGCGCCGCGTGTTTGTCAATGATCAGAAGCCTGTCTTCAAGCTCCGCTAAAATGTAAGTTTTATAGATCTCGCCGACCACGCGCACGTCCGGGCGCCCTGCTTTCTCCGGCGGGTCACGGAACGCCCCGGCGTAATCGGTTTTGACGGTGTGTTTTTCGATCGCGTGCCCGGGTTCCGTTTGCGGCGCATCCGCAACCGTTGCGGACGCCTGTTGCGGCGCTTCGGGAACGGGTACGGGCGCCTGTTGCGACGCTTCGGGAACGGGTACGGGCGCCTGTTGCGGCGCATCGGCGACCGACGCGGGCGCGGCGTCCTTTTTCTTAGGGGCGGCCGAAGCCTCCGGTGAACAGAACGTCACCGGGCTGTTCGACACCGACGGGAAGTCGTCATAGGCAACGTCGATCCCGCGCGGCGCGACCGGTCTCGGCTTTGCCGAAACGGCGGGCGCCTCCCGCACGACGCCGATCCCTTTCGGGCCGTCGTCAAAGCGCTGATCGGCGGAAACGGACGGCGCCGCCGGCCTTTGCGTTTCAGAATCAGCCGCCTTGCCGGCTCCCTCCGCCTGTCCCCCTGCGGCGGCAGGAGATCCGGACAGGCCCTTTTCATCCGTTATTTTGCCGTCCCCGCCGAGCCGAAGCTGTTCGCCCTTCGGCGGCGCGGGCGGATATCCCGCCGTCACGTGCACGGCGGGGCGACGGGTATCGCCCAATGAAAGGGCGGCGCGGGCGGCGTAAAACACCGCCTCGTAGATCTTCGATTCATCGGAGAAGCGGATCTCCGTTTTGGTGGGGTGGACGTTTACGTCCGTTTTATTCGGGTCCACGGTCAGGCGCAGGAAGCACATGGGGAATTTGCCGACCATGATGCTGTTTTTGTAGGCGTTATCCAGCGCCGGCGCGGCGGCGGGGATACGCACCGGCCTTCCGTTCACGAAGAAATACTGCATGTTCCGGTTGGGCCGGTTGTTGAGCGGGCGGGAGATATAGCCCTCTGTTTTGATATCGTTATGTTCATACCGGCATTCGATGAGGGCGTCTGCGGTCTCCCTGCCGAAGACGGCGCGGATCGCGGCGTACAGGTCCCCGCCGGGGGTGGAGAGCGTCTGCTTGCCGTCCCTGACCAGCGTAAAGCGGATCTCCGGGTGCGAAAGCGCGGCGCGGGTCACCGTATCGGTGATATAATTGCCCTCGGTCACGTCCTTTTTCAGGAACTTCATCCGGGCCGGCGTATTGTAAAACAGGTCGCGCACGATCACGGTGGTGCCGATGGGACAGCCCGCGTCTTCGGCCGGGGCGCTGACGCCCCCCTCGACGGAAAACGCCGTGCCGACTTCGCTTTCGGGCGTGCGGGTCAGCACCTGTATGCGCGAAACGGCGGCGATGGAGGGCAGCGCCTCCCCGCGGAAACCGAGCGTAAAAATGCTGTCCAGATCTTCGGCAGAGCTGATCTTGCTGGTGGCGTGCGAAATAAACGCCGCACCGATATTCTCCCGGTCGATGCCGCAGCCGTTATCGGTGACGCGGATGTAACGCACACCGCCGTTTTTGATCTCCACGGTGATCTGCGTCGCGCCTGCGTCTATTGCGTTTTCGGTCAGCTCCTTGACCACGGACATGGGGCGTTCCACCACTTCCCCCGCGGCGATGAGCTGCGCCACCTCTTTGGGCAGCACGTTGATTTTCGGCATCGGTCCTCTTTTCCGTTTCGTTTACACGATCTTGTTTTTCAGCTCGTAAAGCTTTGTCAGCGCCTCGAGAGGCGTAAAGGTGTTCAGGTCCATGTTTCTGAGCTCTTCGACCACGGCGTCGTTGATCTGCCCGAAAAGCCCCAGCTGCCCGTCCTCCGGCGCCTCTGCCGGAAGCCGTTGTGCCGCGGGCGCGGACGGCGCGGGCGCGCCGGATTCCAGCTGCTCCAGAATTTCCCTCGCGCGGCGCACGACCTTCGGCGGGATCCCGGCGAGCTTTGCCACCTCTATGCCGTAGCTGCCGTCCGCGGTGCCGCGCACGATCCGCCTGAGGAAGGTGATATCGTCGCCCCGCCGCTTGACGGAGGTATGGAAGTTTTTAACGCCCGCAAGCGTCGTCTCCAGATCCGTCAGCTCGTGGTAATGGGTCGCAAACAGGGTGCGCGCGCCGATGCGGCGCTTGTCGGTGATATACTCAAGCACGGCGCGGGCGATGCTCATGCCGTCAAAGGTGGAGGTGCCGCGCCCGATCTCGTCAAGGATGACCAGCGAACGGGCGGAGGCCCCGGCAAGGATCGACGCGACCTCGCTCATTTCCGCCATAAAGGTGGACTGCCCGCCGATCAGGTCGTCCGACGCGCCGATACGGGTAAAGATCGCGTCCACGACGCCGATATCGGCGCTTGCGGCAGGAACGAAGCTGCCGATCTGCGCCAGCAGAACGATCAGCGCCGTCTGGCGCATGTAGGTGGATTTGCCCGCCATGTTGGGGCCGGTGATGATCAGGGTCCGGTTTTCGTCCCCGTCAAGGTATACGTCGTTGGGCACAAAGGGCGCGCCCTCCAGAAAACGCTCCACCACGGGATGCCGCCCCTCTTTCACGGAGATGACGTCGCTGTTGTCCACATGCGGGCGCACGTAATTATATTTTGCCGCCGTCTCGGCAAGGGAGCACAGCGTATCAAGCGTCGCCAGCGCCGCGGCGGTGGCGTACAGCCTTTCCTGCTCGGCGGCCACCTGCTCCCGGATGGCGGTAAAGATCTCGTATTCGAGCTTTGCGATCCGGTCCTGCGCGCCCAGCACCTTCGCCTCCAGCTCCTTGAGCTCCTGGGTGATAAAGCGCTCGCAGTTGGTCAGCGTCTGCTTGCGGACGTAGTCTGCCGGGACCTGATCTTTGAAAGAATTGGAAACTTCTATATAGTAACCGAACACGCGGTTATAGCCGATCTTCAGTTTTTTGATGCCGGTACGCGCCTGCTCCCGCTGCTCGATATCGGCAAGAAAGCTGCGCCCGCCGTGGACCACGTCCCTGAGGCTGTCAAGCTCGGCGTTGTAACCGGCGCGGATCATACCGCCTTCCCGTACCGTCAGGGGCGGTTCGTCCGCGATCGCCTCCCCGATCAGGGCGCGCACGTCCGAAAGCGGGTCGATCCCGTCGCGTACGCGCTGCAGCATGGCCGTGCGCACGCCCGCAAGCTTCCCTTTGATCCCGGGCAGCTGAGAAAGCGTCTGCCCCAGCTCACCGAGCTCTTTCGCGTTGGTGTTGCCGTTGACGATCCGGGTGGTCACACGCTCGAGGTCGCTGATGTAACGGAGCTGTTCAAAGCACTCCGAACGCAACACCGGGTCCGCATACAGTTCCTCGACGGCGTTGTGCCTGGAGGTGATCCGGGAGATATCCGTCAGCGGCTTCTCCACCCAGGAGGTCAGCATCCGTTTGCCCATGGAGGTCTTCGTGGCGTCGATGACCCACAAAAGGCTGCCTTTGCGCTCGTTTCTCCTCAGGGTCCGCGTCAGTTCCAGATCCTGCCGGGCAACGGCGCCCAGGTTCATATATTGTACGTCGTTTTCCACGTTTACGGACGTAATGTTCTGCAGCGTGGATTTTTGCGTTTCGGCTGCGTAGGAAAGCAGCACGCCCATGGCGCCGAGGGCAAAGGGCTTGTCCGCCAGATGCAGTTCGGACAGGGAGGCGCCGAATTTGCGCTCCACCGCCGCCGTATAGCGGGCGGGATCGAACAGGTGCTGCATACGGGTATCCACGATCAGCCGCTCCCGGCTGTGGACGTAATCCCGGAACGCCTGGTCCGTGGCGCAGTACTCGCTGGTGATCAGCTCGCTGGGCTGGTACTCGGCGATCGCGTCCAGCACGTCGCCGATCCGGTTGGCGCCGCCCAGCTCCCTGACGGACAGAAAGCCCGTGGAGATGTCGCAGAACGCCACGCCCGCCCCCTGTTCGGTGGCGTTCGCCACCGCGAGGTAGTTGTTGCGGTCCGCGTCCAGCATCAGCGAATCGGTCACGGTGCCGGGGGTCACGATACGGATCACGTCGCGCGTGACGATCCCCTTTGCCGCCGCCGGGTCCTCCGTCTGTTCGCAGACGGCGACCTTGTAGCCCTTAGCCACCAGCTTTGCTATGTAGCTGTCCGCCGCGTGGAAGGGCACGCCGCACATGGGCGCGCGTTCTTCCTGGCCGCAGTCGCGGCCGGTGAGCACCAGCTCCAGCTCTTTCGACGCGGTTTTCGCGTCGTCGAAAAACATTTCATAAAAATCGCCGAGGCGGTAAAAGAGGATCGCATCCCGGTATTGGTCCTTGATCTTCAGGTACTGCTGCATCATCGGCGTAAAATCTGCCATGCCGTCTCCTTTGGTCGTGAATGGGATTTGTTGAATCGGTCTCTCAGCCGCAGCCGCCGCAGGTGGAACAGCTGCCGGTGCAGCCGCCGCCGTCCTCGGGGACGGGCTCGCAGGTGGCGGGGTCCGCGCCGTTGACGCAGAGGTTCAGGATCTGGATCAGGTAGTTCATCATATCGTCCACCGCCTGTTTCTTTTCCTGAAACGCCAGCATATTTTCATTGCGCATGATCTCGGTATAAAGATTCCGGAACTCGGCGTCCCATTTTTCGAGGCGCGCCTCGTCCGGGTTCTCCTTTTCCGACTCGTTGCGGTATGAAAGCTGAATGATGTTCAGCTTGCCGATCAGGGCGCCCAGCGCCTGGTCCTCGTCGTTTTTCCGTTTCGCTTCGGCGTAAGCCACATAGCGTTCGTCCGCCTGGATGGCGGCGCCGAGCTGTCTTGTCAGTTCTACGATATCCATACTTCTTTCCGGCGCGCGTGCGCCGTCCTTTCTGTTAGGTCCTATATTAAGCAAGCTCGCCTTTCAGCAGCCAGTTTTTCGCCTCGGTCACACGAACGTTTACATACCTGCCGATCAGCGCCCGGTCCCCCGGGAAATCAATATTGACGTTCCCGCCGGTGCGTCCGCTCAGAAGCCCGTTCCCCTCTTTGGTCTCATATTCGACAAGGACCTCGTAGGTCCTGCCGACCATATCGGCCGAGCGTTCGGCGGCGATCGCCTCCTGCGCTTTCAGTAAAGAGGTAAACCAGCGGGATTTTTCCCCCGCAGGCACCGGGTCCTCCAAGGCGGCTGCCCGGGTGCCGACGCGCGGCGAATATATAAACGTAAACAGGGAGGAAAAGCGGACCTCCTTTATAAGCGAGAGCGTATCGAGGAATTCAGCTTCCGTTTCACCCGGGAAGCCGACGATCACGTCGCTCGTGATGGAGATATCCGGCATCACCTTGCGGGCGTAAGCGACCAGGGACAGATACTTTTCACGCGTGTAGCCCCGGTTCATCGCCTTCAGGACCCGGTCGTTGCCGGACTGGAAAGGCAGATGCAGGTGGCGGCTCACTTTTTCGCACGCCGCCATGGTATCGAGCAGCCGCTCGGTACAGTCCTTGGGATGGGAGGTCATGAACCGGATGCGGAAATCGCTGGGCAGGTCGTTGATCAGGCGCAGAAGCGCCGGAAAATCCACGCCGTCCTCCCGGTTTTTGCCGTAGGAGTTGACGTTCTGGCCCAAAAGCGTGATCTCCTTTGCGCCGCCGGCGATGATCTCCTTTGCTTCTTTTAATACCGCCGCCGCCGTGCGGCTGCGCTCCCGTCCCCGCACGTAGGGCACCACGCAATAGGTGCAGAAATTATTGCAGCCGTACATGATGGGCAAAAACGCCTTGAACGGGTGGTCGCGCTCCACGGGCAGCCCCTCGGTGATCTCGCCCGCCGTCTCCCCGATCTCGGTGACGCGCCTGCCGCGGCTGAGCACCCGGTACAGAAGCTCCGGGAACCGCGGTACGGCAAAGGTGCCGAACACAAGATTCACGAACGGATAGCTTTGGTAGATCTTTTCGGCGATATGGGGCTGCTGCATCATGCACCCGCACAAAACGACCAGCATGTCCTTTTTGTTCTGCTTTAAGGGTTTCAGCGCCCCCACGTTGCCGAACACCCGGTCCTCGGCGTGCTCGCGCACGGCGCAGGTGTTGAACAGCACCAGATCCGCCTTCGACTTGTCGTCGGTAAAGCGGTAGCCCATTTCCCGCAGCATCCCCTTGATGCGCTCGGAATCCGCCACGTTCCCCTGGCACCCGTAGGTATGCACGAACGCAAGCGGCGGCTCGGCGTACCGCATGGAGATGAGGGTACGCGCCATACGCATATATTCTTTCTGGTCCGGCGTTTGGGGCATACGCCGCCGGGAATCGGCTTCTGGGCTGGGCAAGGGCGGGTCCTCCGGAAAAACAACATACTATCCGTTCTATTATATATAATAGAGATATAAAAGTAAAGAGGTTTTTACAAAATATTTTCAAAACCCGGTTTTTCCGTGCGGGGGAGCGTCCGGAACATCGCCGCAAGCTCCGAAAAAGCATCCCTTGCGCGCGCGGGATCGCTTTGCAGGATCGCGCGGCGCACGATCTCAAAGCGCACATCCGCCGCCTCGGCGGTATCGCGCCGGACAAAGGCGAAAAAGACGGCGCGGTTTTCGTCCCACAGACGCAGCGCCTGCCGCGCGGAGCCTTCAAACCCGTCGTCCGCCGCAGAAACCGCCGTTTCGGCGGCTGCCGCGAGGGCTTCCGACGCCCTGCCGACGCGCCGGTAGCCGTAAAATGCCGTCAGGAACGCGAGAACGAGACACAGCGCCCCGACGATGACCCTGCTTTTCATTCTGCCCCCTCCTTTTTCACAAGCAGCGGTTTCCCGCCCTCTGCAGCCGTCAGAAGGAACACGTCCTTTAAGCTGACGCCCGCCTTTTTGAGGATCCGCTCCACGTCCGCCGTTTTCCAGCCGAGCGCCTTTATCCCCCCGCGGGAGAGCCTGCCGTCGGCGATCAGGATCTGCGGCATCCCGGCCTTCCCCGTTTTTTGCGTCACGTCCGCCTTTGTCGCCGTCTGCGCCTGCTCCTTGAGCAGAACGCTCAGATTGCCGTTGGTCTCCGCCACGACGGTATTGACGTCCGAGAGATCGAACACGTCCTTCTGCCTGAGGCCCTCGAAGACGTCGTCGATCGTATACCGAAGCCTTTTGAGCTGCCTCTGGTCGATCTCGCCGTCTTTGATCACAGTGATCGCCCTGCCGTCAACAAGCCTGCGCACCGCGCGGCTTTTCATGGCGAGGGCGGAAAGCAGGATCTCCGTGCCCGTGAGGACAAAGATCACGATCAGGGTCTGCAGTGGCGGGATATCCGTCTCCTGCATGGGGGTCGCCGCCACCTGCGACAGCAGGATCGTCACCACCAGTTCCGAGGGCTGCAGCTGCCCGATCTGCCGTTTGCCCATCAGACGGATCGACACGATCACCGCAAGCAGCAGCAGTACCGTTTTGAAATAGGACGTCAGCATGTTTTCCTCCGTTTCCCGCGCGCCCGCAAAATGCGGGTGTTTTTCCCATCTTCCGGAAAATACGCGGAGATTTCTTTTGCATACAGTATAACCCGAAAAAAACCGTCAATACCATTACTGAAAGAAAGGAGGCGCCGCTTTGAAACAAAACGACGACATTACGGGCCGCCCCGACGATGACCTTGACCGCCTGCGGGCGCGGTTCGGCGGCAGCTTTGACCTCAGCACGCGCACGTTTACCGCGGCGGGGCGTACGCTGACCGGCGTGTATCTCGACGGCATGTGCGATGAAAAAAAGATCACCGACGCCGTTCTCGCGCCCCTGTGCCTGGCAGCAGCCCCGGCGGGCGCCGCCGACGCCGCCGGTTTTGCCGAATACGTGCGCGCTTCGCTGTATCTCGGCGCCGGGATCGCAGAGGCAAAGACCCTTGAAAACGCAGGAGACGCCCTGCTGAAAGGCGCGTTCGTCCTGTTTTTGCCCGGCGTGCCCTTCGCCCTTGCCTGCAGCGTGCCGGGCTTTGCAAAAAAAAGCGTGGACGCCCCCGAGACGGAGCAGAACGAAGCCGGGGCAAAGGAGAGCTTCACCGACGACCTGAAGGATAACGGGGCGCTGCTGCGCCGGCGGCTCAGGACCCCGAAGCTGGTTCTGGAGGCGGATACCCTCGGGACCGTCTCGAAAACGCAGATCCTCTACTGCTACCTGTCGGACCGGGCGGACGCAGAGACGCTCAAAAAAGTGAAAAAACGCCTGCACGAAACGTCCTTTGCCTGTGTTCCGGGAACGGGCGCGCTGAAACCCTACCTTGAAAACCGGACGGCCTCCCTGTTTTCCGCCGTCGGTTCCACGGAGCGCCCGGACGTCCTTGCCGCGATGCTGTGCGAAGGGCGTATCGCCGTGCTGGCGGACGGCTCCCCCTTCGCGCTGATCGTCCCGTACCTGCTGATCGACCACTTCCGGACCGCCGACGACCGGATGGCAGGCGGCGTTTACGCGCTGTTCATCCGTCTGCTGCGGACGCTCGGTTTCGTCATCAGCACCGTGCTGCCGGGCTTTTTTACGGCGGTGTGCACCTTCCATCCGGAGGTATTGCCCGCCGGGATCATGCTGGATATCGCGGCGGCGGAAGCTTCCACTCCCCTTTCGCTCACGGCGGAGACGCTGACGATCCACCTGATCTATGAGATCGTGCGGGAGGCCGGTATCCGTATTCCCCGCGCCGCCGGGCCCGCGGTGAGCATCGTGGGGGCGCTGGTCGTCGGGGACGCCGCCGTCAGAGCGGAGCTCATCGCCTCCCCCATGCTGATGATCGTCGCCCTGACGGCCATCAGCTCCGCGATGTCGCCGAAGCTCCACGAAAGCACAGCGATCATCCGCCTGACGCTGATCGTCCTCGGCGGGACGACGGGCTTTTTCGGGCTGTTCACGGGTATCGGCGCGGTATTGGCGCTGATCGTATCAGACGCGCCCTACGGCGTGCCGTTCTCCGCGCCCTTCGCGCCGTTTTCACTGAAAAAACAGTCCGACGCGCTGCTGCAGGCGCCGCTCGGGAAGACCAAAAACGACCGGATCCGGGAGCTGAAAGCCGAATGAAGCAAAAAAACCGCATCGGCGCCGCCGGCCTTTATACCTTATTCCTGATCTCCCGCCTGCCGCCGCTTCTGACCGTGGTATCGCCTGCCGACGCCGCGGAGCTTGCGGACCGCTGCGTGCTGTTTGCGCCGCTCTCTTTGTTGCTGCTGCTTGCGGGCGTGCCGATGCTGCCTTTCGCATCGGCCCCGTCACGGGGGCTTTTGTCTGTCAGCAAGAACAGATCAAAAACGCTTTGCGCCGCCCTGACGGGCCTGTATACGTTTACCGTTCTCTGGGACGCCGCCGCCGGGACCGCGCAGTTCAAGCTGTTCGTCGACGGCGTGATGTATCCGGACGTTCCCGTTTTGCCGCTGATGCTCCTGTTTTTTGCCGCCGCCGTTTTTATCGCCGCAAAGGGGATCGAGACGACGGCAAGGATGGGGGCCGTGATCGGGGTACTGCTTGCGGCGACGCTCGCGTCCGTTTTGCTGACGACCCTGCCGCGTGCAGAAGCGCTGAATCTGGAGCCGCCGCTGCAAAAAGGGACGCTTTCGTTTCTGAAAAGCGCCCTGCACGCCGCGGCAAGGACCGGGGAGCCGTTGGCGCTGTACGCGTTTACAGGCAGGGTCGCCGGAAAAAAGCGGGTGGGATACGCCCTGTGGTGCGTCGGCTTTCCCGCCCTCGGCTCCCTGCTGTTTGCCTCGCTTTTGTCGGTAGCCGGAAAAAGCGCCGTCAACCAGATGTTTTCACTTTATACGCTCACGGTGCTCTCGCGGCTCGGCCCTTCCGCCCACCCGGACGCCCTGATCGCCGCCGTGTGGGTCCTGTGCTTTCTGGTGCGCACGGCCTTTTATCTGCAAACGGCAGGGGCGTTTCTCTCCCAGGGCTTCGGCATCAAAGAAAGCGCCCCGCTTTTTCTTATTTTAGGGTGCGCGGTACTTGCAGGAAGCCTTCTGATCGGCGCGGACCCCTCGGTTTTCGGCCGGATCACGTCAGCCCCCGTCGGCGAGGCCCTGTTTTTGCTGACTATGTTCATTCTGCCCGTTTTCGTGCATCTGACCCGCAGAAAAACGCCGGAAGAGATCGCAGAAAAAAGGAGACGGCTATAAAAAGGAGACGGCTATGATGAAAAAAATACAAATGCTTACCTTCCGCGTGCTGCCGGCGGTTTTGGTTTTCTGCTGCATTTCGCTTTTTTCCGCCTGCGGCGCCGCCGGCACGGAGCTCAGCCGCAGGCTGATCGTGGAGGCGATCGGCGTGGACCGGACGGATACGGGCGTGGAAGTGACCCTGCAGACGCTGGACCTGCACGCCGTGGGACAGGGCGAGAACGGAAAAAAGACGGCGATCTTCACGCTGACGGGGACAAGTGTATCCGACGCGCTGGCAAAAGCGCCCGCCGCCGCAGGCCTGACGCCTTTATACGCCCGCACGCGGGTGCTGGTGCTCGGCGAAACGGCGATCGGAAAAGACGTGTCGGAGATCCTCGCATGTTTTCTGCGCATGCCGGATATCCGGCTCGATATCCGGGTCTGCGCCGCCGAAAAAGACGCAAAATCGCTGATCGGGGCAGATCTCGGGGCGGCGGTCACGGACGCCGAAGTGATCGAAGACGTACTGGCCGTCGCCGGTAAACGCGGCGCCGCGCCGGAGGTCCTTTTGTACCGGTTGAGGGACCGGATGCTCAGCAGGGAGGACGCCGCTTATTGCCCGGTGCTCGGCGTTACGAAAGCGGTACGCGAAGGCGAAACCGAGACCGTAAAGATCGCGGGCACGGCGTTTTTTTCAGACGACGGCTGCCGATATCTGCTGCCGCAGGCAGACGCGCCGGCGTTTCTGCTGCTGACAGGCCAATATAAAAAGGGAAACCTTACCGTACCGACGGACCGGGGCGACGCGGGACTGGAGATCCTGTCGGCAAAAACCGCCGTTTTCGGAACAGAAAGCGCCGGGACAAAAGGGATCCGGATACGCGCAGTCCTTTCTGCATCTCTGACCGAAGCCCCCGAAGCCCTTTCCGGAAAAGAGTTGGAAACCGCCGCCGCGCAGGCGCTCGCCGGGCGCCTGCGGGAATGTTTTGATACGCTCGGCAAAAACAGGATCGACGTCTTACGCATCGGCAGACGCCTGCTGTTCTCCCCGCAGAAATACCCCTCCCCCGACGAGATCTTTCAGGGCGCCTGCCGGGTCGCCTTCGATATTAAGGTAAAGATCCGCAGCACGGGAACGATGGCGTTGGGTGAAAGTGGAAATAATAAAAGCGGAAAGTGGAAATACTGTTTTATTTTATAAATAAAGGGCGAAGCCCTTCCGTTTTTTATCATTCCTATTTTTATCTTTTATCATTTTCTTTTCTTCCCCACATGGTCACCGTGACCACCTGACGCGGTAATGAAAACCTTTGATTCTGACAAAAATGTCACTTGAATTTACCCGCCGGCTGTGCTATACTGCTAAGCGAGGTGAGAAAGATGACACAACAGACAATGCTGATGATCTGGATCGCTCTCGCAGTCATTTTTGCCATCGCAGAGGCGATAAGCGTACAGCTTGTAAGCGTATGGTTCGCCCTCGGTGCGCTCGCAGCCATGTTTCTGTCGCTGTTCGGCGTCGATAATCCCGGCATACAGATTGCCGTCTTCCTCGGCGTATCGATCGCGGCGCTGGTCGCGACCCGGCCGCTGGCAAAAAAACTGATGCAAAAGCGGGTCCAGCCCACAAACGCAGACCGCAGCATCGGGCAGACCGGACGCGTAACAAAAGAGATCAATAACGCGCTCGGACAGGGAGAAGTCAACCTGAAAGGTGTGATCTGGACTGCCAGAAGCTGCGACGAGGATCTTGTGATCCCCGAAAACACATTTGTTACGGCGCTCAGGATCGAAGGCGTCAAGCTGATCGTAGCGCCGACAGAATCAAAGGAGGAGATAAAGTAATGCCCAACGCACTCATCATCGTACTTGCGGCCGTCGCCGTGATCCTGATCGCAATTATCCTTGCGAACGTCAAAATCGTTCCCCAGTCCCGCGCCTACGTCATTGAACGCCTCGGCGCCTACTCCCAGACCTGGCAGACCGGTCTGCACGTCAAGATCCCCGTGATCGAGCGCGTGGCAAAGATCGTATCCCTGAAAGAGCAGGTCGCGGATTTTCCCCCGCAGCCCGTGATCACCAAGGATAACGTCACCATGCAGATCGACACCGTGGTGTTCTTCCAGATCACCGACCCCAAGCTCTACACCTACGGTGTGGAAGCGCCCATCTCCGCCATTGAGAACCTGACCGCAACCACGCTCAGAAACATCATCGGCGAACTGGAACTGGACCATACGCTCACTTCCCGCGATACCATCAACGCCAAGATCCGCGTCATCCTTGACGAAGCCACCGATCCCTGGGGCATCAAGGTCAACCGCGTGGAGCTGAAGAATATCTTCCCGCCCAGAGAAATTCAGGACGCGATGGAGAAACAGATGAAGGCCGAGCGTGAGCGCCGTGAAGCGATCCTGCGCGCCGAAGGTGAAAAAGCCTCCGCAGTGCTGGTCGCCGAAGGTGAAAAAGAAGCCAAGATCCTTGCCGCCGAAGCCGACAAGCAGGCTGCGATCCTGCGCGCCGACGCCGTGAAGGAAGCAAAGATCCGCGAATCCGAAGGTGAAGCGCAGGCGATCCTTGCGATCCAGCAGGCGACCGCCAAGGGCATCGAGCTGATCAACGAAGCGCATCCCGGCGCGGAAGCCCTCAAGCTCAAGAGCCTTGAGGCCTTCGAGAAGGCTGCGGACGGCAAAGCCACCAAGCTCATCATCCCCTCGGATATCCAAAACGCAGTAGGGCTTGTCGCCGCGCTCAAGGAGACCGTGCAGGGCTGAAGGAAGAACCTGCATAACAAGACATAAAGAAACCGGCGCTGCCGGCAGTGAGAGCTGTCGGCAGCGCCGTGATTTTAAGGCAACACCGCATAATTCCGGTGTGCGGATTGCGCAGTAGATTTTTTCGTCAGATTGTACAGATTTGACGCCGTCAACCTGGCGGTTGGCAAGGAAAATCTGTGCAGGATGACGGAATAAAGATCAAGCAAG
>JAFRNP010000025.1 GCA_017430145.1 Clostridia bacterium
ATGGGATACCGCACAACGGTATCTCCGCAAGGCGGTGACAGCGGCATTGACATCACAGCATACAAGGACGAGCTACCGCCACGGATTCTGGTTCAGGTCAAGAGCCAGGACAGCGACATAAAGGAAGCGACCATTCAGTCTCTGAAAGGTGCTATGCGTGAAGGTGATTACGGACTCTTTATAACGCTTTCTAATTACACCAAGAACGCGCAGAAGTATCTGAACAGTACTCCGATCATTCGAGGAATCAATGGGACGGAGCTCGTGGAATTGATTCTCAAATATTACGATCTGTTGGATGACAAGTATCAAAAAATCATTCCCCTGAAAATGGTTTACATCCCAGTGTTAAGAACATACTGACTTGTGAATGGTCAAATTAGTTTTCCATCTGACAGAAAAAGGAGAGCCATTTGCTTATTAAGGATATTCCCACGGAAAATGCAAAAAGACTCATTTCTGCAATCGAGGATCTGCGACCTGGAATGAACGTTAAGGTTATTGCAGAGGACACAGCACTATTTGACCTCGGGCATTCGCATTTCATCCCATGTTCCATAGAAATTGAAGCAACGGAGGAAGAAATCGATGCTCTGGTAGATGAGGTTTATCAGATGGAAGCTGATGCCTGGAACTTTGATGAAAAGGAAATGATAAATCCTGATATTGCAAAGCTGCAAAGAGAATTAGAAGAAAAATACAAGAAATACGCGATAATCGTTATTTATCTCGGTTGAGGAGCACTATTTAACGATTACAGCCACAATTTAACGATTACAGGGCACGATTTTACGTTTATTGCCACAATTTAACGATTACCACCACCTTTTTACGATTACAAGTCACAATTTTACGATTACGATCCATAATTTTCACTTTAAAAGCAAAAAAGCCTGCCCGGAAGACGATTTCCAAGGCAGGTTTTTACGTTTACTGATGGCGAAAGCCCATATATATCAACAAGTTCGGGTAAAAAATGAACCCCACTATAATTCTATCAAAATTATAGTGGAGTTATGGTGCCGGTGGCGGGGGTCGAACCCACATGAACTTGCATTCACTGGCACCTGATGGTAGCGTTACCTCGGTGAACTCTTTATTTACGACGCCTTATGTTCGCGGATCGTTTATTTTTTCCGTCCTCTCAGTTATTCCCAGGTGTCATCCATATCAGCAAAGCGAAAATACAGATCCCACGCGCCGGCAAGATACCTGCGGCGCAGATCGTGATTGATCCCGTTGATGTTCTTCTGATAATACCGCATACCGTAGCACCATTCGCGCATTTCTTCATATTGAGGATCCTTCGGATCGTTCAGGATCCTTTGCAGCTCCGCAAAACCGTAGGGGCCGCCGCAGTCCTCCGGCGGCGCGTCTCCGGTCATTTCCGTGCAGACTGGCGCGGGCAGGTCCGCGTCTTCTATGATCTCCACCAGACGGATCTCATGCTCCCAGCCGTCGCCGAAATCGTATTCGTAGAAGATCCGGTCCGTCCCCGGAAAAATATCGCGCAGACGGGTTTTCTGCTCGTCAAGCACTTCACAGCCGCGCAAGGCGAAGAAATCTCCCTCCCACATGGACGGATCGGTGACGATCTGCGCCGGACGGCCGTTCCTTTTCACTTTGGTGATAAAATCGTGGCCATGATAGCCCTGCCACAGGAACAGCTGTTGTATGACGTCGTGCAGATAGTTCATCGGGAAATCCAGCGGCACCGTCACCCGCCGCACACAGGGCGTGGCCAGCTTCAGCGTCACGTCAAATACCCCTGCGCGGCATTGATACAGCCGCCCGTAACGCTCCTGCAGCAGCCGCGCCAGCTCCTCATAAACGGCAAAAACTACTTTCTCTCCGTCGACGGTAATCATCCGGAGGTCGTCGTTGATCTTCGGCAGCAGCATCGTCTGAAAGGGATCGTTCGGTTCATAACAATTGGTGAACCATTCGATCCGTTTGCAGAATTGGTTCAGCCGGGTCACGGCGGAGCGGTCCGTATTTTTGCACAGCGTTGCCGGGAAAGCGCAGTCGGCCAGGTACCGGTCGATCACGTCGCCGGAGATGTTTTCCGAGGCCAACACATTCCGCAGCCCGGCTTCCAGCTTGCTTTGGATGTTCTTTTTATCCTTGGCTGTGATCCCGTACAGGAGGAACCCGCAGCCGGACGCCTCATGGAAGACGGCGATGCACTTTCTCCGGTTCAGCACCAGAAGGTTGGCGGAAAAGGCAAATAGCGGCTCTTCCGTCCCGGGCGTCTGCGGTGTGATCTCCAGATAGTCCAACAGTTTTTTCGTGCAGCTGATTTTCATGCGTCTTTCTCCTCCTTTGGATTTTCGGAAACCGGTCCGATCTGCTCGACGCCGTTTCCCATGGTAATGTAATGATAATATCCATCAAACAAAACAATCAACAAACGAAGGTATCGTCAGATCAATTGATTGGATATCATTCCGGGTGATACGCCGTGCAGGTACATTTTTTGAATTTCAAACCGCTGCCGCATGGACAGGGTTCGTTCCTTCCGATTTTCCGTTTTTTGGGGATTGCTGAATTCCGCGAATCCCGCATCAGCATTTCCGCAAGCGTTTCTCTTCCGCCAAACGGCGCAAAAGCAGCTTCCATTGCCGGTCGGCCGTCCGGAATATCCTCGTCTCTTTCCGGAATATCATCTGACAATACGGGTGGATGCTCGATCTCTGCCGGAGGCCAGCCTCTTAAAACAGGGTTCGGCATGACAAGGTAGGCCCCGTTGCCCAAATCGCGGAATCGCCGGACCTGATCCACCGTACGGAAATGTATTTTGCCGTATCGTTCACTTTCAAGAACGCCCATCACCCAGGATTTGTTGTCGCATAACGCCAACGCCTGATGAAATATACAATCGTGGGCAAGTTGTTCACACCATTCGTCATCAAGCCCCAACTCTGTCTCGCCGAATTCAATGATTGCGTTTATCACCGGTATGTCTGGCAGTCCGGTTCTCACGGCAATCAATTCCTGTTCATCGCAATCGAAGAAAGGTCCGTCAATACGAGCGGCCATAAACGATTCAAAAGCATTGTCGTCTAACGCAAGCAGGTGTTCCGTCACAAGTTCAGGCTCGTCCAATCCTTCCGTTCCCACACAACAGTGATACCGGAAAATATTCTCCGTGCATCGTTTCAGAACACGGTCGATCTGCGGAGCGGCGACGTCGGGATGCCAGTCGTGCAGTTTATAAATCACAAACGAAACCGGTACCGACCAGTAAAAATTGGCAAAGGATCCAAAAAGCTCTCCTAATTGTTCATCTGTCATACGTTCGCCCTCCGAATGATTCATCTGAAAATAATAAACAAACCACGGCTAAAATCGTTTTTAATTTTATTATAACGGAAGTACAGAAAAAATCAACTGCTTCTCATAAAGACAAACGTTTTCTGCCAGGTTCTTCGTACATTTTTATGGGTGACGGCAAAGTCTCCGTGTTCCCGTGTTTATGGCATTGGAAAAGGTCGCTTCCTAACGGCCGGTACCCTGAGCAAAGATGCGCTATTCTTTCCGCCAGCCGTAGCGTTTCAGTGCGGCGGTAAAAGCGTTGTGCCGCGGGAATTGGTCGCGGTAGATCGTCAGAATACATTGTTTGCCGTCCGGTTCGCCCCGGGACTCGAACACCTCACCCCAGGCGGCCAGGAACGCGGCGCTTTCCTCGTATTGGTTCCGCTTCTGCTGGGAGACGATTGCCTTTACGCGCAGATCGATCAAAGAACCGATTTTCCCAAAAATGGCCTCCTGCTGTTCCTGCGAGAGAGGGGTTCGGTCTGTCGTCTGCCGGAACAGCTTCATGAACAGCGCATCATCGCCCGTTCCTTCTGTTGCGCGAAGGCCGTGCATGTAGCTTTCCTCAGTGAAAGAAAGGGCCTGCATCGCCAACCGGCGCATGGCGGCGCATCCGCTGCCGGTCCTGCCGCTTCGGTCCAGCAACAACAGAAACAGGGCGATGCCGCATTTGAGAAAGGTGTTGCTCCATCCCAGTGGGGATTTCGCCCGCATTCCCTTTTTCAGAACCGTATCATAATCGCCGTGCAGGAAGAGCACGCCGTAATAATCAAAGACGGTGCAGCTCCTCCGGCGCAGCTCATCCTCCGCGTTCACCGCAGGCAGATAGCTTCTGTAAGCGTCAGCGGAAGGGGCATGAAGGCTGGAGATGATGTGATCTGCTGCCGCTTTCCATTTCACACCCTTGCTTTCTCTTACCAGCCGCAGATAATTGACCGCCGACGGATCGGAACGAAACGCCTCCAGCAGGCAGTTGTCAAACGCGTCCACGGCGTCCGTCGCCGACGCGGCGTGAGCCGTCAGAAGGGCTATTTCGCTGCGGATCACGTAATCCTCCGGGATGTTCGCAAGCGCCTCCTGCCCCAGCGACAGTTGTTCTCCCGGTTCCCGGTCGGCGCTGTCTGTGAGGAGCTTCCGGTACAGGCAGGGGTGCGTCCGGCTGAATTTTTGCGCGTATGCCCTCAGTGCCTGCTGATCCGCAATGCCGTCAAACGCCTCCAGGATCAGTCTTTGCGCCGCGGTTCCGGTCTGTGTCCCGAGATAATCGATCCATTGCGGCAAAAAAGCGGGAACGTCCGGCAGCTCGCGCTGCGCGTGCTGCATCACGTCTTCCAATCCAAGGCCGGAAGACTGCGCCAACCGGAAAAACGCGTACAGCGCCGGCGCTCTGTCCTGCGGGCCGTGCGCCATATAGGCGGCGTAAAGCGCGTCAAGCTGCACCGAACGGAGGTCTCCGGTCAACAGCTCATATTCAAACAGCGTTCCCAGCGAGAGATCTTCGTGGTCATAATCGCCTTCTCCATTGACCGTCAGATTCAGCAGCAGATCCGCGATCTCAAAGGCTTCGCGGAAGCGCTCCCAGTCCAGCAATTCCCGCAGGATCCGGATGGCCTCCCGAATGTCGTCCATCAGATGGTATGGATCCTTATACAGGATCATGGGCACTTCGTCGTTATACCAATCGTCGTATTCCTCATTGAACTCGCCGACCAGATACCGATCCGGGTCGTCGAACCCGGACAGCTTCTCTTTGATCCGCTCCGCCCTTTTCGCAAGATCCTGCGGGAGCGGATCGGCGGAGAGGGCCTTCTGCACCGAACTGGCCTCCAGCGATTGGAGGAACACGGTTCGCCGGACCTCCGGCAGTTGACGGGCTTCGTTATGGATGAAAGCGGCCAGCGCTTCTTTGGATAACCGCGTTGCCGCTTCATCCACCTGCATTAAAAATTCTGTGATATGCATTCGGTATCATTCTCCTCCTCCGGATTGTCTGAAACAGGGCCGATCAGCTCGACGCCGTTTTCCATGGCCCATTCAATGGCGAGGCGATAATAAAATCTGTCCCGGTACCACTCCCACTGCGGCGTCAGGTGCAATCGCCGCAGTTCTCTTTTCGTCCGCTTGACTGCGCCTTTTCCTTGGGTACAGCGCTTGAGCCTGTCGTGCAGCGGCTGATTGTCGATCTCTTCTATAAAACAACACAGATCGGTATACTCGTCCATGGGACACGTGACGGGCAGAAAGATAAAACGGTTTTCTTCATTATACAGGATCTCATTCAGAAAACCGCTTTCGTCCATTTCCGCGTCATGATTTGAAAACCGGTATAACTTACCGCAGCGGATATCAAGATAATGATACAGCCCCTCGCTTTTGCACTGCTTCAATATGCAAATCAGTTGATTCAACTCTATAGATCGGTTGATTTTGTTTTCCATCATTCAGTTGTTCTGATATTTTGACTTGAAATGCGTCAATCGGGAAAAATACAACATGCCAAAGCATTACCGAAAAACAAATCGGATGCGCTCTGTCAGGTCGTCGCTGAACCCATGCAGGTCATCCGGCGTGATGACGTCTTCATTCAGCAGGGAAAGAATATTCGTGACCATCATCGAGCGGGACATTCTGGCGCATACGCCCGTTTTCTGCCTGTCAGAGCGAATTTCTTTCTCAAGCTCCCAGAATTTGTCGGAGGCTTTGCCATCGCCGGACAGCAGTTCAGAATACGCTTGGGTTAGACGCTCCATATAAGCCTCCTGCCATCCGGGCAGTTTTTCTCTGAACAGTTTCCAATCTCTCTCTTTTGCTTCGTACATACGCAGAACCTCGTAATTGTGGGTATTGTTGTTATGAGCTGTGGATTCCCTCTGTGGGAAGGCGTTATATCATCCAAATGGGAATGATATAGGTATTTCGGTCAATAGCGGTCAGTTCTTCGCGCAGGCAAAGGATGGCGCCGACGCCGCGCGGGACGGAGCTTTTATCAAGGATTTTAAACGCGCTCGCCAATTCCGAACCGGGATTGGTCGATTTTTTGACCTCCAGCGGATGCAGTTCACCGTCGCTCTCTATGACGAGGTCGATCTCATTGGCGTCCTTATCCCGATAATAGTGGAGAAAACAGTCTTTCGCGTCGTTGTGATATGTTTTTATGATTTCGGCGACCGCATAGTTCTCCAGAACCGCGCCGTTAAGCGCGCCGTTCATCAGGATCTCCGGGCTGGAATACTTTGTCAGATAGGCGACCAGACCGGTATCAAAGAAATACATCTTCGGCGTTTTGACCGTTCGCTTCAGCAAATTGTTGGAGTAGGGACGAAGGTAAAAAATTACCCCGGATTTTTCCATCACAGCAAGCCAGCGCTTTGCGGTGTCGTCGGAAACGCCCACGTCCTGCGCAATATCGTGTACGTTGAGCATCTGACCGGCGCGGCAGGCGGTGGCGCGGATAAAATCCGCATACTGTAATTTATCCACGCCCGGTATCATATCCGTCACATCCCGGTCAATGTAGGACTGGATGTAGGAACTGTAAAACACGTCCCGGTCCGTAAACTTACCGCTTCTGTGGCCGGGCATTGCGCCTTGCCAGATCCGCTCATACATCTGAAGGGGGGAAGCGGAAGCAAGCTGCGTTTTCCGCGCATGCAGGGCGGAAAGGTCAATGGAGAACGTGCTTGTCGCGCCGTCTGAGTAGAGCTCGCCTTGCGAAAGGGCGGACATATGCAGAATGGCAGTTCTTCCGGCCAGGGATTCCTGGGCGAGATCCATCAGACGGAAGGCCTGGGAACCGGTAAGCCAATAGGACCCCGGCACGGCGCCGTTGTCGATTTTTATTTTCAGATAGGAAAACAGCTCCGGGGCGTATTGGACCTCATCGATCAGCAGGGGGGCGGGATGAATTTCCAGAAACAGCGCCGGATCTGTTTTCGCAAGCTTCCGTTCCTCCACGTTGTCCAAAGAGACCTTTGTCCGGTCGGTTCCTTCCATCAGGTGTTCCAGCATCGTTGTTTTGCCAACCTGACGCGGCCCGGTCAACAGCAGACAGGCATACTCTCTGCTGACCTGTAATATTTTCGGTTCTATTGTTCTTCTGATATATGCCACAATGAACCACCTCCGACCAAAATCGTTTTCAATCTTATTATAGCCGAAATACAGTAAAAATCAACCGTTTTTCAAAAAAACACATTTTTTTCACTTTACGATGAAAAAAACAACCAGAATCGGACGTGCCTGCGCCTACATCAAACCGTTGCTCGTCCAGTGCGCCTTGTGTGCGATCCGAAAGACATGCAATCCGGAAATCCGTCGCAGCTATGAAAACTTAAAAAAGCGCAGAAACCCACAAAAAGTTATCATTGCCATTGCAAAAATATTCGGTGCAGTTCTTCAATATTCGTTTCTCTCAAGAGACCTTTGTTCGGATAGGAAACCGCTTTGATATATGCCTTATACGGCGTTCCTGTCGGGTTCAAGGCAGCGAAAATCAAGATGTTAGTATCAATCAGAATTTTCATTCCATATCCTCATTCCTTAATTCCGCAATCATAGCGTCGATGGAATCGTCTGTAGAAAGCCCAGCGGCTTCGCCTGCTCTCTGCCTCTCTTTTTGCAGTATTTGCATTGCATAAACAGCAGAATTTACGATCCGTGCGGTATTCCCCTCAACGATAAAGGTTACTCTGTCTCCATTTGAGACGCCCAACGCATTGCGGACGTCCTTTGGAATCGTAATTTGTCCTTTGGACATTACCTTTGCGTTATCAATAAAGGCAGCATTTGACATAAAAATACCTCCACAATAAAAGTAGGAATTTTCCTACTTGTATTATACACAATTGTCACAAATAATCAAGAGAGAAGAATAATAATTCTGGACTTTCGCAAAAAGTGTGGTATTGTCTTGCGCTAAGGAGGCGTGATACGATGAACACGATAGAAAAGCTATATTACGGGCACATCCATCCACACGAAAAGCTCGTTGATTCTGAAAGCCGGTTTGCGGTTCTTCAGGATCTTCTTGTATCCAGCGACGAGGACCTGACGCGGCTGCTGCCGGAGAACTGCAAAGGGGCGTATGAATCCTTCAAAGCCGTCTACGATGAAATGTACGCGACAGCGCAGGTGGAAGCGTTCGCCGACGGCTTCAGCCTCGGCTTGCGGTTGGGGGTTGAAAGCTTCGACAGAGAAACAGGACAGAAAAAGAGAGGAACGTAATCATGTCATTGCTGGAAGACCTGTGGTTTGATAACCTTGAGGTACAGGACGTAGAGATTAAGAAAGGCTTCGAGCAGGAAAAGGTGCTGGCAGAGTCGGTAGAATGTGAAGAAACGCTGCGGGAAACGCTGAATGAAAAACAGAAAGAGCAATTCGCTCTCTGCGGTGAGCGCAGAAACGAACTGCTCATGGTGTTTGAGAAAGAAGCCTTCATCCGGGGATTCAAACTCGGCGCGAGGATGGCTGTCGAAGTTCTTTCAGATTGAAAGGGAGCCCTGTTTCAAAAAGTGATCTTATAATCGATTGCTGTTCGGATGCTGGTAAGCCACTCCATCGACCGGCCTCCTTTCCTTGATGGGTTCATTGTATCCTATAAAGCGAAAATTGTCCTGTCATTTCCTGCTCAGATCTGTCCTGCCTTTATCATTTCACAGCCTCCCCGATTCCCTGTGAGGGATGATTCTGCCGCAGGTCAAGGGTAAATACGCTGCCTTTCCCGACCGTGCTTTCGACGGTGAGGGAAATGGAAAGCAGGTCCGCGGCCTTTTTGCCAAGATACAGCCCCAGCCCGCTGGAGGCCTGCCCCAACCGGCCGTTGCATCCGGTATAGCCCATCTCAAAAATGCGGGGCAGATCCTCCGGCGCAATACCCACCCCGGTGTCGGAAACCGTCAGCAGACCGTTATCAAAGGCGATCCCGACCGTGCCCTCCGGCGTGTATTTGACCGCGTTTGACAGCAGATGATCGAGGATACAGGCGAACCATTTCCGGTCCGTCACCACCATGGCGCCGGTGGGGGCATAATCCAGCCGCAGACGTTTTTCCACGAACGCCGCCGCCTGCTTGCGCACCGCCTCGCGGATCAGCTCGTCCAGCGGGTATTCCCGGATCACCAGATCGTTGGTCTCGCTGCCGATGCGGATGTACTGCAGCGCCATCTCCGCGTATTGCTCGATGCGGCTCAGCTCGGCGGACAGGGCCAGGTGCTCCGGCGTGTCGTCGGATAGCTTCAGCTTCATCACGGCGATGGGCGTTTTGATCTGGTGCACCCA
Organism: Clostridia bacterium; assembly: GCA_017430145.1. GTDB lineage: Bacteria > Bacillota > Clostridia > Oscillospirales > Acutalibacteraceae > RUG806. The sequence goes on from JAFRNP010000025.1 coordinate 9,592, forward strand.
CGCGGTGTAGTAGTCCACCATATCCTGCCGCTCGGCGTCGGTTTCCGCCGTCAGCCGTTCCAGCTCCGCGCCGAGGGCCGCGATCATTTTCCGGCAGTCCTCCTCGGCAAGGGAACGGGGCTCCGGCAGCGCGCGCCATTCGGAGACGACGGCAGCAAGCGCGCGGGAGCGCTCGTCCGCCCGCCTTTTTTCCCGGACAAAATCGACGGCCAGGAGCGCTGCCAGCAGCAAAAAGGACAGGACTGCGGCGTAGAGCAGCGGCTCCGTCAGGATATCGTACAGGAGAAAGACCGCCGCGTTGAGCAAGGTCGCTGCGGCAAACAGGACCAGCGCCGCGCGGTTTTTTCGCAACACCTCTTTGAAAATCTTCATGGAATGATGTACCCGCTTCCCGGTTTCGTGATAATGACGTCAGTCATGCCCAGCGTTTCCAGCTTTTTGCGCAGCCGCGTGACGTTGACCGTGAGGGTGTTTTCCTCCACATAGCAGTCGTCGTTCCAAAGCCGCAGCATCAGCGCGTCCCTGCTGACGATCTTCCCCCGGTTTTCCAGCAGCGTGCGCAGGATGCGGAACTCGTTTTTCGTCAGCTCCACCCGCCCGCCGCCGCAGGAAACGCTGCCGTCGTTCAGGTCCAGCGACGCGCCGTGGAACGTCAGGGTCTGGGCGGCGCCATTCATCTCATACGCGCGCCGCAGCACGGCCTGCACCTTGGCGTTCAGCACCATGGGCTCCACGGGCTTGGCGATGAAGTCGTCGCCGCCCATGTTGACGGCCATGACCAGGTTCATCCCGTCGCTGGCGGAGGAGAGGAACACGATGGGAACGGAGGTGAATTTCCGCAGTTCCGCCGTCCAGTAATAGCCGTTCTGATAGGGCAGCATGATATCCATCAGCGCCAGATGCGGTTCGTATTCGCGGAATTCCTCCGTCACGGCGCGGAAGTCGCTGACGATCCGCGCCTCGTTGCCGTACTGTTCCAGCTGCTTTTTCAATTCCAGCGCCAGCGCGCGGTCGTCCTCTACAAGAAAGATACGGTACATGGGGTCATCCTTTCAATGCACGATTTTATAATACGTTTTTGCCGTCAGCACGTACACCGCAGTGTAAACCAGCGCGAACACCGCAAGGGTAACGAGCGTGCAGATGATAAACAGTGACGTGTTGGTCAGCATCAGTATTTTCAGCAGTTTCAGCAGGATCGGAAACGCCACTGCCGTGTGGACGGCTGCCGTGGCAAGCGGCAGGAAAAACTGCAGGACCAGCTGGCTGCCGATGGTCTTTCTGACCTCCCGCGCGTCCATCCCAACCTTTTCCATGATCTGGAACCGCTCCCGATCCTCATACCCTTCCGAGATCTGCTTGTAATAGATGATGAGGATGGTGGAAAACAGGCACACGAAGCCCAGCAGGATGCCCAGAAACAGGAAAGTGCCGTACATTTCCAACACGTTATGCAGGCTTTCCCATTTGGTGTCGAGGTCGTATTGCAGCGTTCCGGTCCCGACGGCTTGCAGCTTGTTGACGATCGCCTGCGAGACCTGTTCGCCCACGGCGCTGACCGCTTCCTCGTCGGCAAAGCTTACGCCGATGCGGTCCGAAAACTCGCTTGCAAATTCGCCGTAGGCCTCCTTCTGCGCGAGGTAGACGTCATTCAATACGTCATCGTCAGCCACCACGATCCCCAGCACGTTCACCACCGTGCTCATGTTGCTGCCGATGGGGAAATAGGTCAGATTCTCTTTTACGCGGTAGGTATTGCCGTGAAAGGTCAGCCTCTCCGGCATGAATCCCAGATCCATGGCGGCGGAAGCGACGCGACAAAAGGCGATCTCGTCCTTGTCAAGCCCCAACCCTTCCGGCGCGCGGGACAGCGCCGGATCCTCTGCCGTCACCCTTTTGCTCTGCAGCTCCGCATACGTGTCCTCGGTGATGAACATGACGCTGCACAACTCCGACGTATCGTAGCCGCCCTCGGCTTCCGTTTTCGTCAGCAGCCTGCCGCCGCGCAGCAGGTAGGAGACGGTCAGCAGCCGTTCGCTTTCCACCTCCCGTACCGCCACGCCGTTTTCCGCGGCGGCCTCCCGCACGAGCTCTTCCAGCTTTCCGGAGGGAATATGCGTGATCTCCTCGCCCTCCTGCCGATATGCGGAAAGATAGAGCTGCCGGGGATAGTTGGTCTCCATGGTGTCCTGCACGCCGCTGTAAAGGCTGACGGTGGTGGAGATCATCACCAGCACCCCGGTGGCCAGAATCGCGATGGAGGCCAGCCCCACGGCGTTCTGCTTCATACGGAACAGCAGCCCCGCCACGGCGGGCATATGTTTTTTGTGATAGTAGTATTGTTTTCTCTTTTTGAGGCTCTGCAGCACGAAAGTCGTTCCCGTCACGAACACGCAGTAGGTGCCGACGATCACGAGGATCACCGCCGCGAAGAACAGGAAGATGGCCTGCAGAGGGCTTTTGACGGTCAGGGCGATGCCGTACCCCGCGCCCAGCGACAGCACGCCGAGGACCAGCAGCGGCCATCTGGTTTTCGGCTCCCGTTCGCCCGCCTTCTTCGCGGAAAGCAGCTCCACCGGCTTCATGCGGAGGATGGCAATCCGGTTGACGAAATAGGTAAACAGATCCAGCGCCAGGAACGCCGCCGCGGGGATCAGCAGGGTGACCGCGTTCAGGTAGTAGAAACCCGCCACGATCTCCGAACGCAGCAGCCTGCAGATGAGCAGGGAAGACAGCTTATAGAACAGCACCCCGAAGCACAGGCCCAACGCCACGGACGCCAGCGAAGCGATCAGCGATTCGGCAAACAGCACTTTTGCGATATGGCGCTTTTCCATCCCCAGCACGTTGTAAAGGCCGTATTCGCTCCTGCGGCGCTTCATCAGAAAGCTGTTGACGTACAGGAGCAGGATGAGGGAGAGCAGCCCCAGCACGGCGGCGCCCATCCACATGAAGGTGGGCAAATACGCCCCGCCCAGCGCCTCCGAAAGCCTGCCGTCCATGGCCAGCGTGATGAGGATATAAAAGCAGCCCAACAGACCTGCCTCCGCCAGAATGCGCGGCCAATATAACCGCCCGTTCTTTTTGACGTTTTCAAGGGCGATTCGGGTATACAATCCTTTTTTCATGGCCGTTCACCTCCCCGTGCGCAGCATCGTGAGGGTGTCGGCGATTTTTTTATACAGCTCCTCGTTGGTGCTGTCGCCCCGGTAGAGCTGGTGGAAGACCACGCCGTCCCGGATAAACAGCACCCGTCCCGCGTGGGAGGCGGCGTCCGCGGAGTGGGTGACCATCAGGATGGTCTGCCCGTTCCGGTTCATCTGAGAAAAGACCCGCAGCAGCTCCGCGGAAGACCGGGAATCCAGCGCGCCGGTGGGCTCGTCCGCCAAAATCAGCTTCGGGTTCGTGATCAGCGCCCGCGCGGCGGCGGCCCGCTGCTTCTGCCCGCCGGAGACCTCGTAGGGGTATTTGTTCAGAATCTCCGCGATGCCAAGCGGCCCCGCCGTCTGCATCAGCCGCGTCTGCATTTCGGAGACGCTTTTCCCGCCCAGCACCAGCGGCAGCAGGATGTTGTCCTTCAGCGTGAAGGTGTCCAGCAGGTTGAACTCCTGAAACACAAAGCCCAGGTTCTCCCGGCGGAAAGCGGCCAGCTCGTTTTCCTTCACCGCGTCCAGCCGCTTGCCCTCCAGCTCCACGCAACCGCCGGTGGGCTGATCCAGCGCCGCTAAAATGTTCAGGAGCGTAGTTTTGCCGGAGCCGGATTCGCCCATGATGGCCACGTATTCCCCGGCCTCCACGGTAAAGGTGACGCCCTTGAGCGCCTGCACCTGCGCCCCGCCGAGGCGCGACGTGTACGTTTTTTTCAGATCGTTGACCTTTAAGATTTCCATTCGCTGTTTCCTCCGTTTCGTTTTTACGGGTTCATTATACCGAAACGGTCGTCCGCCCGACATCGAAACAGGTGACATTCATGTGACAGTTTTGTAAGGTGCGGGAATCCGGTCGGATTCAGTCCCTGCCTGACCGGATCAGGTGCCCTTCCTGAATGGCGGCGAACGTCGCGACCGAGCAGACGACGGCTGCCGGATATTGCAGCCCGATCCAAGAGACCGTCAGCGGCAGCGCGAACAGCAATACGCCCGTCGCCTTATTCATTACGGTATGCGGGGCGATCCATCTCTTCCGGACCGCGAACCCGGAAATCACGTTGACGACCTTGATCAGGGCGATCAGACCGGTCCAGATGAAAAGCCAGACCGGAGGCTTCAATATCGGCAGCAGTTTGATCAGGCAAACCGCAACAAATACGACGTCCGCGATCGTATCCAGCTTTGCGCCGAATTCGCTTTCCGTGCCCGTTTTCCGTGCCGCCGCGCCGTCGATCATGTCTGTCAGTCCGGCGGTGAGATAGAGCGCGCAGAACACGGGGGAAAACGTGGAAAAAAACAACAGCGCGATGCTGAGCACGATTCTGATTCCGGTTATGATATTTGCCATGTTATACCAGCGTCCCCACTTCGATCAGATTTCCGTCCGGATCATAAAAGCGTATGACTTTCTGCCCCCAGTTGTGCGTCATGAGCCTGTTGACGTATTTTACTTCCGGATCATACTTTTCAAGCCGTTCGATAAAACCTTCAATTTGAATATCAAAAGGTTCATCTTCTACACAGGAAGATATCGGATGTTCACTCAGTCTGAAGCCCATCGCGTTGTAAAAATCAATGGTTTCCTCAGCAGAACAGCAGGATGCGTACAGAGCAGAAGCCCCACGGCCTCTTGCATAATCAGCGACAGTTTCAACCAGCCGTCGTCCGATTCCGCACCGTCTGAACTCACGGGAAACATGAAAACTGTCAATGATAAGGCGATTCTCGTTAAGTTCCGGTATCAGCATGATTTCACCAACGACCGCATCTCCCTCAAATGCGCAGAAGGTAATATATCTGCCGGACAGTATCTCTCCCGCCTTTTTGCGCCTCTGTTCGGGCGACCAGGTTTCGGTAAAGGGTTGAAAATTCAAAACGAGTCTGCCGTTTTCTATGCGCCAAACATTCTGAACCTCTTGAAATCTATCAAATGAATCCATTGACGTTTCGCAGAAATTGTTTCTGTCCGCCTGTTTGATTTCAATCATGATGATCAGAACCTCACTTGTATTCCATCGGGGTAAAGCGGATGTTCAATCCCTCCTGTCCTTTTGAAAGCATTGACCGGATCATGGATTTCATCATCAACCCGTCAAGGCGGCCAGAGGCCCGACCTTGCAGCCCTTATCCGCATAATACACAAGCATTTCGGGCAATTTCTTCAGATCGTAGCTGGTAACGCAATCGGAGATGACGTGCACGGCAAATCCCGCTTTGGCCATGTTGTAACAGGTGGATTTTACACAGGCAGTAGCGTCCGCGCCGGTGATATAAAACGTATCGATGCCGTTGTCCCGGATAAACGCGGAGAACGGTTCGCTCGTCAGCGCGTTGGCCTTCGTCTTGACAAAGACGTTGTCCGATACGACGTTCAACTCCGGCGCAAGCTCCGCTCCCTTCGTGCCCGGCTTGAACGTCCGGGTGCCGTCGGACAGATTGTGATGCTTGATATAAACAACCGCCATTCCCTGCGCCGAAGCCCATTCGACCGCGGCATTGATATCGCCGATGATATCCCGGTAGTGTTTGGTGATATCGTTCTGAATATCGATCACAACAAGCGCTTTCTTACTCATGGCCCGCCTCTCCGTAAATGCTGATAAAATGTCTGCTGAAGGCTTCGATCTGCGCCATGGCCCCGTCCGTTTTCTCCGGCTCCCGGTCGCAGAGGTGAATCAGAGCGGAAATCGGCGCGGTGTAGGCGAAGGCCAGCATGGCGGGATCGTCTTTTTTGAGCAGGGCCTTTTCCATCATGCCTGTGAAGATCCGTGTAAACATGTCTGTAAGACCGGTCAGGAAGTGCTTTGTCGCCAGTTCCCTGGCGCGCGGGTCTCGGAACTGCTCAAGTGTGAGCACCTTGCGCGTCATGGCGATTTTTTTATCGTGAACGGTGACGTTCACCATCCGCATGGTCAGCCGGGTCAAATCCTCCGGCGAATCCGGCACGGGCGGCAGACGGTCTGCGGACCCGAAGCGATCTGCATAATAAGCAATCATCTGATCCAGCAGCGCATTCCAGATGGCTTCCTTGCTCTCATAGTGTTTATAGACGCCGGACTTCACAAGCCCGAGCGACGCGCTCAATTCGCGGATGTTTGTCCCGGCATAGCCGTTTTGTGAAAACATTTCCAACGCGGCTTCCAGGATCCTCTCTTTTGTGTCGTTCGCCATAATACCCTCCACATATAACAGAGTGACCTTTCGTTCACCATTATAGTGAACGAAAGGTCACTTGTCAAGTTTTTGCTTCACTTTTTTCATCCGGCTGTTTCGGAGCAAAAAAAATCTCCACGTAAATCCTATCGAAATTAACGTGGAGATATGGTGCGGATGACGGGAGTCGAACCCACATGAACTTGCATTCACTGGCACCTGAAGCCAGCGCGTCTGCCAATTCCGCCACATCCGCGTATTGAATTTTCACCGTTAAATTTTACTCGGCACGGTGATCCGAGAGCGGGGCCATTCTGAGATCGGGAAGTTTCACCGAGGTGACGCTCCCTGAAGCCAGCGCGTCTGCCAATTCCGCCACATCCGCATTTTCGGAACAGTTCCTTGAAAACTGCTTGCTTATTTTAGCACGGAAAAAACACTTTGTCAATATCGATTTTTGAAAAAATGAAAACAATTTGTTTCTTTTCCGCCTGAGAGGGATCGTTTTTTTCTTTCTGATGATAAATCCAACGGTCATTGCTGCGCCGGCGGGGTCATCTGCGCCGCGATCGTATCGAGGATCCCCAGATCGAAGGCAAGCGTCGAGAGGATATACTTGTCGCGGATATCCCTGGTCATCGCAAATACCTTCGGGGCGTCCGCGTTATCCAGCCCGAAGTCCGCCGGCGCCGTCGGCGCGCCGATGCGTCGGAGCAGCGACAGGACCGCTTCGTACGCGGGCAGCTCCTCGTCTATGATCCTCAGGATCTCCGGCCAGCGGGAGACGAGATTGTGAAGTCGCGCGGCATGCTTTCCGGCGTCGTACCGGACGCTGTTTTTCATGTTTTCGATCATCCCCTGCGCCGCGCTGCCGAGATACCGCCGCAGCTCTTCCTGCCATGTTTCGGCGTCAAACGCTGCAAATGCGGCGTTCGCGCACAGCGCGTCCGGCGTAAGGGTTCTGAGTTTTTCATACCCTTTCAGCGCATACAGCGTGCCCACGCCGCACTGTACGCCGTGCAGGTCGAAGGGAGTGCCGAATTCCAGCGCGCGCATATCCCAGATATGCGAAAAATAATGCTCCACGCCGGACACCGGGCGGCTGACGCCCGCGTAATCCGCCGCGATCCCGGAAACGATCAAGCCGTCCATGACCGCCCTGACCGCTTCTTCACTGCCTGTGAGCAGGCCGTCGGCGTTGTCGACGCATTTTTTCAGTGCAGCCCGGATGATCGCGGCCACCTCTTCACAGTAGTACTCCCCTGTCACGACATTGCCGATGCGCCATTCGCAGACGCTGATATACTTTGCCAGCATATCGCCGAGCCCCGCCAGAAGCATGTGTTTGGGGGCTTTTTCGAGGATGTCTATATCGCCGAGGATTACGTTCGGGCAGGCGGAATCCACCGAGACCTTGAGTTTGTCCCGGATGACGCTGGAGGTGGAGGAGGCGTAGCCGTCCATACTGGGGGCGGTGCCGACCACGATAAAGGGCAGCTTCGTCGCCAGCGCAACGATCTTCATGATATCGTTCATGACGCCGGAACCCACCGCGACCAGGATATCGCAGTCTGCCGGCCGGTGCAGAAACGCCGCGCCCACCGCCTTTTCATCCGGTTCGGTACGGTTTTCCGGATAGATATAGGTCGTGACCCGGACGCCGTTTGCGCGCAGGGTCTCCTCCGCCTGCCGTCCTGCCGCTGCGTAGGTGTTTTTGTCGGCGATCATGTAGGCGTTGGTCCCGCCGAGCTTTTTTGTAAATTCCGAAAGCCGCCGTACGGCGCCGCGCTCCACGACCGCCGCCTGTAAATGGGCGCGGTGCGTTTTTCCGCACCCGCAACGGAATTCTCCCCGCGAGATCAACGCCGCGGACGTGTATCGATCCTGCATGTTTGCGTTTCCCTTCTTCTTGCTGTTACTTGTGACCGCATGTTTTTAACAGGATATATTATAGGCGGCTTCCTGTTGGAAGTCAATGCTTTCGGAAGGATTCTTTTTGACACCGCCGGCGTTCTGCCCTTTTTCCCTTCAAAACGCGGGGCACGGTATTTGGATAAGTTTATATAAGAGTATCTGAAACTATTTTTTTACATTATTTTCATAATTTGTTTACAATACAGCTGAAAATATACGGATCCCGTTCAATAAATCAAAAATTTTTATGAAAATTTGAAATTTCCTATTGCAATCCAAATAAAAATAATTTAAAATTTATAAGAATAAATTAAAATAATTTTATATTTTTAACTATAATTTTTGATTTGCTTCCTTTCAGTTGTTTCCATACGGACGGACGCGCAGACCGGAGGACGAAAATGAACGATAAAAATAAAAGATACAAATACAGGAAGGGCAAGCGGCTTTTGTGTCTGCTTTTGAGCCTCCTGTTTTTATTCTCACTGGATTCCGGCGTCGCCGGGGTCCTCGTTGAACCTGCGCAGGCTGCGGCTCGGTTCCTGTGACGGCGCGTTTATCACGCTGGACGCACAGGAATGCCTATAAATAAAGAAAGAGGGGAAAGCCGGATGATCGATTACAGTTTTATGGATAAGGACAAGGCGCCCGGTCTGATGCCGGAGCTGTTTACCATTCTGAGCGAAAACATGAGCGCCATTGCCCCGACGGGCAATACGTACGACGAAGACTTCGCCATATGGTCCTCCAACGTCGGTCCCGCGCTGGAAAAGGAGAACCGGCAGGTCGTTCTGCTCCTGGACGACGGCGCGATCGTCGGTTACGTGCAGTATTATACGAACGAAACGACCTTTATGATCGAGGAGGCGCAGCTCAAGAGCGCCTTTCAGGGCGGCGGCGTGATGCGAAAGGCCTTCGCGTTTATCGCCGACAATATCCCCCGGGACCTTTTGTATGCGGAGGCGTTCGCAAACAAGCAGAACCTGCGCTCGCAGAATATCCTTACGCATCTGGGGTTTTCCAATATCGGGGAGAATAAAAACGGCAGGTGCTTTCATTACCGCGCCGACTGCCGCTCCCTGCTGCGGCATATCCGGATCGCCAACGTGGACGAAAACGCAAATGAAGCGGAAATACTGAAGCAGTATTACGAAGCCTACGACGAGGAAGGCAGGCTGCTTTCAAAACACGGGCAGGTGGAATATATCACGACGCAGAAATACATCCATGCCTGCGCCGAAAAGGTGAACGCAAAACGCATCCTTGAGGTCGGCGCGGGGACCGGGCGGTACAGCGTCCCGCTGGCGAAAGAGGGCTTTGACGTGACCGCGGTGGAGCTGGTGGAACACAACCTTCAGCTCCTGCGGCAAAAGCTTGACGGCAGCGAAACGATCACGGCCGTACAGGGAAACGCCACGGACCTCTCCCGCTTTCCCGACGGCGGCTTTGATATCACGATGCTGCTGGGGCCGATGTACCACCTGTTCACGTTTGAAGATAAGCAGCAGGCGCTGGCCGAAGCGGTACGCGTTACAAAACCGGGCGGCTACGTCCTTGTTTCCTACTGCATGAACGAGCCGACCGTGGTCCAGTTCGTGTTCCAGAAAGATCACCTGCGGGAGATTCTTGAAACGGAATTGCTGACGGCGGATTGGCACTGCGGCAGCGACCCGAAACAGGTATTTGAACTGGCGCGCACGGAGGATATTGCGGCGCTGGACGCGACCGTGGACGCCGTGCGCGAAAAGCTGGTGGCAACGGACGGCGCGACCAACTATATGCGGGAATTTATCGACGCGGCGGATGATTTTACGTTCAGCAAGTGGGTCGAATACCATCTGGCGACCTGCGAGCGGCAGGACCTGATCGGCGCATCGCACCACGTTCTGGATATCCTGCAAAAGAACTGACAGGAGGGCATTATGACACTCGGACTGAAACGCGGGACCGTGGCGCTGTATCCCCACGAAACAGCGTGGGAGACACAAGCGGCGCATACGGTCTGTATACTGAAAGAGATCCTCGGTGATGCCGCTGCGGATATTCAGCACGTGGGCAGCACGTCGATCCGCGCCATAAAAGCAAAGCCGATCGTCGATATCGCCGTAGCGGCGTACGATTTTGCCGACGTACTCAAAAAGAAGGACGCGCTGCTTGAAAAAGGGTTTTATCTCCGGCCGTCGACGCTGGGCGACAGTCAGCTCCTGTTCGCCTGCGGCAGTTATTATACCGGCGAGGGCGATCTGCAGACGCATTTTATCCACGTTGTGAAAAAGGACAGTATGGATTGGCGCAATTACCTGAACTTCAGGGACTACATGAACGCCTTTCCCGCCGCCGCGAAACGGTATGAGGCGCTCAAAGAGCGGCTCGTCGCCGAAAATCCCGTCGATCCCGGCAGAGAACGCTACACCGCGGGGAAACACGCGTTCATCCAAAGCATCCTGCGTCGGGCGACGGTATGGTCTTTTCTCGGCGAAAACGTACATATCGAGATCGACCGCCCGGTCGGATACGTACATAAAAAAGAGACCTACGCGCTCACGTATCCGCTGAATTACGGCTATATCCCGAACGTCTTCGGCGGCGACGGCGAGGAGCTGGACGTGTATCTTCCCGGCGAAAAAAAACCGCTGCGGGAGGCGGATTGCCGCATCATCGGCGCCGTACACAGGAAGAACGACACAGAAGACAAGCTGATCGCCGCGCCGGAAGGCAAGGAATTTACGACAGAAGAGATGGAAAACGCCGTCCGGTTCCAGGAACAGTGGTACGAGACGGCGGTCATCCCCGCCTGGGAAAAAGAAAGGTTTGATGCACTTTATGAATCATGAGGATCTGATTTTCACGGTCCCGACAACGGAATACGCGGAAGAGATCCGCGCCTACCGGCAGGAATTTCTGGACGCCGGCAATTCCATGGACGGTACCGGTCCGCTGCGCAGTTATGAAGATCCTTTAGAGTGGCTTCGGGAGGTCGAAAAATACACGCGCCCGGAAACCGTCCCCGCGGACAAGGTGCAGGCGACGCAGTTTCTCTGCGTGCACAAAAGCGACGGAAAGCTTTTGGGCATGCTGCAGGTACGCCATACCTTCAACGACTATCTTGAAAAATACGCCGGGCATATCGGGTATTCCGTACGTCCCTCCGAACGGCGCAAGGGATACGCAAAATGGATGCTGCGGCAGGGGCTGGACTTCTGCCGGTCGATCGGCCTGGATCGCGTTCTGATCTCCTGTAAGGCCGAAAATGAAGCCAGCCGCCAAACGATCCTCGCAAACGGCGGCATCTACGAATGCACGGTCCTTGAACCGGACAGAAACGTCCAGCTGCAGCGGTATTGGATCGACCTGTGTAAAAAATGATCCGGATATGAAAGCAGAACTTAAACAATTGTCCGCGGATATGGGAAAGCCGGAATATGAAATGCTGCAGGGTATTCCTGAAACAGAAAACGGTTTTTATAACCCGGCATACGACCTGACTTATATAAAGATCATGTTAAAAAACGGCGGAAAAATCATAGGCGATTTCAAGGGCTATAAGCATATCATACAGATACCGATAAAATAAGAGGTTCCGGTTTGATGAGGTAAGTCGGAATAGAAATCACGCGCCCGACAAATCGGGATTTGAGGAGGAAAAAGCCATGAGGCACTGCGGAACCCAGAGTATAGAAACGGAAAGATTGATTTTGAGAAGATTTACGCTTGATGATGCTCAAGCGATGTATAAAAACTGGGCTTCCGACCCTGACGTGACAAAGTTTTTAACGTGGCCTGCACATTCCGGTATCAACGTCAGCAAATTCGTATTGGGAGAATGGGTATCTTTATACACAGAGAAAAACTATTATCAGTGGGCGATCGTTTTGAAGGAGCATGGAAACGATCCGATCGGAAGTATTTCCGCAGTGCATATGGATGAAGCTGTCGATATGGTCCATATCGGCTATTGCCTTGGGAAAGAATGGTGGCATCGGGGAATCATGTCTGAGGCGCTGAAAGCGGTCATGGATTTCTTTTTTGACAATGTGGGAGCGAATCGCATCGAGAGCCGCCACGATCCGAGGAATCCGCATTCCGGCATGGTCATGAAAAAGTGCGGAATGAAATACGAGGGAACGCTGCGCGCCTCCGACTGGAACAATCAGGGGATCTGCGACGCATGCTGGTACGCCCTGCTGAAATCAGAAAGACAGATCCCCGGTTTTGATAATAAAAAGTAAATTCGGATCGTTTGAAAGGCGCCCCGCCATACCGATAACCCCCGGATTGGAATGGACGTTCGATACGGTCGCGGCCAAATATGAGAAGCTGCGCCCCGGTTATGTCGACGAATTGTTTCAAACGCTCTTTGATTATATCCCCATTGAAAAAACAGCCGCGTGGTCGAAGTGGGAAGCGGCGGCGCCTTCGCGCGGTTTGCCAATCATCCGTACCGGGATAAAGGGAACCCGGTGCTGTCGGAAGCAATGGATGCGATGCAAAACAATCCTGTGTATGCCGATGAATTGATAAAACCGACGTTTTTGATCGTAAAAGCGAAGAAAGGAAAATGCAATGTCAGCCTTTGAAATCAAACAAATCGGCCTTAATGATCACCCCGCGTGTACCGCGGTGTTCGACGGAAACTGCCTCTTTGCAGGGACCTGCCTTCAGCAGCAGAAGGAGAAAAACCGCGAAGCGTATGCGCTCTTTGTCGACGGAGAGATCGCCGCAGAATGCCATCTCGTTTACAACAATCCCGAATACGGCACAGTCCCGGGCAGTCGGGCGTATCTTTCCCGTTTGGCAACGCGAAAAGAATACCGCCGCAGGTGGTTCGGCGAAAAAAATCGTGCGGTTCATTCTGGACCTTGCCAAAGAAAAAGGGTATCGGGAGATCGCCCTCGGCGTCAACTGCGACAATTTTGCCGCGCTGCACCTCTATCGGAAACTCGGGTTTTCGGTCTATGAGACCGCCAAAGACGATTACGGAGAATACTACAAAATGGAAAGAACGCTTTAATTATCAGAAAAGGGACCCTCTGATTTCTTTTCTGACAGCCCTTTTTTGTCATTCTCATTGATTTATCCCGAACAATGTGATACAGTATTGTTATAAAAAAGAAAAACGGAGAAAAAAGAAATGAAAAAAACAACGGTCAGAATCATTTCCCTGTTTTCGGCGATAACGTTTTTCGGCGTCCTGCTCAACAGCTGCAAAGGTTCCGTTCCCGACGCGACACAAACGGAGGCGGAAGATTCGCGGGCTGCGGCGACGGAGACCGTGGGTGAGGACGGCGTCAGGCTGTCAAATGACGCTTCCGATTTTGTTTTGCTGAGCGATGCGGTCCCGGACGTGATCCTGGAGATCCGGTATTACTCGACCTACAATTTCGTCGGCGACCGCATAGACGGCTACGAACAGCCGCTGGCGCTTCTGACAAAGGAAGCCGCCGCCGCGTTAAAGGAAGCGAGCGACGAATTCAACACCCGGGGCTACCGGCTGAAGGTGTACGACGCGTACCGCCCGCAGAAAGCCGTTTCTCACTTCGTCCGCTGGGCGCAGGACGCGACGGATACCCGGATGAAGGAATACTTTTACCCCGATCTGGAAAAGGACGTCCTGTTTCCGCAGGGGTACATCGCGGAGCACTCCGGCCACAGCCGCGGCAGCACGGTCGATCTGACCCTGTTTGATATGACAACGGAAAAAGAACTGGATATGGGCGGCACCTTCGATTACTTCGGCGAAGAGAGCCACCCGGATTACCGGGGGATCACGGAAACGCAGTACGCCAACCGTATGCTGCTGCGGGAGATCATGCTCAAACACGGATTCAAACCGCTTGCCGAAGAGTGGTGGCATTTCACACTGGCGGAAGAACCGTATCCCGACACCTATTTTACGTTCCCCGTCAATATCGATTCTCTAAAATAAACAGGTAAAGCCGTTTTTCGTGTCTTTGCCGTACCTGCAGGATTTAAGAAATCGAGAATGGAGGCAAAATCTATGAGCTTATATTCAAAAATCGTATCTTTTCTCATGTCGGTCATCGCGTTTTTTACGGGCCTGTTTTCCAATACGGACAAAAAGCAAGACCCGACGCTGCAGCCGGACCCCGCAGCGCCCGGCGTGATCGACGCGGAGCTCTACGGGCTTCCCGTATTTGAAGCGGGAGAAAAGACCGGATTTTTCCGGAGCGCCGGCTCCACCGAGGTTTTGCGCTACGACAAAACCTGCGCCGCCGATTTCAGCGCCTACAGAAAAGCGCTGCTGGATGCCGGTTTTGAAGTCTACGACGAACACGGGATCGAAAACAATCTGTTTGCGACGCTTATAAACGATACGCTGACCGTAAACCTCTCGTGGTTTGCCGGGACCGGGACCCTAAGGATCGTTGCCGAGGAACGCGGCCCGCTGTGCCCGCTGACGGACGAAAGCGAGCGCATCTGCGACACCCTGCTCACCGGCATGAAGGGCGAAACCACCGTCGCATCGGAAGGTATGGGCTATATCATCCGGCTGCCGGACGGGAGCTTTTGCATCATCGACGGCGGCATGGGAGATCCCGACCACGTGGACGCCGACAAGCTGATGGGGATCCTGAACGCCCAAAAGCCGGAAGGTACGGACAAACCCGTGATCGCGGCGTGGATCTTTACGCATCTGCACGGCGACCATGTGGGCGTGTTCAACTGCTTTTCGCTCGACCACCACGACGACGTGGTGATCGAAAAGCTGATCTACAACTTCCCGAAGGAAGAGGAGATCGCGCTCTCCGATTCGCCCTATATGCTGGACGATTCGATCTACCGCTGGAACCAATTCAAGAAAAACCTGGCGGACTTTTATCCCGACGTGCCGGTCGTAAAAGTGCACACCGGCAACCGCTTTGCGGTGCGGGTCGCCGCCTTTGAGGTGCTGTTCACGCTGGACGACCTGTATCCGTCGTCGATCTTAAACGGCAACGGCATGAATGAGAGTTCACTGCTGCTGAAAATGACGCTGGAGGGGCAGACCTTCCTCTGGACCGGCGATTTCGGCTTTATCTCCGCGGACCTTGTGCTTTTGGAATATAAAAATACGCTCAGCTGCGATTTCCTGCAGCTGGCGCATCACGGCATGAACGGCACCGCGGAGCTTTATAACTGTGTTGACCCGACATTCACGCTTTTGCCCGTATGGAACGGCGGGCTCTCCGCAATGCTCAAAGAAGACCAGAACAGGCTGCTTGTGTGCAACCCGACGATGCGGCAGATGATCGTCACCGGCTGCGGCACGTGGACGATCCGGCTGCCGTACGATCCGGCCTTCGGCACGTATCTCCGGATCCCGACGGACAAAACGGTGTATCCCGCCTACCCGGACCTGCTCGGCGAAAAGAAGGGCTGATAAAAGAACGGCTGAACCGTTTGCAAAACGCCCCCGGACGCTGACGGGCATCAATATCAGGAGGAACCCTTATGGATATTTTTTCCAAGATCCTTTCATTTTTCATGTCGGTCGTGCTGTTCCTCAGCGGCGCGGTACGCGGCAGCACACGCGATAAGGCGCAGAACCTGCGCGTCGTTTCGTATCTGGTCATCAACAGCCTGTCTGCCCTCGATACGCTTGACTGCTCCCATTTTGGGGATCTGACCGACGTGATCCTGTTCGGCAGCCTCGCCGGGATGAACGGCGACGGCGAAGTGGAGCTGTGCGACGACTTCGCCGCGATCGTCGCGCGGATCAAAGAGCTCGGCGAAGGGTACGGGCTGAAATGGCACCTGAATTTCAATCTTCTCGCCGAACACGACCAGAAAACGGAGCTGCGGGACGCGTTCCGCGGGAAAAAGCTTGCGCAAAACATCCGCGCCGTATTGGAAGAATACGACCTGGACGGGGCGTTCTTTGACTACGAATTTCCGCAGGAATGGGACGCGAAGCTGGATTTCAGCATCTTCCTGATCGCCCTCAACAAGTGCCTCGGCGACGACTATCTGATCGGCGCGGCGCTGCAGCCGTGGTGCGCAAGCTTTTTGCCGGGCGCCGTGGCCGCCATCGACATGGTGGAGCTTATGTGCTACGACAACTGGGACGAAAACGGCTTCCATTCCACGATGGCGCTGGCGAAACAGGACGTGAAAAACATGGTGAAGCTCGGCTATAAGCTGCATCAGATCGATCTTGGGCTCCCCTTCTACGCGCGGCCCACCACAAAGGAAGCCCGCTGGTACGATTACAGGGAATACTGGGATCAGATCGATGAAAACGGCCTCGCAGAGGAGGAAGGGACCGGCCTGATCGCCTCCTTCAACACGCCGTCTCTCATCTACGACAAAACCGAATGGGCGATCCGAACGGGCCTCGGCGGCGTGATGATCTGGCACTACGCCTGCGACGTGCCCGCGGATAACGACGCGTCGCTGTTTGGCGCGATCACCCGCGCAAAGACCGATCTTTCGGAGCCGGAAAGATAACGAAAAATGTATGTCGCGAAACCGACGAAACAGCAGCTTGCATGGCACGAGCCGGAGATCACCGAAGAAGCCCGAACGCCCTCGCTGCGCGATTTCGCCTTGTACTGAGATCCCCTTTTTTCGTTTTCTCTATGCTGAGATCCCCTTTTTGCGCAAGATAACGGCAGCGCCCGACAATGGACGCCGCCGTTTTTCTGTTTTTTCTTTTCTGAAATAAGTACGATCACCTGAGTTCGATCACGTTCACGGAATGCGGGGCCAGCGTGACGCTGCCCGCAAACGGTTCCCCTTTGCCGGCGTCCACGCCCACCTCTGTACGGCCGACGTCGTTGAACGCGTCGACGGAGGGACCGTTCAGCGTATGGACGCGCATTTCGCGCGGCGTATCTTCCAGAAAACAGAACGATACCGTCTGCGCCGCCTCCGGGTCCTTGTTGACGGCGGCAACGGCGTACGCGCCGCCGTCGGCGGTCACAACGATATCGACGGCGTCTACGGTCCGGTCACCGTCCCGTACCCTGCCGCTGAGCACGGGCACGTCCTCCTTCCAGAGGTCCAGCACCGTATCTTTCATAAGATTTGCGTACAGTTCGAAAACAAAGTACTGCGGGCGCAGCACGAGCCCGTTTTCGGTATTTCCCCAGTAGCCGTGGACAGAGATCCAGTCCAGGTACTGTCCCGCCGTGCGCAGCAGGTTCAGGTTCCAGTCCAGGTCCGGGATGGATGCCGCCGACAGCTCAACGGTGGGGTCCGTGCCGAACCGGTGGGATTCCTCCACCCGCCACACCTTGTCGTAGGTGGGGACCCGGTCCTTCCCCACCCCGTTCTTCCAGTGATAGGCGGAAACGTAGGGCCGCCGGGCCAGCGTATGACCGGCGTGCGGATACGGCGCAGCGCCTCCAGCACGTCCGCACGAAAGCCGTCTTCGTCCGCGAACGGGGACGACGGGTCAAAAACGCCGCCGTAGACCTGCCGGTGGAAGTGTTCAAGAAAGTGGCCGTAGAGCATTCTGTCCGCCTGCCCGACGGCGTGTTTTTTGCTGCAGATGATCTTCGTCGTCCGGTCCCCTCTGTGCCTTTTGTTTTACTGTTCCGTTTTTGTTTTTTCAAACATTGCCTGTACCGACGGCGCGTTTTTCGTCAGCTTTTTGATGCTGACGTTTTCAAGCTTGTTGTTTGCCGTATTGAGGTGGTTTTCGGATTTAACCAGGTTTTCCCTGATCTTTGTCAGTTTTGAGATCGTGTCGTCGATGCCTTTGATCGCCTCTTCGAACCGGGCGCTCGCCTGATTGAAACTGTAGGCAAAACCGTCCTTGAACTGCGCGAGGTTTTCTTCAAAAGTGTACAGATCCAATTGCTGATTCCGGATCTCCTCAAACTTTTTCCGGTACTCCAGGGAATTCAGCGCGGCGTTGCGCAGCAGGGAGATGATCGGGATAAAGAACTGCGGGCGGACCACAAACATTTTCGGGTAGCGGTACGAAACGTCCACAATGCCGTTGTTATAAAGCTCGTTATCGGACTCCAAAAGAGAGACCAGTACGGCGTATTCACATTTCTTTTCCTTCCGGTCCTTATCCAGCTCTTTGAAAAAATCCTCGTTTTTATGCTTGGTCGCGGTGGTATCCATCTCGTTTTTCATTTCAAACATGATGGAGATGAACTCCGTGCCCCCGACGGATTCCCGGAAGATGAAATCGCCCTTGCTGCCGGTTTTTGCGTCGTTATCTTTTTCAAAATACGCGTTCGGGAAAGCCGTCATGCGGATCCCGTTGAATTGCGTCAAACAGTGCTGTTCCAGGCTTTCGCCGACCATTTTGGTGGATTGCCTGGCTTTGAAATCCTTCAGCCGCTCGATCTCTTCCTCCCGGAGCTTCAACTCATCTCTGTGCCGCTCGACAAGATTGTTCTCCCGCAGCTCGCCCTCTTTTTTCTGAAGGTCGAGGGCGCTCATCAGTTTTTCGATCTCCACTTCTTTGTCGGAAAGCATCTGATCTTTTTTCTGGACAGCCTCGGTAACAGCAAGCTTTTTTTCCGTCTGGGCGTTTTGGAGCTGCGCTTTGAGCCGCTCGACCTCCTGCTTGATTTCTGCAAGCGCGGAATCCTTCCGGGCAAGCGCAGCGCTGTGTATCTTTTCCTGTTCCATGCGTTCGATCTTCAGATCGTCCTCTTTTTTTTGCCGGATCTCCTGTTCCCGGCGTTCCAGCTCCTTTTCAAATTCCTTATCACGGACCTGCTGCATGATCTGCGCGTAGCCGCTTTCATCCACCTGAAAAACCTTTCCGCAATTGGGACATTTGATCTCCTGCATCGTCGGCACTCCTTTCTTATTGACCGCTTATTGAACGTTTTTCGATTTTGAACCGTTGTTTTCTATTGTAGCAGTTTTTTTCGCTGAAAACAACTGCCGCGCGGGAAGCAACAAAAAACTTAGACAACATGCACAAAATACGGGCACGTTTTTTGACAGTAAAAATTTATATTTTATTAATCATTTAATATATTTTTTATTTTATTTAATAAAATAACTATAAAAACGCGTATGTTCCTGAATACCCCGTTTATTCCGTCCCCGGTTTCTTGGGACCGACAAACAGTCCGGAGGGCAAAGATGAACGATCATATAAGCGCAAGATACCAAAACAGAAGGGGAAAGCGGCTGCTGTGTCTGCTATTATGCCTTCTGTTTTTGTTTTCCATGGATTCCGGTGTCGCCGGGGTCCTTGTTGAGCCTGTCCAGGCGGCGGCTGCAGCCATCGGCGCCGGCGTCAGCCGCGGCGTATCGGGGTTAGGCTCCCTGATGGGCGGTTCCTTTTCAAAGCTCGGCGGGCTGCTGCTGTCCATCGGCGGGGGCGACGGCGACGGCGGCGACGAAGAGGAGCCGGAAGAATCGGAACCCGATCCGCACGATCTGAACGAAGTCTACTGGAACCCGTCCCCCGAGGACAAATTAGGGCCTGACGGCACCGTGATCCTGCTGAAGGGCGATGACGAAAACTCCGGCGTGGATGACACGCACGCCGTACTCACCTGGGAGCGGGCGCTTTCGCTTGTAAAGCCGGGCGGCGTGATTTGGGTGCTGACGATGGAGACCGTGCTGTATTCCGAGGAACAGCCGGTCACCGTACGCGACGGCGCCGTTCTGAACGATAACGGCGAGCCGCAGGTCACGGAGCTCAAATTCTACCCCGGCTGCTCCATTTTGCTTTCAAGCGGTATCGAAACGGACGTCGAAGACGCGGTGGGCGAAAGTCTTACGCTGAAGAACCTGAAAATGACCGACAAGACCGAAGACGAGGATCCGGAGGATAAAAACCGTCTTCTGCTTCTGAACGGCGGTACCGTAACGCTGGACGTGGGCACGACCATGCGCGGCGACGTGCGTATCGAGCAGTTCTCCGACGAAACGGAAGGCTCCGAATCTCCCGAGATCTACGTCACACCGGAATTCGCGGACGACTTTGACGCCAACGTGGACCTGACCGTGAATTTCGACACACGGCTTTCGGATCACCACGCCAACAGCGGCGATAAGATCGCCTTCGATTTCCTCGTATTCCCCGAAGGGTTCGACGTGGAGGACATTCTGGACAACGTCCATCTGGACCCTCTGCTTCAGGAGCCCCGCGGCGAGGACAACCTGGTCTGGAGCGTCCGCAAAAAGATCGGGGCAGACAATATCGTTGAGATCTACCTTGTGGAGCCTTACGACGGCTGCGTGTACGTCTCCGGGCTGGGCAACGACGAATGGGAGGGCTTATACGCCTCCCGTCCCGTACGGACCTTTGCGCGCGCATTGGAGATCCTTCAGGGCAACGGCGGCGACCTGAGCTACACCGGCTATTTCAGCGACAACGTGACGACGATCAACGAATACCGCTGGCTGCACGGCGAATTCGTGCCCAACGAAGGGCTGATCCGCATCTGCGGCGCCCCGGTGGAGATCACGGAAACCGAAACGTGGAGCATGCCGCACGACACGTACTGGGACCGCGGCCCCACCGGCAAAAAACTGGACGACAACGGCAACCCCTACCCGCGCGTGGACCAATCGTGGGTGGAGCGGTATAAACATTACGTCGACGACCTGATCGAGGTCAGGACCGGCGGCAACCTCACGTTGACAGATATCACGGTCAAGGGCGTAAAGAGTATCGCCAAAAACGCCACCGGTTCCCTTCTGGTTGTGGACGCCTACGGCAACGCCACATTGGGCGCAGACGCACTGCTGACCGACAATACGGCCGTGGAAGGCGGCGGCGCAAGGCTTGTGGGGAACCAGGCAGAACTCATAATCTCCGGCGGCAGAATTACAAACTGCCTTGTCTCGCGCAACGGCAACACCGGCATGGGCGGCGGCGTGTACGTGCACGGCGGCAGCCTTACGATGATCAGCGGCGAGATTACCGACAACAACGCCAATCTCGGCGGCGGCGTGTACGTTGACAATTATGAAGGCACCGCGGGTTCCGCACTGCTCTCCTCCACCGGCCGGATCTATCTTTACGGCGGCAGCCAGATCACGCGCAACCAGGCGCAGCAGGGCGGCGGCGTATATACCAGCGGGTCGGACACGGTCCTGCTGCCCAACGACGCCTCCACTGCAACGATCGCCGCTTACGACAACGGCTTTGACGCTTTTTCCAGCATCTGCTGCATCAGCGTCACCGGCAACACCGCCAGCTCCTTCGGCGGCGGCTGGATGGCGGAGGACTGCACGCTGACGATCGACGGCGCCGAGGTCACCGGCAACAACGTGATTTTGCGGAACAACAGCGGCGCCGGCGGCGGCATCTATCTCGCGAGCTCGGTCGGCACGATCAGCAACCTGCATCTGTTCAACTGCAACGTAGATCAGAGCATCAGCTCCAGCAATTCCTACGATGACGTCTATTCGTCTTACAGCTATAACTATTATCCGAACAGACAAAACGGTTACCGCGGCAGAGGCGGCGGCGCGTACTTTGAGTCTTGCAATGTGACGATGACGGACAGCGTCTTTGAGAAAAAACGGCAACCAGACGAAGGAAGTCACCGGCGTCGCGCTGGCTGTGCGCGGCGGCACGCTCACCGCGACGAACGTTCTGTTCAGTGAAAACGGGAAACAGGACATCAAAAACAGCAGCGGCTATCTTGACAGCAACGGTTACGCCTACGGCACGCTGCACGTGGGTTCGTCCGCGAACTTCACGCTGAACCTCTGCACCTTCACCAAGTGTTACGCTATTACGGCGGCGCCATCCGTCTGGATATCGGCAATATCACCACCGAAACCGTCTACGCGAACAACACCTATATAGGTACCCTGTACAAGGGGAATTACGCCCCCACGCTGCACCTGAACGGCTGCACATTCAGCGGCGACTGGGACAACTGCAACTATTTATTGTTCCCGTCTGAATGGACGGCAGAGGAGACCGAAAAACTCGGGGACTCCTTTTCGGTGATCGTCAGGGCGGAGGCGATCCAGTCCGCAGGCTTTGAGGACGGCGTGAACCCCGACACGGGGGAATTCGTATCCGCCATCGACCGGGCGTGGGACGTATACAACACCTACGTCTATATCGAGCCCGGTGAATGACCGTAAAAAGGCGGTACAGAGATGTTAAACAGAAAAAGAGCCGCGGCGATGATCGCCGCGCTGACGATATTCCTCACGATGTGCGTTCCGGCGATCGGCGGGTCGGTGAACGTGAACGGCGCGCGTGAGATCGAGATCAGGGCAGGCGGGGAACAGCCGCTTGACCTGTTCGGGAACTATACGAAGGCGCTGATGCCCGGGGAGACGGTGACGTTCCGGATCCTTGTGAAGAACAGCAGCGCCGTACCGGTCAACATGTACCTGAAGGCGGCGGACACGCCGGCGGATCAGTTCCCGACCCCGGAGGACAAGGCAAAGTCCGACAAGCTGCTAAAAGAGATCCGGATGCAGATCGAACAGATCACGGACGATGCGTCTGCGCCCCTGTTCACGGGGCTTGCGGACGGGACGGCAGAGGACGGCAGCGGGGGGCTGCGGGAATACGTGCACCTGGGGCTGCTGAACGCGAACGGGGAGACGTATCTGGAGATGCACGTACAGGTGCCCGTCACGCTGGACAACACCTATCAGGCGGCGATCGGCAAGATCGACTGGATCTTCCGGATCGAGGAGACCGCGGAGGAATCCAGCACGGAACCCGCGACAACAGAACCCGGTACAGAGCCGACGACCGCGAAACCCTGCACGGAAACTACGACGGCGAAGCCCGGGACAGAACCGACGACCGCAAAGCCCGGCACGGAAACTACGACGGCAAAGCCCGGCGACGAATCCACAACTGCAAAGCCCGGCGACGAATCCACAACTGCAAAGCCCGGAGACGAATTCACGACGGCAAAGCCCGGCACAGAACCGACGACAAAAGCCGGTGGCACGCCTTCCGGGAATCCTGCGACGACCGTTTCCCGCACGCCGCAGCGCAACCCGGACGTAGTGGTCGTGGTGCCGCCGAACACGGGCGTCGGCAAACGTACCTGGATGCTGATCGCAGCCGGCGTGTCGGCAGGGGTCATTGCGCTGGTCCTGTTCCTTCCGCGTAAAAAGAAAGCGGAATGCTGACGACGGCCGCAAATCAATTCGCAGTTATTTGAGAACCAGACACCGGCAGGGCGTGTGATCGCGCCCTGCCGGTGTCTTTTACTTGTATTGTTTATATAATGAAAAGGAATCAACCGATAACGGTATTTTTCAGCGTGAAGGTCTTTTCGATCACACCGTTGCCGTCGGTCGCCCATTCGCCGAAGTAGAAGCTCCGTCCGCGGATGACGACCTGGTTTTCATAGACCTCTACCTCTACGCCGCAGCCGGTATCGTCGGGGATAACGTTATCCTTTTCGCCGGTCAGCCTTGTCAGACACGGCAGGGACGTTTCCGGGAAATTGTAATACGTACTGATGGAGGAAGACGTGAGCGTGCGGTGGGTATGGCCGCTGAAATAAAACAGGTCGTGCGTATCGGCGTATTCCGTCAGGATATCCGTCAGGCTGTAGGGATAATCCGGGTTCGCCCTGTAGGAAGCGCGCTCCGGGTGGTGTGAAAAGACGAACGTCGGTTTCCCGCTATGCGCCGCCTCCTCCAGCACGCCGCGAAGCCACGTCAGCTGCGCGTCGGACAGCGTCATGCTGTTGCTGGTATGTTCCTCCGTTCCGAGCACGATGAAATAAAAACCGTCGATCACGTCGCAGTAGTAAGGCGTGGTCAGTTTTTTGTCAAAGAATGCGTTCGTATACGCGTACCAGCGGTTTTGCAGCGCTTCGTAATCGCCCTCTCCGTTGCCGATATCGTGGTTGCCGAGGACCGGCACCACCTTCTGTCCTTTCAGGATCTGGGCAACCGTACCGTGGAAAAACATGCTTTCCGTGCTGTTGCCGTTCATGGTGTTGTCGCCCAGAAAGACAACAGCGTCATTGCCGCTCTGATTTTTGTTCACATCCTGCAGGCACCTGGCAAAAACCTTGTAGCGCGTGTAGTTGTTTCCCTCGATGTGGGAATCCGAAAGCACGGCGAAATTGAGTTTGCAGTCCGCCGGGGATTTTACGTCATGCGCACTGCCGCCGACGCCGACGCCGACGCCTATGAGCATGACGGCGCACAGCAGGTACGCAAGTATACGAAGAACAGCGCCTTTCATATTAATCGCCATGCGATTCAGAATTCGCACAAAGTGGGATGAAATATCACACTTTATGCCCGAATCGTTCCTTTCTTCTGATTTTTCACACTATGAAACCTCCTGATTTGCTTTGATTGCAGAATATCTGATTGCAGTATGATCGCCTGTGACCGGATCCCCGCGGGCCCGACCGCGGAAAGAAACGCGGGTTGAGAGGGTCAAAGCAGATGCCGTCTGATCCGCTGCTCCAGGATCTCCAGTACGACCGGATCCTTACCGCCGTTCGGGATGATCAGGTCCGCGTATTTTTTGCTCGGCTCCACGAAGGCGTCGTGCATGGGCTTGACGGTGTTCAGGTACTGGTCGATCACCGAATCCAGGGAACGTCCGCGCTCTTTGGCGTCGCGCCTGATCCTGCGTAAAACACGCACGTCGGCGTCCGTATCCACATACAGCTTGATATCGAACAGACGCCGAAGCTCCGGCTCGGCAAAGATCAGGATCCCGTCGACGACGATCACGGACGTCGGAGAGACCCGGCGGATCCGGTCGCTGCAGTTGTGTATCGTAAAATCGTAGACCGGGCAGTCCACCGCCTGCCCCGCCTTCAGCATCTTCAGATGCTCGATCATCAGCGGCGTATCAAACGCATCCGGATGATCATAGTTCTGTTTGCAGCGCTCTTCATACGGCATATCGTCCAGCGCCTTATAATAATCGTCGTGCTTGATCACGGTCACTTCGTCGCCGAAGATCTCCTGCAGCCGCCCGGTCAGCGTGCTCTTGCCGCTGCCGGAGCCTCCCGCGATGCCAATTATCAGACTTGCCATCTTCTGTTCCTTTCAACGGATGATCTTATGGATCAGCGGCAGGGGTGCAGGTGCAGTCTCCGAAAACGACAACGCGGAGAGATAAGCGTCCCCTGCCGCCGCGATATCCGCTTTCTTTGAATACAGCGTACACAGCGGCTCACCCGCAGATACCGGGTCGCCGGTCTTTTTATGGATCCGGATGCCTGCGCCGAGGTCGATCCTGTCCTCCTTGGTCAGGCGGCCGGCGCCCAAAAGCGTGCTGACCGTGCCGATCTTCTCGGTGTCCATATGGGCGATATAGCCCGTGACGGGACACGGGACGGTCACGGCGGGCTCGGCATACAGCGCCATCAGGCCGGGCAGCGCGTCGGCGTCGCCGTTCTGCGCGGCGATCCACCGCCGCATTTTTTC
Source organism: Clostridia bacterium (assembly GCA_017430145.1). Lineage (GTDB taxonomy): Bacteria > Bacillota > Clostridia > Oscillospirales > Acutalibacteraceae > RUG806. The sequence continues at coordinate 35,133 of JAFRNP010000025.1, forward strand.
ATATGCAGCGCCGCTGTCAAGCGTCTGCTCCGCCTTTTGCACCGCTTCGTCGCGCGGGACGCCCGCGGCAAGGGCATACAGCTCGGCAGCCAGCGTCAGGGAGAGCTCCCGGATATCGCCGCCGACCTTGCCGCGCAGCACGTCGACCGCCTCCTGGAGTTCCAGGGCGTTGCCGACGGTATTGCCAAGAGGACGGTCCATATTGCTGATGACCGCCGCCATATTGCGGCCGAAACGCTGCCCGAGCGCCACCATCTTCTGCGCCAGCAGCTCTGCGTCTTCGGCGGTTTTCATGAACGCGCCGGACCCGTATTTGACGTCCAGCACGATATTTTTGGCGCCGGCCGCCAGCTTTTTGCTCATAATACTTGCAGCGATCAGCGGGATGCTGTCCACGGTTGCGGTCACGTCCCTGAGCGCGTACAGCAGCTTGTCCGCCGGCACGAGCTCCCCGGAGGCACCGATCACGGCGATGCCGATCTCCCCCGCCTGCCGCAGAAATTCCTTTCCGGAGAGCGTGATCCGGTAACCCGGCACGCTCTCCAGCTTATCCACGGTCCCGCCGGTGTGCCCGAGCCCCCTGCCGGTCATTTTGGCGATCTTCAGCCCCATGGCCGCGGCCAGCGGCGCTGCGACCAGCGTGGTTTTATCGCCGACGCCGCCGGTGGAATGCTTATCCGCGGAAAGGTTCCCGAAAACGGAAAGATCGATCACGTCTCCGGAGCCGATCATCGCCTTCGTCAGCAGATAGGTCTCCGTATCCGTCATCCCGCGGAAGAACACCGCCATCAAAAACGCCGCTGCCTGATAGTCCGGGATCGAGCGTTTGACATAGCCGTCGATCAGAAAGCCGATCTCCGCTTCGTCCAGCGCAAAGCCGTCGCGTTTTTTCTTTATGATTTCATACGCTGTCATCGATTATCCCTCCCACGTCCGGCGTCATCTCGCGCCCTTGTCATAAGGGATCCCCTCGGCCTTCGGCGCGCGGCTCTTTTTAGAAGTAAACGCAAGCACGATCAGAACCGTTACGAAGGGGATCAGATTGTAAAAATACATGTTTTTGAAGATCGCCTCATAAAACGCCTTGAAGCCCTCGCTGCCCGCAAGAAGGTTTTGCATCCACGTCTGCGACTCCAGCGGGACGATCAGGCTCTTGTTGTACGTCACGGCAAGGCACTTCAGAAAGCCGAACAACAGCGAGCCGAACACGATGCCCAGCGGCTTCCAGTTGCCGAAGATCATGATCGCAATGGCAAGGAAGCCCATGCCGGCGACGGTCCCCTCCGCGGTGCCGTTGGCGACGGTGGCAACGTAGGCGTAGCCGCCGAAGCCGGCAAGCGCGCCGGAGATCGTGGTGCCGAGGTAGCGCATACGCACGACGCTGATGCCGACGCTTGCCGCCGCCTGCGGATGCTCGCCGCAGGCACGGAGCCGCAGGCCGGTTTTTGTTTTATAGATCCATACGGACATCAAAACAAAGATCAGAAGGGCAAGGAAGGTGGAGATATACGCCTTGTCAAACAGCACCTGTCCCACCGGGCCGAGCTCGCCGTTCAGGATCGCGTACCCGAAATCGCGGCTCTTGCCGGAGGAATCGAGAGCGGTCTCCATCTCCAGCTTGTCCTTGTTGAACAGGACCTTGGTGATAAACAGCGTCACTGCGGGGGCGAGCAGGTTCAGCGCGGTGCCGCCGATCGTCTGGTCCGCCTTCAGGTTGATCGCGGAAAACGACAGCAGCAGCGAGAAAACCGCGCCGAACACGGCGGCGATCAGAAGGCAGATCAGGAACAGAAGCTGGTTGTGGTCGACAAAGAACGGGGATCTGCGCAGGTAAAACGACGCGAACGCCCCGGCGAAGGCGCCGAAGATCATAATGCCGTCCAGTGCGATGTTGATGATGCCGCTGCGCTCGGCAAACATGCCGGCAAGCGCGACGATCAGCAGCGGGATCGCAAAGATCAGCGCTTTCTGCAGCAAAAAGATCATTTCCTGTCACCGTCCTTCCCAAGCGCCGTCCCGTCCGCGGGCGGCGCATCCTCCGTTTGGATATCCGGATTTTCCGCGGGCGGCGCATCCTCCGTTTGGGCGTCCGCATTTTCCGCCGGCACATCCTCCGTTTGGATATCCGGGTTTTCCGCCGGCACATCCTTCGTTTCGGTATCCGGGGGTTCCGGCGCTGCGGTTCCGGCGACTGCCGGCGCGGGAGAAACGGAGAGCGGTTTATTGTTTTTCTTGTTCAAAAAGTCCTTGATAAATTTGGAGAACCCCGCAAAGTAGATGATCACGGCGATGATCAGCTGCGACACATATTCATTGAACGCCGTTTCGCCGGGCAGGTACGACCCGCCGGTATCGATGTACCGCAGGAAGATGGCGGAGAAGATCACGCCGATCGGGTTGTTGCTGGCAAGCAGCGCGGCGGGGATCCCGTTGAAGCCTACGTTCGGCAGGGACTGGTAGGTGTTCCATTTGAAGTCCTGCTGCCCGTTCAGACACCACAGGGCGGCGCCGCAGGCGGCAAGCCCGCCGGCGATCGCCATGGAAAGCATAATATTCCGTTTTTCGTTCATACCGGCATACCTTGCGGCGTTGCGGTTGTAGCCGCACGCCCTGAGCTCATAGCCGAAGGTCGTTTTGTTCAGCATGACGTACAGCAGCACGGCGATCAGGCAGGCGATGATGATGCTCACGTCCAGATAGGAGCCGGCAAAGAGCTTGTCCAGCCCCAACGTCGCCGTGGAGACGCCGTTGGAGATCGTTTTGCGGATAAAGTTCGTCTTGGTCTCGGCGATGTTGACAAACTGCTCCTGATGGGCGTAGAAAACCCAGGAGACGATGTTTGCGGCGATCCAGTTGGTCAGGATGCACACGATCACCTCGTTGACGTTGAATTTCGCTTTAAAGAAGCCGGGGATCGCGCCCCAGATCACGCCGAGGAGCGTACCTGCCAGAAACGCCAGCGTCCAGATGATCCAGGCGGGCATACTGCCCTGCGGGATACTGAGCGCGACGATCAGGCTGCCCATGGCGCCCATCAGGTACTGCCCCGGCGCGCCGATATTGAACAGGCCGGTCTTGAACGCCAGCGCGACGGAAAGGCCCGTCATGATCAGCGGCGTCGCCGTAAACAGCGAGTTGCCGCAGGTAAACAGGATATCCCTGGGGTTGCCCGCCGCAACCGGCCCGCTGAGGACGATCAGGATCCCCTTCAGCGCCTCCGATACCGGGATGTCCTTGGAGAACACAGCCATCAGCAGAAGCACAAGGAAGCCGACGACCAGGCCGCCGAAGATGCAGATCAGAGACGCCGCGACCGACTGGACCGCCGACCTGCGGAAAAAGGAAGCTTTGCTTCCGGTCTTTTCAGGCTTACGCATGGTTCTCGCCTCCTTTTTGTCCGTTCTGCCGTTTTGCGCCCGCCATATACAGGCCCAGCTCCTCAACGGAAGTGGTCTTGGGATCAAATTCGCCGGTGATCTCGCCCTCGTACATCACAAGGATACGGTCGGAGAGGTTCATGACCTCGTCAAGCTCGAGGGAAATCAGCAGCACGGCGCTGCCGGCGTCCCGGGTGGCGACGATCTGCTCATGGATAAATTCGATGGCGCCGACGTCCAGGCCGCGCGTCGGCTGTACGGCGACAAGGAGCTTGTGCGCGCGGTCCATCTCCCGGGCGATGATCGCCTTCTGCTGGTTGCCGCCCGACATGCTCCTGGCGATCGTATCGGCGCCCTGGCCGGAGCGTATGTCGAACCGTTCGATCAGGCTGTCGGCGTACGCGCGCACCTTATCGAAACGGATAAAGCCGTATTTCTGGAATTCCACTTCAAAATACCGCTGCAGGACGATGTTCTCCTGCAGGGTGTAGTCCAGCACAAGGCCGTGCTTGTGCCGGTCCTCGGGGATATGGCTGATCCCGTGGGTGTTTTTATAACGGATGGTCTTTTTTGTCACGTCCTCACCGCAAAGCAGGATCTGCGCGCCCGGCTCCGCCTTCTGAAGCCCTGTCAGCGCGGCGACGAATTCGCTCTGCCCGTTGCCGTCGATGCCCGCGATGCAGACGATCTCGCCGACGCGGACCTGCAGGGAGACGTCGCTCACGGCGTTTTTCCTGTGCAGCTTGCTTTTGACGGTAAGGTTTTTGACGTCAAGGATCGTTTCAGCGGGCTTCGCGTCTTCTTTGTCGACGGCAAATTTCACGTCTCTGCCCACCATCATGGCGGAGAGATCCTCCTTGGTCACGTCCGAAACGTTCACGGTGCCCACGTATTTCCCCTTGCGCAGTACGGTGCAGCGGTCGGCGACCTCCATGATCTCGTTGAGCTTGTGGGAAATGAACAGGATCGACTTCCCCTCCGCTGCAAGCCCCTTCATGATGTTCATAAGCTCCGTGATCTCCTGCGGGGTCAATACGGCGGTGGGCTCGTCGAAGATCAGGATCTCGTTTTCACGGTACAGCATCTTCAGGATCTCCGTGCGCTGCTGCATCCCCACCGTAATATCCTCCACCAGCGCGTCCGGGTCGACGTTGAGCCCGTAATTTTTTGAGAGGTCGAGCACCTTCTGCCTGGCTTCCTTTTTACGAAGGAAGCCGAGCGAGGCAGGCTCGATCCCGAGAATGATATTGTCCAGCACGGAAAAAACGTCCACCAGCTTGAAATGCTGGTGCACCATACCGATCCCCAGCGCGTTCGCGTCGTTGGGGTTGTTGATGACGACCTTTTTTCCGTCCTTGTAGATCTCGCCCTGCTCCGGCTGGTACAGGCCGAACAGGACCGACATCAGCGTCGATTTGCCCGCGCCGTTCTCGCCGAGAAGCGCGTGAATCTCGCCGCGCTTCAGCTGCAGGGTGATGTTGTCGTTTGCGACGATCCCCGGGAACACCTTCGTGATACCCCGCATCTCGATCACGTAAGGGCTGCCCTCCGTCTCCGGCGCCGGGGACGGCGCTTTCCTCGTATTGTCCATAATACTCCTTTTTGGCCGCTCGTACGGTTTTCGTCCGCGGCCGGTCCTGCCGTACCGCAAATTTCAAAAGCGGGGATGGCAGTTAAGCCATCCCCGCCGGATCAGAATAATTATTTCTCAAGATCCACAGTCACGTGCGTCCAACCGGCGGCGATGTCCTCGGGGACCTCGTCCTTCGGGACGATCTCACCGGACTTGATCTTTTCGAAGAGCTCCTGGTACTGCTCGACCGTGAAGTTCTCAAGTCTCCAGGTCTCGGTGGGCAGACCGGTCGCGTCGTCGGCTGCGCCGAGGTTCTGCGCAACGTCCGCAAGCTCTTCGTCCCATTTGCCGTCGTAGAACTGGCCAAGGACCTTCTCAACGGAAGCGGACAGACCCTTGACGGCGGAGGTGACGACCTTCTCGGACTCGCCGGACTGGTCGACGTCAACGCCGATGATCTTGGCGTCCGGATATTCGCCGGCAGCCGACTTTACGCTCTGGAACATGGAACCGCCGCAGGCAAAGACTGCCTCGACGCCGTCGGCATACCAGCCGGCGATCTGGGTCTGCAGCTCAGTGGAGGCGGAGAAGGTCTCGCCGTATTTGAAGCTGTACTTCATGGTCACGTCCACGCCCTTCTCTTCAGCGGCAGCCTCTGCGCCCTGCAGGAAGCCGTAGCCGAAACGGTTGACAGCGGGGTTCGTTCCGCCGCCGCCGCCCGTGAAGCCGAGCTTGGTGTAGCCTTCCATGACAGCGGCGTAACCGGCAAGATAACCGGACTCCTGCTCCTTGTAAACGATAGCGGTCACGTTGTCAAGGCCCAGCGCCCAGCCGTCGACGAACACGAACTTGACGTCCGGGTTCTCCTTGGCGACCGTTTCCATTGCGGTAGCCTGCAGGAAGCCGGGGGCGACGATGATCTTCGCGCCGTTCTCGATGGCCTGCTTCATTGCGGCGACACGGTCGTTATCGGACGCGTCGCTTCCGTTGGCAGGCTGATAATATTTATAAGCAATGTTGTTGGCCTCGGCGTACGCCTGCGCACCCTCATAGGTGCCCTGGTTGAAGCCCTTGTCCATCAGCTGGCCGACGTCCGTGACAACGGCAATCTCGGCGGTACCGTCGGAAGAGGTGTCAGGCGCGGCGGTCTCGTCCGTCGTGTCGGGCTGCGGCTGGTCCTTGCTGCAGGCGGCGGCAAGGCCGATGCAGAGAACCATAGTGAGTGCGAGAAGTACGGCAAGTACTTTCTTCATGGGTGTTTTCCTCCTTAAAATAAATGTACAGGGCATGGCTTGTCCTGTCACAAAAACTATCTTACCATAAGAAAAGCCATAAATCAATAGATTTTTAATAAGAAGTATGTGTCAAGTAGGAGTTGGCAAGTTTTTTCCATATAATTGCTGGAAATTTTTTCCATGTGATACGTATGGGAATATGAGTTGTATTTTTCAGATTTCACTCAACGGTTTAAGAGAGGAAATCTGTTTCAACCAAGTG
>JAFRNP010000026.1 GCA_017430145.1 Clostridia bacterium
CTTGCTTGATCTTTATTCCGTCATCCTGCACAGATTTTCCTTGCCAACCGCCAGGTTGACGGCGTCAAATCTGTACAATCTGACGAAAAAATCTACTGCGCAATCCGCACACCGGAATTATGCGGTGTTGCCTTAAAAATGCCTGATCCGTCTGTCATGGTCTCTGAAAAATGATCGCACCCTCCTTTATTGCCGTTTTTCATCTTTCATCTTTTATCTTTCGTTAGCTTTACGCTGCACCCCGTTCCCGTCCACATAGGTATCGCCTTTCAGCAGCAGCTCCCCCACCGGGACGAAGGTATAGCCCTCTTTTTTAAGGGTATCTATGATCTCGGGCAGGACCTCGACGGTGACCGCTTTCCCGAGGTGGAACAGCAATATCCCGCCGGGGGCCACGTCCGGCAGCAGCCGCCGGAGCACCCGGTCCCGGTCCGTATACTTCCAGTCCAGACTGTCCGCGGACCACTGGACCGTCGTCATGCCGAGACTTTCCGCGGCGGCAAGCAGATCGTCGGTATAGGCGCCCGAGGGGGCGCGGAAAAGCCGCGGGCGTACGCCCGTTACAGCCTGCAGGACTTCGGCGCAGTCGTCGATCTCCCGCAGGTTTTCTTCATACGTGAGCTTCTTCGGGTCGGCGTGGGTCATGGAGTGGTCGGCGATCTCGTGCCCGGCGTTCACGATCCGGCTGACGCTTTCGGGGTACTGCTTTACAAAGCTCCCGACAAAGAAAAACGTCGCCCGGATATCCGCATCCTTCAAGACGGAGAGCACCGCGTCGGTGGTCTCATCCCCCCACGCGACGTCAAAGCTCAGCGCGATGGCCTTATCCTCCCGCGCCACCGAATAAACGGGCGTTTGTCTCTGCTTTGCCGACGCCACTTTATTGGCGGTAAACCAGACCACGAAAATCAGAACGGCCCCCCAGATGACGAGCAGCACGGCAAGCAGCAGGTTTTTTCCTTTGATCACATGAAATCGCATGTTTTTCTCCCCTTTCTCCAAAAAGGTATTGTAACCGGCCCCCTTTTATGATAGAATCAAAAAAAACAGCACAAGGAGTGAAAACATGTTATACAAAAAGAATGCCGCGCCGACGCTCAGCGACGCGCTCTTCAAAAAACCGACGTCCGAGTACCGCGGCACCCCCTTCTGGGCGTGGAACTACGCGCTGACCGGGGAGGAGCTCTGCCGGCAGATCGACGTTTTTAAAGAGATGGGGCTGGGCGGCTTCCATATGCACGTGCGCACGGGCCTCCGGGACGAGTACCTGAGCGAGGACTTTTTCAAGCTGATCCGGACCTGCGTGGACAAAGCCGAAAAAGAGGAGATGCTGGCCTGGCTCTACGACGAGGACCGCTGGCCCTCCGGCGCCGCAGGCGGCATCGTCACAAAGGACGAGCGGTACCGCGCGCGCTGCCTGCTGTTCACGAACCGCCGGGAGGCGGCAGCCCACACGTCAAGCGACTCCCGCTCCGAGGGCGGCAGAAGCGGCAGCGGCAAGGTACTGGCCTGCTACGACGTGGAGCTGGACGCGGACGGCTTTTTGACAGGCTACCGCCGGATCGGCGAAGACGACGAGGCCGCCGGGCAGAAATGGTATGCAATGCTGGAGATCCACCAGCCCTCCAGCTGGTACAACAACCAGACCTACGCCGACACGCTGAACAAAGCGGCGATCGAGCGCTTTATCGAAGTGACCCACGAGAGGTACAAAAAGCACGTGGGCGACCGGTTCGATAAGGTCGTACCCGCGATCTTTACCGACGAGCCGCAGTTCACCCGCAAGCGCCTGCTCACCACCAGCGTCATCACCGACCCCATCGACGTGACGGTTCCCTGGACGGATAAGGTGCCGGAGCTTTACAAAGAGGCCTACGGGACGGATATCCTCGATACCCTGCCGGAGATCTTCTGGGAGCTGCCCGACGGCGCGGTCTCCGTCCACCGTTACCGCTACCACGATTTTATCGCCGAGCTGTTCGCCGCCGCCTTCGCCGATACCATCGGCGCCTGGTGCGATAAAAACGGCATCGCCTTAACGGGCCATATGATGGAGGAGCCGACGCTTCATTCGCAGACCGCGGCCCTGGGCGAGGCCATGCGCTCCTACAGGGGCTTCGGCATCCCCGGCATCGACCTGCTGTGCAACAACCACGAGTTCACCACCGCCAAGCAGGCGCAGTCCGCCGTGCACCAGTTCGGCCGCGAGGGCATGCTTTCGGAGCTCTACGGCGTGACCGGCTGGGACGCGGATTTCCGGCTGTACAAGCACCAGGGCGACTGGCAGGCGGCGCTGGGCGTCACCGTGCGCGTGCCGCACCTGTCGTGGTACGCCATGGCGGGCGAAGCCAAGCGCGACTATCCCGCCTCCATCAGCTACCAGTCGAGCTGGTATAAGGAATTCTCCCGCGTGGAGGACCATTTTGCCCGCGTGAATACGGCGCTCACCCGCGGCAAGCCCTACGTAAAGGTCGGCGTAATCCACCCGATCGAGAGCTTCTGGCTGCACTGGGGCCCCAACGACAAGACCGGGGACGTGCGCGAGGAGCTGAACCGCCGCTTCTGGGATCTGACGAACCTGCTTCTGACCGGCGGCGTGGACTTTGATTTTATCAGCGAATCGCTGCTGCCTTCGCTCAACGAAGCAGGCGGCGCGCCCCTCAAAGTCGGCGAGATGGCGTACGATACGGTCATCGTCCCGGGGTGCGAGACCCTGCGCGCCACCACCGTCGAACGTCTGGAAGCCTTCCGTGCGGCAGGCGGCAAGCTGATTTTCCTGGGCGAAGCGCCGAAATACTGCGACGCGCAGCCGGACGGCCGCGGGAAGGCCCTGTGGGAGAAGAGCATCCGTTCCGATTTTTCCAAGGTCGCCCTGATGGGCCTTTTGCGGCAGGAACAGGAGCTGCAGGTCCGGACGCTGGACGGCGCGCCGTGTTACGAATACCTGTACGCCAGACGCCGGGATACGGACGGCGACTGGATGTTCATCGCCCACGCCGGGGAACCCGGCAACAAGCGCCTGAACGCCCGCCGCCACGTGATCCTGACGGTCAAAGGCGAATGCCGACCCGTCGTTTACGACACCGCCACGGGTGAAAGCTATCCCATCGGCGCGGACCTTGTAAACGGCGATACGGTGATCAAGACCGTGCTGTACGGCTACGATTCCCTGCTCTTAAAGCTGCTGCCGGGCACGCCCGACATGCCCGCAGCCTTCCCGGAGGTCCGCGAGGGCGAAGGGACCCACGTTTTGCGCCCCGAAAGCTTCCGCCTGCAGGAAAAGAACGTGCTGGTGCTGGACCGCGCCGCCTTCCGGGTGGACGACGGCGACTGGCACGGTGAGGAAGAAATGCTGCGCCTCGACAACGTCTGCCGCAGCATCCTCGGCCTGCCGGAACGCGGCGGCGGGGTCGTGCAGCCCTGGGCGCGGGATCCCGAAACGATCAGCCATACCGTCACGGTCAGATTCCGGTTTATGAGTGAGATCGAAGTGCCGGACGCGCTGCTTGCCCTGGAGGACGCAGATAAAGCAAACATCGTTTTCAACGGCGAAAACGTCCCGAACACGGTCATCGGCAACTATGTGGATACGGCGATCTTTACCGTAAAACTCCCGACGATCCAAAAGGGTGAAAACGAGCTGACGGTCACCTACCCCTTCGGCAACACCACAGACCTTGAAAACCTGTTCATTCTGGGAGACTTCGGCGTGAAAGCCGCCGGCATGCACGCCGCCATCACCGCCATGCCCGAAACGCTCGAATTCGGCGACGTATGCCCGCAGGGCTTCCCGTTCTACGGCGGCCCCGTGGATTACACCTTCAAAGCGGCGGCAAAAGACGGCAAGCTGACCGTAGCAGCCACCGATTACTTCGGCGCGCTCATTAAAGTGGCCGTTGACGGCAAAGAGGCGGGCGCCATCATCTACCCGCCCTTCTCCTGCACCGTGACGGGCCTTGCCGACGGCGAGCATACCGTGACCCTGACCGTGTATCTGAGCCGTTACAACACCTTCGGCCCGATCCACCTGGTCAACGAGCGGGAATCCTGGCACGGCCCCGGCGCGTGGCGCACCGAAGAGGACAACTGGAGCGACCAGTACGTGCTGCGCCGCGGCGGCATCATGAAATCCCCTGAGATCTTCTGATTTCCCCGGGCGACCGATTTCAACAAACATTTCATGGAATCGGCACCTCTAAAAGGATAAAGAAAGATCATTTTCTCAGGCAACTGATTTCAACACACTTAGCCTGAAATCTGCGCCTCCTGAAAAATAAAGAAAGATCATTCTCTCAGCCGACCGTTTTCAACAAACATTGCAGAAAAAATCCGTTATCATATTGGTAACGGATTTTTTTGACGTTAGGAGGAATTGTATTGAAAATCGAAACCGCCCCAAACGGGCGTCTGACCCTGCGGCTGACCGGGGAGATCGACCACCATTCCGCCGCCGCCATGCGTAAAACGGCGGACGCGGCGCTTATACGCTTTCGCCCGCGTGAGCTGGTACTGGATTTTTCGGACGTCAGCTTTATGGATTCCTCGGGCGTGGGCTTCGTCATGGGCCGGAGCAAACGCGCCGCAGCCTTTGACTGTAAAACCGCCGTATGCGGGCTGAAGGAACGGGACCGGCGGATCATGAAGCTGTCTGGACTGGAATCGCTTGTCGCGTTTTATACGGATGAAAGGAAGGAAACAACATGAAAAAACTCAACGAAATGAAGCTGACGATCCCCTCGCGCTCGGTAAACGAGGGCTTTGCCCGCAGCGCCGTGGCGGCCTTTACGGCGCTCGCCGACCCCACGGTGGAGGAGCTGGGGGACCTGAAGACCGCCGTCAGCGAGGCGGTGACGAACTGTATCGTCCACGCCTACCGGGATACCTGCGGCAGGATCAAGATCGACGCGGCGCTGTACGAGGGCGGGATCATCAAGGTGCGCATCAAAGATTTCGGCTGCGGCATCGCCGATATCGAAAAGGCGATGACCGCCCTTTATACCACCGCCGGGGAGGAGCGCTCCGGGCTCGGCTTTACGGTCATGGAGAGTTTCACGGACAAGCTGCAGGTACGCTCCGCCCCCGGGCGGGGCACCACCGTGACCCTGACCAAGTACTTAAACCGGAAGGACGCCAAATGAAAGCAGCCACCCGGCGCGACCGACTCGTGACCGAAAACCTCGGGCTGGTACACGCCTGCGCAAAACGCTTCCGCGGCAGAGGCGTGGAATACGACGACCTGTTCCAGGCAGGGTGCGTAGGGCTTGTAAAGGCGGCGGACGGCTTTGACGAGACGATGGGCTACCGCTTTTCCACCTACGCCGTCCCCGCCATATTGGGGGAGATCAAACGCATATTCCGGGACGGCGGCAGCGTAAAAGCCAGCCGCGCCGCAAAGGAAAAGGCGTGCCGCCTGCTGGAGCTGCGCGAGGCAATGTTTCAGGAGACCGGCAGAGAACCGGGCGTTGCGGCGCTCGCCGCGGCGGCAGGCATGGACGTGACCGACGCCGCGGCGCTTCTGGGCGTCTGCCTGCCCACCCTCTCCCTGACCCCGGACGAGGAGGGTGCGGCGCCGGAGATCCCGGTGGAGCCCGGCGACCTGGCGCTCACCCGGCGGCTGGACCTGATGGACGCCGTAAAAAAGCTGGAAGAGACGGACCGGGACCTGATACGGCTGCGGTACTTTCAGGGCTGTACCCAGACCGTGACCGCCCAAAAACTCAACATGACCCAGGTGCAGGTCTCCCGCCGTGAAAAACGCATTCTGCAAAAGCTGAAAACCCTGCTTTCGTGACTTGACAAGCCTTATACCGTCGGGTATAATGGGTATTTGATAAACCGCGCGAAATAGAAAAGAGGAAAAGAATATAAAAGTACAAAAGTAAGAAAGTAACAAATTCGGAAGGGCTTCGCCCTTGAATATAGAACCTGTTTATTTCTATAATCGGGTGCGGGTCGGAGCGTAAAGAAAATGATCCGGCGGATCATTTTCAGCGCAAACCCACCGGGCTAAGCCCGACGGGGCAAACCAAAGCAGATCTGAAGAAGCTGTCCCGCCCTCATTTGAAACTTTGTAACTTTGTATCTTTATAACTTTGTAACTATCCATACCTTTTCGCGCGTCTGTCAAATAACGAAAGGGTCCGGTCCGCCGGTTTTTTGACGTGAAAAAGACACAATTCAAGGGCGTTTCCATGCTGCTGCTCACCGCCTTTATCTGGGGTTCCGCGTTCGTCGCGCAGAGCGCCGGTATGGACAGCGTGGAGGCGTTCACCTATAACGGCGTGCGTATTCTGTACGGGCTTGCCGTGCTGATCCCCTTTATTCTGATCCGCGATCGGATCGAGGGCAAAAAAATGACCGCCGAGCAGAAGGAAAAGCGGCGGCAGCTTGACAAAAAAACCTGGATCGTGGGGATCCCCATCGGGCTGACGCTTTGCGTCGCCACCAACTTCCAGCAGTACGCCTTCAGCTACCCGGACCACTCCCCCGGCAAGATCGCGTTCATCACCGCCATGTACATGCTGCTGGTTCCGGTGTTCGGGCTGTTTATCAAAAAGAAGGTGCCCCTGCCCACCTGGGGGTGCGTGGCGCTGGGCTGCGTGGGGCTGTATCTGCTGAGCATCGGCCCCGGCGGCTTCTCCGCCGTCACAAAAAGCGACGTCCTCGCCATGGTCTGCTCGGTCTTTTTCGCGCTGCATATCCTGCTGATCGAAAAACTCGGGGACGAATGCGACTCCATCAAGCTCTCCTGCGTGCAGTTCATCGTCACAGGCGTCATCACCTGCATCCTGATGCTGATTTTTGAGCATCCCACCGCCGAAGGGCTCAAGGGGGCGCTGATCCCCATGCTCTACTCGGGCGTATTGAGCTGCGGCGTCGCCTATACCCTGCAGATCGTGGGACAGAAATATACCGAATCCACGCTCGCTTCCATGATCCTTTGCCTGGAGAGCGTGTTCGGCGTGCTGTGTTCCGCCTGGCTTTTGCCCGATAAGAACCTGACCGGGCGGGAGATCCTCGGCTGCGCGCTGATGTTTGTCGCGATCATTGCAGCCCAACTGGCAGAGGTAAGGCATCAGAAACGGACGCTGACAGAAAACGTTTTATAATGATGAAAAAAAATGATAAAAGATAAAAATGCGTAAAACGCCTGCGCAGGATCACACATACAAATAATCTGTCTTGAATGAATCAGCGACCACACGAAAAAATCCCTGTGGTCGCCTGTTCTTTTTGATGGTATTTACAAAATTCAAAAGTCTCCGTTCTCCTGATTGATAGCGAGATCTGTCAGTTCCCTCAGCTTTGCCTGTAAGAGCTTCTTATCCGGAAGACAAAGAGAATAATCTGAGACTAAAGTTGGAGATAGGCTTCTGCTCAAAGCATATTCAACCACGGCGTCATCCTTGCCTGCACAGAGGATCAAGCCGACACTTGGATTTTCGTTCGGTTTTTTAATATCCCGGTCAAGCGCTTCAAGATAGAAATTTATTTGCCCGATATGTTCCGGTTTGAATTTGCCGATCTTCAATTCAATAGGGACCAGACAGGAAAGCGTACGGTTATAAAACAGCAAATCAATATAAAAATC
>JAFRNP010000027.1 GCA_017430145.1 Clostridia bacterium
CAAAGCAGCCCCTTGAACAGCCTGCCCGCCTCCTCGTCCGACAACAGCCCCACGGCGCCGACGATATCCTTAAAGATCTTGATGTACGTCATTGTTTCTCCCTCTGATTCTTAAGGTTTCCACTCTATATATCGCCTTTTTTTTCGCCGGATTTACACGTTTTCAAAATTTTTTTGTGTGAAATTGTTTGAAAATGTTTGAAGTTTTCAAAAAACCTCCGAATCAGAAGAAAAATCTCATATAAAAAAAGGAAAAATACGCCCGGTTTCAAAGCCGTCCGATCATAACAAAAACACCCCTCCCGCGCGTAGGGGCGGGCACCGACCGCCCGCCGCCTCACGGTCAGATGCCGTGATCTGTTATGTGCTTCGTTCGTGAACTGTTATGTGTAATATGCCTGTTTTTCAGACGTTGTTTGTTCTCATTATCGTTTTGCGTACGGTTTCCGTTTTGCGGGCGGTCATGCCCGCCCCTACGGCAAACACCCACTACCTGATACCGGAAATGAAAATTGAAGACCGTCTCCGCATGGCGGCGGCGGAGGCGGCGGTCCGCCGCGTACGGCGGAAAACCGGTTAAAAAACCGGAAAAACCCTTTACCTCCCCTCCTCTTCGTCTTAGTCTTCGTCTTAGTCTATGTCTTTGTCTTTGTCGTTGTCTTCGTCTTTGTCTTACCTTTTTTGGGTTTTCAAAAAAAGCGGTGGGTTTTTTGGGTTTAAAAACCGGCAACCGCCGCATCGAAACGCGACGGCTGACGGGGGCTGCACATCCGGCGGAAATCTTTGGTCGGACGTCATTTATCAAAGGTTTTGCAGCAGGCTTTCATATTTCGGCAGAAGCCAGGCGTATGCTTCGCGCGACAGGTGCTTCGTCGCCTTTTCGGGGCTGCCGTTGTAAACTTCGCCCTCATCCATCCATGCGGAAAGCGCCGCATCATCAAAGCAGATTCCGCTCTCGCGGTAATTATCAAAACACGGAACGTTTTTCAATCTGCAGATCTCAAGCATCGCGTCCACGTAATCCACCTCATAATGAGGATAGCCCGTCCATTTATAATGGAACCTGCTGTAATTTGTGAAAAACAACAGTTTTGCGTCCGGAAACGCCGCACACAGGACGTCGATGATCGTATTCAGCGCCCCGCAAAAGGTGGAGGGGTCCGTATCGTTCGGCTCACCCACCGGCACCTTGAGGCGGAAATCGTTGGCTCCGCCGATCAGCGTTATATAATCCGGCGTAAAATCGCCTTCTGTTAATTCCGTCAATTGTGTTCCGACAACAGAACGCGAAAAGGCCGCTCTTTCTCTTTGCGCCCCTGCGGAATCGAGCGTGCCGACGCCTGTGTCCGCCACCGGGCAGCCGCCGATCCCGAGATTCAGCTCCTGCATCCGGTATTTTAAGGCCAGCTGGTGGACCCAGGTCGCCTCCGGCCCGCTGATACCGCCCATGGCAAGGCTGTCCCCGATCATGGCGATGCTTTTGCCGTAGAGCACGTTATCCTTTACGGGGGCGTCCCGGCGCTCGGGGAAATACCGCTCGATACTGGCGACGAACGCTTCCTTCGAAAGATACGGGTGCGCATTGCCGGAGCCGTCCACCCGTTTGCCGATACCTGCGCTAAGGCGCACCTGCATGGCGCGCGGGGCGATATATTCGATCTCCCGCATATACTCGTTCCCGATGATCAGCGGGGTCCCGCTGCCGTTGCCTTCATAGCCGACCCATTCCACCAGGCAGCTCATGTTTGCGGAACCGGCGGAACGGAAGCGGATCGCCTCACCTTTTGCAAGCCGGATACTGTTGGTATACACGTAATAATTGCCGCCGCTGAGCAGTTCGCCTTTCGAAGAAAAACAGCCTTTTCCGGTCCCGAAAACAAAATCCGTATGCGGATATTCAACGGTTTTTGTAAAGGGCACAACGGTGATCTTCCGGCCGGGATCGTTTTTCAGGCAGCTGATCCGCAGGTACCGGGGAAATGCGCCTGTGTGGAACGTATATGCGGATCGCTCGCCGGCAGTGCTGTCGGGACGCTGAGAGCCGCCGGACAGACGCCCGAGAAACGTCCCGTCTTCTTCAAATTCACACACCATCGCAACCGTATTCAGACAGACCGCTTTAACGGTCATCTCCCGGTAAGGTGGCAATTCGATCAATTCAGAAGTGATATAAGACTGCGTGCCGTTGGGCATGCCGTCTTTCGTGGAAGCAGGCACAGCCCCGGTCTGGAACGTACAGTGAACATCCCATTTTTCCGCGTCCAGAACACCGGCAGGTTCCAGATCGACGGACGTACGCAGGATCATACGGGCGTCCGCAGCCGTAACCGTGCCGTCCCCGTTATGATCTGCAAGTAAAAACGGCAGGGACCCGGGGAAAAACGTTTCGAGAGATACAGACGCGCGAAGAACGGTCCGCGCGTCGTCCGCAAGCACAGCCCCGTCCTGATTGACGTCGCCGCGCATGGCTTGCCCTGCCGCCGACGCCGTCGGCTTTATCATCTGCGAGGGAAAAACGCTGCAGAAAAGAAAGACCGTAACGAGAAAAAACGACAATAAGGAAGAGATAAATCTGAATCGATATCTGTACATGACAGCCTCCGAATTGCTTTTTCTTTATAGAGACTATCACAAAATACCCGATTTGTCAATTTATAGTATCATTTTGATAATGCAATATCATTTTATTTCCTCCATAATACACATATAGATGATTTACGGGGGGATCTGAATGGTTGCGTATCGAATCAAAATGCTGCGGGAGCAGGCCGGGTTGACGCAGTCGGCACTGGCGAAAAAGCTCTGCGTCACGCGTTCGGGCGTCAACGCCTGGGAGCTGGGGATCTCGGTCCCGTCCACCCAGTTCATCGTGGAGCTTGCGCTGCTTTTTCACGTATCGACCGACTTTCTGCTCGGCGTGGAACAAACCGACTCGATCTCGCTGCAAGGGCTGGATGAAGCGGACGTACTGGTCGTACAGAAGCTGGTGGAGCACCTGCGGGCAAAAAATGAAAAACCGGAACCGGTATGACAAACGTCCGGCGGCCGGCTGCGCGATCGACCGTTTGCCGAAAAAATCCCGGCTGCCGGTTGACTTTTTTTGGGAAATATGCTACTGTAATAGTGCAACAAAAACCCGAACAAAGGAGAATGGTTATGAATAAAAAAGGACTTGCCCTGCTTTTGGCGCTGATCATGGCGCTTGCACTCCCCTTAACGGCGTTTGCCGCGTCGACCGACGCGCCTGCCGCCGCAGATCCGGTGGATACGCTCTCCGACGCGCTGGTCGATGAGATCGCGCCTGCCGCCGAAGATCTGACGATCGCCTCCGCCGACGCGGATCTGGCGGGGATCGTAGCCGTCTACAGCGTCGGCGACGAAGCCCCCGGCGCAACAATGGAAGAGGCCGAGGCCGCCGGTCTTACGGATACCGCCGCGCCTGCCGACCCCGCAGAGGGACAGACGGTCGGCGAAGCTGCCGCCGCAATGAAGAAGTACATCTTCATGAAGGTGGAGGACCCCGCCGCCATAGCTGCCATGATCGCCGACGGCTGCAGCTTTACCTACGCGCTGGTCGAGGACAGCAAAGGGACCGTATATATCCAGGTGGATATCGAAAAGAACCCGCAGATCTTCAATTATGAGGTGTTCCGCGATCTGGTGGACGAACTGTACGCCCGTGAAAAGGAAGTAATGGCCGCCAACAGCGACAGCAGCGCCGATTATCTGATGGCATACGAGCACATCGCCGGGGAGCTGGCGATGCACGCAATCATGTACGCCGCCACCAACGAGATCATCCGGCTGACCGGGACCGACAGCGGCAAGATCGTGGACCTGTACAACGCCGCCCGCGTCGCCGAACTCAACTACAACGAAAGCCGCCTGCCCGGCGGAATGATCATTGCCTTCGGCAAGCTGATCATCGCCCTGATCCGGTGGAACTTCTTCAAGCTCCTCACGATCTTCGGCTGATTGCCGACAGCGGAAAATGAACGTAAATACTTGCCCGCAGACAGTGTAACCTGCCTGCGGGCGCTTTTTTTGTTTCTTGTCTGCTTGATTTTTTACCGCTTTTTCACTTTCCGGGTAAGGGCCGGGGGAAAGCGGTGCGCCGTGCTGCAATATTTCCGGATCTCGGCTTGCCCGACAACGCGTCCGGCGGCGAGCCTGCGCAGGGGACAATCACGGGGACGGTTATCCCGATAGACTTTGTCGATCGGGGAACTGTCCCCTGATTTTCCCCGAACCAAAACCGGAAAACATAAACGCAAACAAACAAAATCCAATCGGAGCACCGCCCTCCGATCGATACCCAATGCCGAAACGGCAGCCTGCGGCATCAATCAGGGGACGGTTCCTCAATCAGGGGACGGTTCCTTGATTGACAGGACATAAAAAATCCAAATTAATACGTTTGAACAAATCCCCCCTTTTACGATTTGATCAACAAGTAAATCAAGGGTCGGTTCC
>JAFRNP010000003.1 GCA_017430145.1 Clostridia bacterium
ATTTCGAGTGTTCATAAGGGAGTTCACTTATGAACACTCGATTTTTCTTTGTGAGGCAAGGTTTTTCGTGAATCGACCGGGTTCGGATGAGCCCGGTTTATTCATCCCCCGACGTTACGATGCCGCATCTGCCGCGTCCGGCTGCGGTTTATCTGTATCGGAAAGCGCGGTCTTCAATTCATCTGTTGTTTTGATTCGGTTATCATTTAGATAGTGATAATCGGAAAGATAGTCTTTTGCTCTTTTCATCTCCATTCGCAACGTTGGGGACAGCGGCGTGTATTTTGCGTTTTCCAGCGCGGCTTGGAGCAGCATCGCAATAATGAGAAAAGCAGCGCCGATCAAAACGCCGACGCCGCTTCTGCTGTAGTGTATTTCCCGTTCAAGGTCTTTTATCAGAGATTCCAAAGGAGTTGTTTTCGGTTTCGGGATAAAATGCACCCGATAATACGCATACCATTCCATAGAGGACAAATGCCGGTGGAATTCTTGTTCTAACAGTGACCTCCGTGCGGGTATGATTCAGTTTCCGGATCGCATCTTCTCTCGCGTGGTTTTCCGGACGGGAGGAAAAATCCGTTTCCTGCGGAAGCTTTTTAGATAGAGCAAAAAGCTCCTTTGCTTTCTGCCCGGTGATCATGATAGCCAGCTCCTGCGAGATCACGTCGTCAGCCCATTGATCCAGCGCCGCGGCGGACGCCTCTGCAGGCAAATCTTCCGTTGTTGCGCCGAGTCCTTCTGCTTTTGCTTCTAACGCTTCATTTATTCCGGAAAAGACGGTTTTGAAGTAGTTTTCAAACAAAAGATCCAACAACGGATCGTCGTATTCGTCTTCCTTCGGACCGTTTTCTGGATTTGGCTGTGCCGTATCTGTCTCAGCATCTGCGGCCGCTGCTTCAAACAATGCTTTGATATCCGGAGCAAGCGCCTCTGTAAACTGTGCAATAACAGCGGCGTCCGTATCTTTTAACAACGTCGGCGGATGATCCTCCGTATAATTCCCGGAAAAGTATTTGACTCCCTCCCGGCGCATTTCCTGATCCCAGGCGATCTTCATGATTCTTTGCGCTTGGTTATACAGAGCCGCGCCGTTCTTTTTATCGGTAAGGTAACGTGCCGAAGCAGGGATTTTTGTTATATCGTTTTTTCCGGAAAACAACGCCTGCGCCACCTCGGCGTCAATCGCGCCGTTCAGTCCAAAAAAGCCGAGGTCAAAGGTTTCTGACAATATATTCACTTCCTTCTGATTACAAAGAGAATAAATGTTCCCATTGCAAAAATCAGAATATCACGAAGCTGTCTGTCAAGCATTTTTCCCGAAACATTGTCCGTTCTTTTGGACTTTAGCTAAATATCTTCGCAGTGGTTTCCCGAGAAGTGAAGGATAAGTAAGGCGTAGTGATCCGGAGTGACAATCATCCCATCAGATATGAAACGATTCAGACTGATTATTCCGGTTGGTAATGGAAATCGGCGGCGTAGGGATTGGTCAATTTGTTCGCGGAATACCATACCTGAGGATATTTCGGTTCAGGATTCACCTGCGCGTGAGATGTATCCGGCGTATCGGGCTCATTTTCCCGCTGCATGCGCGCCACGACCACAAGGCGGGCGTTTTTGAAATCGTAGCAGCAGGTAGAGATCGTGAGCAGCTTATCCTGCGGCGTGAGGTCAACGCCGGTAGTATAGAATTTGCGCAGGTCAAGCTCGTTGACGTAGTCCGAGAAAGCCTCGTCAGAGGCGTCGATAAAGTTATATTCAAAGAAATATCCGTTATCCTGCGCGGGATCGATATTTGTGATAAATACCGCGTAAACAAACCAGCGGTAATCGCGGTAAAGCGTATCAAGCCCGATCACAGGGCATTTCCGGTAGCCCTCCACCGTTCGCAGGTTTTGGAACACGCCGAACATGATATCGTTGCGGCGCATATTATGCCCGTAAACCACAGTATTTCGCGGTAGGTTTACAAAATCGGAAATGCGGTAATCAAAAAAAGGCGTTCCTGCAACGGACCAGGCTCCGTCAAAGCTGCGGCGCAGGTAATAGTCGTTATCCGGCCCCTGCACCACAGGCAGATCGACACCGTATTCCGGTACACGGAGCCATCCGCGCAGATCCGCGTTTTCGGCAAGGAGCGTATCGTATTTCGGCAGAACAACGTCGTATACCGGCTGCGGCCCAACAGACGGCGGTTCGCTTTGGGCCGCGTGCAGCGTTTCGGCAACCCGCGCCAGCTTATTCGATTCGTGCGCAGGCAAAACATAAGTGTAAATGATATATGCGCCGACGCAGCCGAAAAACAGGAAAGCGGCGGCAAAAAGAAGGACTTTTCTGCCGCCGGACATTCTGCGATCATTTCTTTTTGTTTTTTCAGACATAACGTTCCGCATTCCTGAAAATGTTACAAATTCAAAGCGTATTCTCCGTACTGAATTTGAACTGATTCATTTTTTTTCTGCACACAGGGCAAATCAGTTTTTTCGCAAATTCCGAAAAACCGATCCGATAGGCTTCTTTGACTGCGCTTTCTTCGTTGTCACACAAACCGGTTTTGAAATCATAACTCATCGAACGCCCGCAGAAATCACATATTACGTCATAATAGACGCTAACCTTCATTTTTTTGTTTTCTGCGCGGCAGCACGGCGATCATAATGAAAGCAACCAGCGCGCCGCCGGCGACATAAAGCAGCCAACGGTAATTGCCGAAGCCCGTATTCGGCGGGACGACGACAACAACGTCCGGATCAGGCCGCCTTACGGTGGGGGTCTCCTGCTGCGACGGCTCGGTCCTCGGTTTCTCGGTGGGCGTTCTGCCGGGGTCTGTATCCGGTTTCGTAGTGGGTTCTTTGCCGGGGTCCGCGCCCGGTTTTGTGCTCGGCTCCGTACTCGGTTCCGTACTCGGCTCTGTGCTCGGCTCTGTGCTTGGCTCCGTACTCGGCTCTGTACTCGGCTCTGTGCTTGGCTCTGTACTCGGCTCTGTAATCGGCTCCGTGCTCGGTTCCGTGCTCGGCTCTGTAATCGGCTGCGTGCTTTGGTCCACCGTTTCTTCCAGACGGAAGATCCAGTCGATCAGGCCTATGGCGTTCTGATAAGTATTATCAAGCGTAACAGGCACAGTGAGCGTGATCTCCAGAAAACGCTCGCTGCCTGCCGCCGCCGTACCGAGAGAGATATACTCCCGCATGCCGTCTCCCGCAGCGGCAGTACCGTCCGCAAGCCCCTCAAAAAGGGGGCTTTCTGCGTTATCCTCCAGCAGATCGATGCGCATGGGCATCTCTTTTAAAAGCGCCTTTGAAAGCGCAGCGTCAGCCGCGTTTGCGCCGTAGGTTTCCGTCGTGGGATCCGCTGCCTTCAGGTACATATTTACCGCCATGCTGCTATTGTTTTTTACCAGCACGCGAAAGGTTACCTTATCGCCGGGCATCAGCGCCTTGGTGTAATGCCCGAACAGATCCAGCGGCTTTTCGCCGCCCGCTTTGATCTCGATTTCCCGCGCGGGGGTGACCTCCACGCTGCCCGCAAACGCGGGCAGGAGGATCGAAAATAATATACATATCGCGGCGAAAACTGCCGCTGCCGTTTTTCTGTTTAACATATTGACGCCTCCGCCGTATTACGGTCAATCGCCGGGCTTGATATAAACGTAGGTGTTATAAACGTCCCACGCCCGGTCAAGTGCGGAAACAAATTCGCCGGTGGCGGGGTCAACGCCGTCCTCAAAGCCGGCGGATTGGATCGCCTCCGCTTTTACGATCACGGAAAAGGCGTCCCCGAGTTTTTCGGTATCTTCGGCAGACCATTCGGCGGGGAATAAAACTTTACTGAACAAAATCTGCTCCTGACCCGGCTCCAATACGGTTTTGCAGTAATACCTGCCGTCGTCGCGCAGCTCAAAATCGGGGCTGACGCCCTGGGTGTAGCTGCCGGACGGGTCGCGGTACATAAACGTGCCGCGGATCATATCGATGATTTCAAGATCCTCCGGGACGGAGGGATCGAGCGCCCGCTCGGGCAGGGGTTCCTCCCCCTCACCCACGTGCGGCGTGGTTTTATATTCCAGATTGATGCGGATATACGCCCCGGCGGACCCCACGTTTTTCACCGTGGGATCCTTATCAAAACTGACGCCGGGGTACACCACCGGCAGGCTGGTACCGTCCTTCGTTGCCGCGTTCCAAAGCGGCTCCGAAAGGGTGATATCAATACTGCCGATGGTGATGATGTTGGTTGCTCTGTTTTCCGCAGAACGGTAGGCGAGCGTCGCCCCCGTGATGAGGATTCCGATAATCAAGAGCGCCGTGAGCGCTTTGATGATTCTTGCTTTCATACACTCGCCTGCTTTCTGTGGTTATCCCGTCGTTACGGGTAAAATTTAAGCGTTAAGGTTACGGCTCAGATTACGGAGCGGCGGTGAGCGGAGGAACGAGGGCGTCGAAGGAAGCCGCAAGTGCCGTCTCGGCATCGGCGAAGCCGGTGGCCTGGGCGGCATAGCCCTTCACGGTGATGCTGAACGGGAACAGATCATCGGCAGTGGCAGTATCGCTGACGTGAACGTTCGTGAACGCGGCGGTGTAATCGCCCGCTTCGATCTTGTCGTCATAAACGAACACAGCTTTGCCGTCGGCGGTGTTGCCGGCATAGCTCCAGCCGTCGGCAAGACCGTCAACAAAGGGATCTGCCGCGGTGCCGGCGCCGGTCTGCAGCGTGATGATGCCCCACAGCGGATCGGTGGCGTCGCTGTAATCGGCAATCGTAGCGGTGGCGGCATAGAGCAGATCACCGGTGTTATAGGTCGCCTTGCGTTTATTGTATTCGCCGTTGGCGATCGCGGTAGCGTCGGTCACCTGGGTGTCGTCGTTCCAGTAGGTCACTTCAACGGCGTCGTCCTTGATGTAGTAGCCGATGTAGTTGGAATCGGCGGTGATCTCCACGTATCCGGCCTGCGCGGCAGCGTCCAGAGCGGCGTACTCGTCGGCGGAGATGATGTTCTCATACTTTGCAAGGCCGTCGGTATAGGTCTCGGGCGCATAGTATTTGAACTCGGCGGTCACAGCGGCGTAAACGGCGGCGCCGCCTTCATCCGCGGTGTTTTCAATACCCACTTCCTTTTGGATATCGGCGCCGGGCTCGATCTCGGAATTCTGGTTGAAGATATCGACCAGGGTGATCTTCACGTTTTTGCCGACGGTGAATACGTTCTCGACCTCATCGGTGGACATCGAGAAGTAGGCCAGGGTGCCGCCGACGGCGATGGCCGCTACGACGAGCAGGGACAGTACGATGGTGAGTTTCTTTTTCATGGTGCATTTCCTTTCTTCATATAATTACCGAGTCTTTTAGTATAGTTTTGCTCGGCTATGAACTGAAATTGTTTACGGCGCAACAGGCGACCACGTATGGGCCGTTTTGTTATACGCCATGCCCCAGGCGGCTTCCGCCGCGCCGGGCGCGTCACGCAGGCCTTCCGCCAGCACTGTGAGCTCAAAAACAAGCCCCTCGTAAACGGTGCCGGTAAAGGCGCTGTAATCTACCGTCAGGCTGTTGATCAGCGGCGGGGTGGTCTCCCCCGGCGCTAAAACGAACTTATAGTAGTAACAGCCGTCGATCAGATTGAAATTATCCACCACGTCGATATCGAGTGTGATCCCGGGCTGGCTGAGGCTTGCCGGAACCGCCGCAACAGCGCCGGAGGCGTCCCGCCAGGAGGGGATCAGCTTGACCCGGACGAACGCGCTGGAAGCGGCGTTCGGGAGAACGGCGTTTTCCACGGTGACGTTTCTTTTTTCGTAAACGTCGCCGTCATTGCGCGCGAATTCTTCGTGGATGATGATCGATAGCCCCGCGGGGATAAAATCGTTCTGAATGGAATCGGTAGCGGCGATGAAATAGGCGAGGGTTCCCGAAACGGCGACCGAAAAAACGGCGACCAGCAGCAGCGCCGCTGCGCGTATCTTTCTGTCAGCCAGCAGAGATAAGTATCTTTTCATTCCCTTTACCTCTCATTCCGGGGGATCCGTTTCCCGGGTCGCCGGGGGTTCCGGCGGGGACGCGGCAGCCTTCGCCTTCTCTTCTTCCTCTTTCTTTTTCCGGTCGCTCTTTTCGGCGGACGATAAAAGCTGCGGGAAGATGGCCAGCACCAGCAGAATGGCGGCTGCCGTTACGGCGATCACCCGTCCCTGCTTTGTCGCCACATACTGCGCGAGGAAGCCTAACTTCGGAATACTGAATTTGGGTATTCCCACCAGCGCGCCAAAGGGCACGGGCGTATCCTCCACGCCCTCAACAGCGTCGCCGTGCGTATAGAAGAGCTGCCGGCCGGTATCGATCTTCGTTACGCGGTGCGTGGCAAGAAGGCCCTCGCTGTTGAGCGTATAGGTGATGGCGTCGCCAACCTTTACGTCGTTTGCCGCCACGTTTTTCACGTAGATGATGCTGCCTACCGGGTAGGTTGGCTCCATACTGGCGGTTTGCACGGCGTAAGGCGTTATGCCCACCAGCCGCACGCCGAGGAACAGGATCAGGAGCGCCGCCACCGCAAGCAGTATCACGGTGGTGAAAAGGTCGCCCAATACCTGCAGCGGCGTCCTTTTTTTGCGCTCGTTCGTTTTGTTTTTCATGATCATCCCTCCTTTCGTTCAGAATTTACGATTGTCCGACGAAAGGTCAGGGACAAAAGGTATTTGAATAGCTTCGCGCGTACCCGTTGACGTAATCCGGGTCCGTAAGCGTATTCCTGAAGTAAACGGTGCGGTTTGCGTCCAGCGTCACGGTGACCGTGAAATCATCGGAAACCGCATAGTGCTCGTCGTCCGCGCCCCAGGCGTCGGTCACCTCGTAACGCCAACTCCAATCCGTGAGCTCGCGCACAGTATAAACGCCCTCCGGCAGACCCTTGACGGAAACGTAGCTGTAGGCGTTATCCACCCACGCGGGCACGGTTTCGCCCGTGACGGCGTCGGTATACGTGCCGATGTACACGCAATAGGTATTGCCGTTGGTTTCGGCGCCGGGGGTAACGTCCGTTATCTCAAACAGGAAGGTCTTGTTCGGCTCCTTGAGGTCCGTCATATCCGCGTATTTGAAGATGGTGAGCGAATAGCCCTTGCCCAGCTCCAGCGTATCCGGCTCGGCGGGGTCGTTGGATTTTACGATCACGTATTCAATACCGGGAGCCAGAACGAAGTGGTTCTTCTCGCCCTCCACGTCTGAAACGAATGCGCCCGCCGCAAAACGCGACACATCGCGCCCCTCTTCGGGATATTCCAGATCAACGGTAACGAAGAACCCATCCGCCAGCATGCCGGTAACAGTGATCAGGTGTTCCTCCGGTTTTTCGGCCTCGGTTGCCGCTTTCGGGCCGGTGAGGTAGATATACTGGTCGGGCTCGATCACCGGGGAGGCCGTTCCGTTGAGCTCAACGGTACCGTCCTGATAAATACCTGCGCCGTGAAGGGCCTGATTGCCGCGCAGAACGGCTGCGTCCAGGATCAGGCGGCCGTGGTTTTCGATGGCGCCGCCCTCGCCTCTGTCTTCCCCTTCGGGTACGGTCAAGGTGTTATTGTTGTTCTGCAGCATGGCGCTGCCGGTGATCCGCAGCATACCGTCCTCTTCCACCTTCAGAAGCGCGGCCGAGGTCACGAGCCCGGGGGAAAGATAGCGGACGTCGCCTTCTGTAACGGGATCGCCGTGGCCGTCCACGGAAACGCCGCTGATGATCACGCTGACGCCGCCGGACACGGTGAGCAGCGGGCCGTGGGTGTAGCTTTCCACACCGAATCCGTTGAGCTCGCCGTGGTCGGTTTCTTCCGGATCGTAACCGGAAGGCTGCGCGTAGCGGATGATCTGCACGGGGCTGCCGGCGTCGATATGCGTCGCGCCGGATTCATAAACGCTGCCGTCGAGCACCGTGGAGGAGGAGATCGTCACGTTATCCACGATATAGATGGTGGAGCCCTCAAGGCCGGAGAGGATGGTATAGGCCTTTTGCAGTGATTTTACGGAGGATTCCGGCGTGAGGCCGTTATTGGTATCCAGACCGTTCACACCGTCCACGTACACGCAGGCGCGAAGCTGCAGTTCCAGTATGCGCTGGTCTTCGGCGTTGTTGTTGAGCGTATACGCCTGTTTCACGGTTTCAGGCAGATCCCAGGACGCCTTCTGCGCGGCGCCGGGGATGGAGAGCGCGTCGTCGTAGCGGACGATATCGCGTCCGTTGAAGGCGGTTGCCGGGATCACGAACACCTTGCCTGCCGGTGTGAAAGCGGCGGGAACGGACATGCGCACCTCCGGCGATTCCAGATAGACCGCGTCGGAAACGGCGGGGCTGCCGGAGAACGAGAGGCTGCCGTTATCGTAGATGCTGACGCCCTCAACGCCTTCGCAGCCGATCAGCTCGGAGGCGCTCAGATACGCCGCGCAGCCGTCGATCGCGCCGCCGCTGATATGCGCCGCGCCGCCGTCGTCGATATGGAGCGCGCCGCCGGTTTTCGCGGGTTCGGATCCGCCCGCGGGAACGCTCGCCTCGGCGTATGCGCTTTGCAGCCTGCCGCCGCTCATATGGAACGTTCCGCCGGAGGCGACGGTCACAAGGGCTTCCTCCGCCGTAACGGCGTCCGCCGTCAGCTTGGGGCTGCTGCCCTCCGGCACCGCGTATTTATGGCCGTCCACGGTCACGTTCACAAGGTTCAGCTCGCCGCCGTGGGCAACGGTGAAGATGGAATTCAGGTTGGTGGGCTTTTCAAAGCCGCCGCCCGCGATGGAGGCGTGCGCCGTGGGCTGGGCGTAGCGTTTGAACGCCACGGGGCCGTGGGCGTCCACCGTTATCGCGCCGCACACGTACTGCGCCGAAAGCGAGATCTCGTCGGCAACGGTCACGGTATCCACCACGTGCACGAGGCCGCCGGAGGTGACGATATCCGGGTCGGCGTAGGCCGCGGCGATCAGCTCATAGGTCCTTTGCAGCGTGCGCACCGCCTGTTCGGGCGTGGAACCGTCGCGCGCGTCGTCGCCGTTTACGCCGTCCAGATACACCTGATAGGGCAAACGCAGCTCCAGCACGTTCTGGGCGAAGGGATCGTTATCCACCACGAACATCGAATCGATGGGCGGTGAGAGCGGATAACGCTCGATCTGCGCCGAAAGCGGGATATCCCCTTCGGGATACGCTACGATATCGCGGCCGTCGTAGGGGTTTTGAACGTTTACGAACACGTGGCCGTTCACCGGCGCGAAATCCAGCGCCGTTACACCCGGGCTCGTTTCGGTTTCCGGCGACGCTACCACGCTGATCACACGGTCCGGGGTATGGTTTTCCTCGTCGCCCGCGGCGAGGTAGACCACGCCCTCGAGCTTCAGGGTATCGCCGGACAGAGTAAAGGTATCGCCCTGCCAGATCACGCCGCGCCCCGTTGTGGAGTTGCCGCTGATCTCACCTGCGTCCATGCGGCACTCGCCGCGCTCGATGCGCACGGCTGCGCCGTCGCCGGTGGTGATATTGTCTTTTACGGAAGCACCCTCGCTGAACACAAGTTTTGCGGTTTCACCGTTCACGGCGAATACGCTGCCTTCGGCGACAAAGCCTGCCGTCCCCTTATAGCTGCCCTCGATGGGGATGTTTTCCAGCGTAAGGGTCCCCTGCTCCACAATAAACATATCGCCGGTAAAGCCGGGATAGGCGCGGTCGGAGGAGACCTTGAAGCCGCAGTAGCGGCGCAGGAACTGTTTTTCACCCAGCGTCCACACGTCGTCCTCCGCCTCGTTATCCTGCCGGTAGTGGACCGTGCCGGATACGTAGATGGCGCCGGGGGCGTCGCCGAGCACCGCCTTGCTTGCCCGGAAGGTGAAGAAGGCCTTTTCGGGCGTGGAGCCGTCGTGGATCACGCCGAGCTCGTCGGTCTGGTAATGGTCCACCGTGCCGTCGGAATTGAAGACAGGGTCGAGGCCGTACTCGCCGTCCAGGAACACGATGCGGCCGAGGATCAGGTTGGGATAGAGCCGGTCGATGACCGTGCCGGGCCGGATGGAATAGAAGTTGGCGAGGGCGAAGGAGGCCTCGTCGCAGTAGCCGCCGAAGGGCACGCCGGGCCGCACCACGATATCGCCCGCCACGTAGCTTTCCGCCGGGTAGACGTTATATACCGCGCCTACGTTGGTGAAGGAGGACCACATGGTGATGGGATAGGCCCGGTCGTTGAGCCAGATATCGTCGTGCTCGTCGATGACGGTATAGTTGTTGTTGAGCCGCAGGTCGCCCTTATCCATATACACGCCGTTGCCCTGACCGTTTTCGGCGATATTTTTGCCGATCTGGCCCTGGGAGACGTAGACCTTGGAGGCGCCGCCGTTGGTGGCAAGCCCCTTGCTGGTGGCGGCGAGACCGCCGCCGCCGAGGGCGGAGGTGTTGCCCAAGAGCGTCACGTTATTGAGATAGAGGCTGGCGCTGTCTTTTACGAAGACGCCGCCGCCGTAGGAACCGGTGGCCGTGTTGCCGTTCATCGGCGTATCGCTGAGGGTGACGGTGATATCCGTATCACCTATCACGGGGAAGTTATTGTTATTGCTGCGGCGACGGTTGTCGATGGCGAGGCCGCCGCCGGAGGCCGCCGTGTTATGGCTGATGGAGCAGGGCACGCGGGCCTTGCCCTCCATGCTGAAGTCCATATTCACCCGCACGTCGTTGCGGTCCGAGCGCAGGATATAGACGCCGCCGCCTTCGCCGCCGCAGGTATTATCGTCGATGTGCGAGCCGGTGAAATACAGGCTGAGGGCGATCCTGCCGGGATTGGCGGTCGTGGAGGTGTTGTTGGTTTTTATCCTGTTTTCACCCGCCCACACTGCCACGCCGCCGCCGTTCGCGGAAGCGGTGTTGTGGTGGATATCGGAATTCACCTGCACACCCATGGTATGCTTTCCTGGGGAATACTCGTAGACCAGCACTCCGCCGCCGCTGCCGTTCGTGGAATTGTTGTAAATGCGGGACTGTACGTGTATTTCCGCCATATAGTTATACGAGGTGCCGGACCCTTCGGCGTATATCGCGACGCCGCCGCCGCCGCCGGTGGCGAAATTGTCGTGGATGTCGCAGTTGGTGATCGAATAACTGCGGAGCTCGTTGTTCTGGTTGTAGGGCGCTATGTAAACGCCGCCGCCGTAGCCCTTGTTCTCCTGCGTATTGGGAGACTCGGGCGAGTGAGTCACCCTGTTTTCGTATATCTCGGCGCCGTAGATGCTGCAGAACTTTACGTCGCCCTTGACCTGGATACCGGCGCCGCGTGGGTCACTTTCGTATCTCGAGCCATAGCTGTTGTTGCGGATCTTTACGCCGGTGCCCACATCAAATATTTTGGCGGACGTGCATGCGATCCCCATCGAGTTGTGGTGGATATCCACCTCCGAACCGGAAATTCGCATGGTCCCGCTTGAGTTCGCCATCTCGATCCCGACGCCGTTGTTGTGTATATCGCCCCCGTTCACGGTGCAGGTGTTCGCCGAGCGGAAATTGATGCCTCTCGAGCTGTTGCTGAAGATCTCGCCGCCGGAAACGGTCGCAGAACCGCCGCTTAAGTAAATGCCGTTGTTGTTGCCCCGGATCTTTCCGCCGGTGACCTTACAGGAGGCGGAGCTGGAAGCGCAATCTATTCCGTTGTACAGAGAATACAGCTCGGCATCGCCGCTGATATTCGCGGAGCCTGAGGCGATAGTGATACCGGTAATGTTTTTGCCGCTGTTGCCCGTGAGGACGCCGCCGGACATATTGACCGTACCTGAACCGATATAAATCAAACGGTCGCCGTAGCCGTCGGTCCGGTTGTGCCGCATCACGCCGCCGCGGATCGTAAGGGAGGGCCAATTGGCCATATACACAGTATTACTCGCGTCCGGGATGCTGGTGAATTCGCCGTCGACCAGCTCAAAGCTGGAATACGAATCTAAATACATCATATAGCTCGCGGTGGAGTAAAGCGTATCGATCGCGGTCTCGCCGTCGATCACGCCGCCGAGCATCCGGATGCGGGCGAAGCCGTTGCCGCCCGCATAGGACGTGTTGTTGCCCTGCGCGTAGATCCAGTAGCTTGCGCCGCCGCGGGTGCGGTTGCCGTAGACGTTCGCGCCGGGGGATACCTGCACGAAGTTGCCGGAACCGAGGGGGACTTCCGTTACGAGCTCGGGCATGAACTCCACGGTGCCGCCCTCGGCATAGAGCACGACGCCCATTATCGGGGAAGGATAATTTTGATAATTGACCTCCCAGTTCACGTACTCGGACTGGTAGATCCAATCCGTATCGTTCATGCGCAGGAAGTTGCGGCTGATCTCGCCGCCGATGCGCACCAGCGTGCCCTCGCCCGTTTCCTCGTTATAGCGGGGGCCGCAGGTATAGATGGCGCCGTACAGACCGTAGGACGAAGCAGTGACCGATCTGCCGCGGAAAAGCTGGCAATCGGTAATCTTGCCGTTGTTCATAAGGAACCGGCTCTGGTCCACGTACACCGCCGCGCCGTAGGCGTTGCCGGTGTGGGGCGTGTAATAGTAGACGCCGCAGGCGGTGATGAGGGATTCCGCCGACTGCATGCGGAACTCGCAGCCCTGTTCCAGATACAGCGCGCCGCCGTAGCATTTATCCTGCCCCACGAGGCCGATGTTGTTCCAGTCCACGGTGCAGTGGTCGATCACGGCGTCGTACATTTCCACCAGAGAGGTGCTGCCGGTCACAAAAACGGCGCCGCCCTTTTCGGCGTTGTTGTTGGTAAGGCGCGTGCCGCCGCTCATCGACAGGCCGCCGCCGTTGACCCGGATCAGAGAGTTGAACACCCGGGGGGATTCGCAGATCTTCCAGTTGCCGTCCACGGTGAGGCCGTCCAGAAACAGCTCGCCGCCCGGTTCCACGCTCACCAGATAATCGGTGTAGCGGGCGCCGCTTATGGACGAGGGTTGGTTATAGCGCAGCAGCCGCGGCGTCCAGGGGAACATGCCGCGTTCAATGGGCTCCAGCGACCAGTGCTCCTCGGCGGTCACGTCCACACGGCCCGAGACGATGATGTTGCCGCCCTCGGCCTGACGGACCTCCTCCAGCAGCTTTTTGGCGGCGGCAAAGGTTTTTACCGCCTGCGCCGGGGAGCCGCCGGTGTGCTCGATCCCGTTAGAGTCGAAGCTGTAATGGTCCAGCGCGCCGGTCTCGGTCCACACCGGGTCCACGCCGGTCTGCCCGTCCAGATACACGTCCGCCTCGTTTTTCACGATGATATCGTGCTGCGTGCGGTAGAACGTATCGCCCCGCACCAGCGAAAGATTGCGCTGGGTGGGCGCCGCGGCCGCCGCGAACCGGGGGCTGACGCCCTGCTCCAGATACTGCCAGGCGTTCAGCGTGCCGGCGGGCACGTCGTGGGGATAGCCGGTATAATCGTGGTTGGCGTCCCAGGTGGAATAGCCCTCCTCGGTCTCGTCGTCCGTATAGCCGCACACGATGTGTCTGCCGCCGAAGGTTTCGTCGAACCGCAGCTTCAGCTCGCCCTGACCCGTGAGGGGCGAGAGCAGGCTGATGGGGGTGGTGTTGCCGTAGAGCATGATATCCTTTTCCACCGAAACGCCGGCCTTGAAGCCGGTGAACCTCGCCGTGCTGAGGGTGACGTCGATATTGCCGGGCGTAACGTTATTGGAGGCGTAGAAATCCTCCAGCACCGCAATACAATTATAAAGGTGCAGGGCGGCGCCGTAGAATTTGACGCGCTGCTGCTTGCTGACGTTGTGCTTGTTGTTGATGCAGTCTACGCGCCGCAGCGTGACGGTGGAGCTATCGGCATGCAGCGCGCCGGTAGCGTTCAGATTATAGTTGTAGTAATCGAAGCTGGCAACGCGATGCCGGTTATCTGAGAAGACGGTATCCTCGATCAGCGCGTCGGCACAGCTGCGGATCGCCATGCCGCTGCCGTACAGAGAATAATTGCTGGAATTGTAATTCGCGACGACCTCGTTGCCGGTGAACTCGGTGTTGCCGGTCACGCGGATGGAATCGCACCGGTCGGCGAAGACCGCGCCTGCGGACCAGGAGGTACCGTACCGGGAAAGCGTCTGGTTATTCGTTACGGTACAGCCTTCCAGCGACAGACTGCCGCCGTGGGAATGGATCGCCGCGCCGCCGGTGGGCCAGCTTGACGGGAACGAGCCGGTCATGTAAAGGATCTTGTTGCCGCGGAACACGGCGTTTTGGGCGACGAGGTCGGTCTGCAAGGCGTACA
Organism: Clostridia bacterium; assembly: GCA_017430145.1. Taxonomy (GTDB): domain Bacteria; phylum Bacillota; class Clostridia; order Oscillospirales; family Acutalibacteraceae; genus RUG806. Next base: position 14,241 of record JAFRNP010000003.1, read on the forward strand.
CCGCGCCGTTGAAGTTGTAATCCTTGTTGTTCTGCACCACGGTATGGGTGGCGACCAGCTCGCCGTCCGCAACCTCGTTATAATCATAGAAATATACCTTCGGGTGCTCATGCTCGTGCCCCTGGCTCCACACGGCGGAGCCGCCGTAATAGGTGCGGTTGGCGTCCGCCTCGTCCGAAGAACCGAACTCGCAGCCCCGCAGGTACAGGGTGGGGGCGTCGACGGCATAATAGACGTATTTGTTGTTCTGGTATTCCTGCACCATACGGCCCATATCCAGCCGGATGGCGCCGCCGTAAGAAGAATAGTTTTTGGTAAAGCGGCAGCGCATCAGGTCCACCACGGCGGCGCCGCTGATATGCACCACGCCGTAGCCGTAATAGGGGCTGGCGTCGGAGCTCAGGGTCTGTTGGCCGTTCTCGGTAAAATCGCAGCGGTCGGCCTCCAGGGTGCCGCCGCGCACCGCCAGCGCCAGCCCGGGATAATTCTTGTTGTCGCCGGAATAGGAGGGGTTGGCGCACTGGGTAAAATCGGTGGCGCTCATGGTGACGTCGCTGTTCCAGAAATACGCGCCGCCGCCCACGCCGCTGTAGGCTGCCGTTCTGTTCACGAAATTATAGGAATAATCGCCGTTGTATGAGCCGCTTGTGCCCTGGATATAGAAGTTGGTCGGCTCCTGCACCCGGCAGGTTTTCACCGTGAGCCAGCTGATATCGGCGGAAACGGTATCCAGGTACATGCCGCCGCCCTTGCGGAAGCCGATGCAGCCCGAAATTTCAACCTCGTCGATCTTCAGCGTACCGAATTTCACGGTGACGCCGGCGGCGCTGGTCTCCCGGTAGGGGTCGGAGCCGCCGGAGTAGGTACGGCTGTAGTGGTTCTGGCAGTTGGTGACGACGGCCGTATCCAGCTCCACGCAGGGCGTGTTTTCGGGAGCAGAGTTGCCCTCGGCGTAGATCCCCATATAGTGGTTCTGCACCCGCCCCAGGTTTTCCACCTTCAGGCGGCCGTTGTTTTTTACGTGGAAGCCGTAGGTGGCGCATTTCTGCGAAAAAGCGGAGCGGTTGCCATCCAGCGTGATGCCGTAGAACGTGAGATTGCCGCCGTCCACCAGCACCATGGCCTTGCGCGCTGTATTCCAGGTGTTGTCCGCCACGTAGGCGATCATCTTCACCCCGTAGATCTGGATGGGGTCCTCGCCCTGTGTGCCGGTGGGCATGGTATCCCCCTGGAAGGTCCAGTTCTGCGTATCGCTTACCGTAACGGTGTTCACCACGTAGATCTCTTTTTTCGCCTCCGGGTTGCCGTTGAGCAGCGCCACAAGCTTTTGCCGCGCCGCCGGGAAGGTTTTTACCGCCGTGGTGGGGGTCATGCCGTCGTTCAGGTCGTCGCCGTTCACGCCGTCGATATATACGCTCTTATCGGCCAGCACCAGGCACTTGTTGTAGGCGACCAGGTTATAGGCGTCCGCCGCCGCGCCCTCCAGACGGAAATTGGATACGTACGGCTCGGCATTGGAAAGATGCGCGCCGGCGGGATCCGGCTCCACCACGTGGTCGCCGCCGCGGTAATAGCTGCCCTCGGTCACGTTCAGCTCGATTTTCAGGCTCCAGGGATCGGGCGCTTCCGGCTCCGGGTTCTCGGGGGTGGGCTCCGGCGCAGAATAAACGGGCACGGGGTGATCGATGCGCAGGCAGTAGCTGCGGTGGTGGAAATAGAATTCGTTGGCGGTCACGGTTTCGGGGTCCATATACACCCACGCCTGGTTGCTGGCCACGTCCAGCCCCTGCGTGATCATGGGCAGCCAGACCCCGTCCGTCCCTGTGACAGGGGTAAAGATCATACTGTTGCGGAAGAATTCGCAATTGTCCAGACGCAGCTCGTTGGTGTTGGTGCACACCGCGCCGCCGCGGACGGGGGCAGAGTTACCGGTAAACGAAACCGTGCCGTTCTCGCCGCCGTTGATATTCATGCGGGCGCGGTCGTTGTAGATCGCGCCGCCCATGTTGCCGGCTGCGTTATCGGTAAACACGGTATTGCCGGTGATATTCGAGGGCTGCGGATAGGAATTCTGATACGCGGCGTAAATAGCGCCGCCCCGCCAGGTGGAGGAATTGCGGTTGAATTCACAGTCGGCAACGGTCAGCTCGCCCGCGTAATGGAAGACCGCGCCGCCCATGCCGTTGAAGTTGGTATCGTTTTCCACGCCCGCGGTATTGACGCCCTCGGCGGTGCCGTCGCCGAAAACGCAGCCCTCAAGGCGGATCCTGTAGAAACGGAATCTCGAATCGTTGGCCGAGTAGGAGTAGCGGCTGTTTTCGCCGTCCACGTACACCGCGCCGCCCCGCGCCTTGCCGTAGTTGCCGTAGAAATTGCAGTACGTGATCTCCACCGCGGTGTTCAGATCCGTATTAAAATGGTTGGTGACGTAGATCCCCGCGCCGCCGGGCGCGCGGTTGGAATCAGAGACGGTCGAGGTGGCGTCGTTATCCCGGAAGGTGCAGTGAGAGATCTGCACGCTCGGCGTGCGCTCCACGCACACGCTGCCGCCGAGGCCCGCGTTGTTGCCGCTGAAATACACGCGGGAGAGCTGCACGCTTGCCGCCTGATAGACGTAGATGCCGCCGCCTCTGCCGTTTTCAGACGCCCAGTTGCTGGTGCGCATGGCCGTGTTGCCCGTGATCAGGGCCGCGGCGCCCATCACCTGCGTGCCGGTACAGCTCAGGGTGGAATGCTCGCCCCGGAGGAAAATACCGCCGCCCTGCCCGAAGCCGGCGTTATCACTGATCTCGAACCCGGTGTGGAGCTTTACGTCCACGTAATCTGCCGCGTATACGCCGCCGCCCATGTGGACGCCGTGATTCGTATAACTGCCGATGGCGTTGTCGTGGATGCTGCCGGAGCGCAGATGGAATTCGAGATTCGGGTTGTTCGCGCCGGGGTTGGGGTTCTCTTTATAAATACCGCCGCCGTAGGTGTAGCAGCTGTAGGAAGTGTTGAAGCTTGTGGGGGTGTGGAAGTTGTGGTCGATCTCGCAGCCGTCCAGCCACAGCACGCCGCCATTGTGGTAAACGCCGCAGCCGTAGACCGTGGACTGCCCTTCCATTCCGTTGTTGTAAACGCGGCAGTGCTCCGCGATCTGCATGGGAGAGTTGGTGCAGAAAATCCCCGCGCCCCAGCCGGTACCGCTTTGCTGGGAACCGTTATTCAAAAGGTTAAAGGTGTTGTCGTGGATCAGGCCGTCGATCACGCAGACGCGCAAGGCCGCGCCGGCGATGGCAAGCCCCGCGCCGCGCATATTGACCGTCTTGTTGCCGGAGTAGATATGGTTATCAAAGATCTCGCAGCCCTCGCCGATCTCCACCGGGTACTGCAGCACCACGGCGGGGTCGTTTTCGTCCATGAGGGGCAGAGGAACGTTCTGGCAGTAAACGCCGCCGCCCACGGCAGCGGGCGTGCCCTTTACGCTGTTGGTCCTGATATTGTTGCCGTGCACCGAACCGCCGTTGATCATCTTAAAGTAGCTGTTCAGCGCGTAAACGCCCGCGCCGCCCACGCCGTTGGTTTCGTTGATCGTGATGGAGTTGCCGGTGACCTCACCGCCGTCGATGGTGAACGTGGTGCTTTCCGCCGCCCAGCCCGCGCCGTAATACACGGCGGTGCAGCCGGTGACCGGGATGCGGCATACGCAGCCGGAAACCGCTTCGAAATCCGTGTCGGTCGTATCGGTGGAAAGCAGCGTGAACTGCTGGCGCGTATATACGCCGCCGCCGTATTCGGCGGAGCAGTTCACGATCTGACAGGGATCTGCGCCGTTGCCCTTTAAACGGAAATCGCAGGCGATGGGAACGTTGGTATCGCCCAGCACGGCGTGGTCGATAAACACGCCGCCGCCGTAGATGGCGCGGCAGCCCCTGATCTCGCCCTTGAGCATATTGAAAACGCCGGTAAAAGCGTATACGCCGCCGCCCGCGCCGTAAACCTCCGTGCCCGCGTCCACGTAGCGGTTGGCGTAACAGTTCACAATATTGCCGCCGTTGAGCGTAACGGTGGGCAGAAAGCCCTCCATGCGCACGCCGCCGCCCACACGGGCGTGGTTCTCGGTAAGAAGGGCGTTCTCGCCGATGGTTGCGCTGCCGAGGCTGCTGACCACAAGGATGGAGCCCTCGGCGTTCGGCTGCAGCGCCCGGTTGCCCTTTACCGTGATATCGGTAAGCGTAAACTGCACAAAGGGCTCAACAAGGATCATATCGCCCTGATAGTTTTTGTAGCGCTCCACCCACGAGGGGGAAACCACGTTCCCGCTGTTATCGTACCAATAGGTATCAGCGGGCATGCTCCAGGTTTCGCTGTGCTCGATCGGCTGATCGTTTGCGTCGACATGCATATAGATATGCACCGGCGCGCCGCAGATGCGGATAATGCCCTCGTTGGGCTCGTAATCGCCGTGCTCCTGCCGGTAGGCGTTGATCTCGGCGGAATCCGGCGCGGTACCGGTGAGGATCTGCACCGCGCGCTCGTAGGTCTTTACGGGCGTATCGGGATAAAGGCCGTCGTTTAAGTCGTCGCCGATGCCGGAAAGGTACACGGCGCCGTCGTAGGGCTCCGCCAGATAGACCTGAATGATATTGCCGCAGCCCTCGTCCGGCTTTACGCGTACCTTCCAGATCAGCAGGTCGTCGCCGAAGTTGGTGGTAAGGCTGCTGTGAAGGTGGATGCTGTTCAGCGCAACGCTTGCGTCAAACCCCTCGGGGAAGACGATAAAGTCGAACGCCGTTTTATCGCCGGAGTTGGTGTGGCAGGTGTGCTCGTTGCAATAGAATCTCAGCGTGATGTTCATATTGGCGGCAAAGTCGTCCGCAAATTCTTCCGTCACATAGATCTCGGGCGACGGGGCGTTGGCGGTCTCGTCCGCGAACTTTTCAATCAGCACGTCGCCGCGCATGGCCATGCCCGCGTCCAGCGTAAGCGTGCCGCCCTGCATGGTGACCAGACGCTTGTCGTTCGAGGGGTCCTCCGCCTCCGTCAGGTCAAACATATTCAGATAGGAAAGCGTAAGGTCTGTGACGGTATCGGCGCCCATGGGCGTGCCGGTCAGATACAGCAGCGGGTTTTTTCCGTAAAAATCGACCGTGACGGCCTGCCCTTCCACCTCGCCGGAGCGCGCGCCGGAGGCGTTGGCGGTATCGGTATTCATCACCCAGATCTTGCCGCCCGCTTCCACAAGCTGCATCGCCCTGTCCCACGTCAGAACGGGCGTTTGGGCTGTCGCGCCGTCGTTTTCGTCGTTACCGCCGTAAAGCAGCACGTCGTTGGTGTTCGCGTCCACCTGATCGTTCGGGTTTACGTTCCAGTAAACTTCCGGCAGAGCGTTCAGCGTCTCGGGATCTCCCTCGGGGTCCGCGTCCGGCGAAATGGAGAGAAGAGCCGGAAGGCCGGAAAAAATACCGCCGATGCTAAGGGAAAGATCCGATACAAATGTCCGGAAGCCTGCGGCGGCGCCCGCCGCAGAATTGCCGATGGAAGCAGCCGCCGCCTGCACGGGCTCTACGAAACCCGCCGCCGCGCCGCCCATCGGCAGCACCATGATGACAGACAAAAGAAGACACAGCGCTCTGACCGAAACGCCGTATCTTCCCGTAAATTTTTCTTTTTTCTGAGTGACCATATATACAACTCCCGTCAAAGGACGCGTATTTGCAGATGTCAATACATTTACAATTATAAACGGTAAAAATACGAAAATAAATTCCCAGTAGTAGGTACATATTTCTGTTTACCTCTTTATATATACATACAAGTGTATATATACAATTTTTATCTTTTTTCTTTTATCATTAAAAAAAAGACGGGCGCCCTCCGTTGAGGAACGCCCCGCCTGTTTACCCCATTTCATACCATATCCTCCGGGACCACGGCGGCGCCGAGCATGCGCGCCTTGATCGCCAGCTCCGTCCGGCTGGAAAAGCCTGTTCTTCGCAGAAGATTGCGGATATGGACCTTTACCGTCCCTTCGGAAATGCCGAGCTTCGACGCGACCATGGCGTTGGAGGCGCCCGTGGTGATCTCCCGAAGCACCTCAAGCTCACGCGCGGTCAGCATATCGCTGGTAATGTTGCCGAGCTGCACGCACATCGGCCGGTCAGGATACACCGACTGCCCCGCCATCGTGCGGTCCATCACCTCAAGAATGGTGAGCTCCTCCGCTTCCTTGTACCAGAAGCTGTCCACGCCGATCTCCCGCGCACGGGAAAGAAAGCTGCTGTCCACCATACTGGTAACAACGATGATCTTGATCTCGGGGTACAGCCGTTTGATCTTCTCGGCGGCGTCAAGCCCGTTGGAGCCGTCCTGCATCAGAATATCCATCAGGATCAGGTCCACCCGATTGTTTACAAGGTAGATATCCGCCACCGCAGCCGATTTTACCGAAAACGCAAGCTCATAGTTTTCGGAATGCTCGATATACATTTCAAACAGATGCCTTGGAATGGATTGATCGTCTACGATCATGACTTTGTATCTCATGTCATCTTCTCCTTTTCAGATTTCTATAGCCCCGGTGTATCTGAAAAATCCAGGATCAGCGCAAACCGCGGAGCGCTCTCCACATGCATCTCCACGCCGCAGTCCTGCGCCAATTTCTGCAGGTTCGCAAGGCCACCGGTTTCTTTGACAGGGCCCCGTGGGGGCGCGCCGTCGTTGGTAAAGCGCACGGTCACGCCGTCGTCGGAGCGGCGGGTCTCGATATACAGCGTTTTGCCGCCTGCGTGCTTCACGGTATTCGTTACGCATTCGTGGATCGCAGCGGCGATCACGGTACGGTGCTCTTCGGGAAGAGGGCCGTCGTATTCTATTTTTACGCCTATGGCCCCGGCGGCTTCCTCAAGAAAAGTGAATATGGATTCGTCCTCCGCCGACGCCGGATCGCTGTGGAAAAGAAATACCGACGTCTGCAATTGGGAAACGAGCGCCTCGCGGTCCATCTCCTGCTGTGTGAGATAGGAACGTATCAGAAGAAGAGAGCTCCCCAGCGCGTCGTGCAGACGGATCTTAGCCGATAAGATCTCTTTTTCCCGGATGATTTTATCCATGCTGCGGTTCGTTTCTTTGATCTGGGCATTGACCGCAGAAAGACGTTCGTTTCGCTGCATCAGCTCTTCGCTGCTGCGGTATTGTTCCGAAACGTCCACCGCGATCAGCTCCGTAACCCTGCCGAAACGGGAATCGAACTCTCCCTCGCGCAGGCTCCATACGGTTTTATCCGGCAGTGTCAGAAACGTGCTGTTTTCATGCCTTGTGATCACGCAGCCGGGAGAGAGCTCGTTTCTGCCGATGCGACGTTTGAAATATGCGTAATCCATCGTCGTCAGCCCAAACGCCTGATAGCAGATCTCATGCATTTTTTCATTCACAAGCAGCGGCATTCCGTCCGCCGCGCTGAAAAAGATACCGTCGGGAAGCTTATCCAGCCCTTCTATCACGGATTGCTCCGAAAGAACGCCCCGCAGACGGCGGCGCAGCGAAACGATCGCCACTGTTGTCAGAAGTCCGCAAATACACGTAACTGCCGCTGCCACAGACAGAGGCAAACGAAGGATCAGCCCGGCATAAGCGGAAAGCTCCCGTTGTTCCTCCACTGCAAAAAGCTCCCATTCGATCCCGTAAAGGATCGCAAAGCAGACGACAAATACCAGAACACTCACCAGAGACCAGCAAAGGACCTCTTTTTTTCCGGCGGCGCGGATCAGCCCAATTAAAGCGAAGGCGCAAATCAGACTCAGAAGAATACCGAGGATATAAAGCCCGCCGACGGGCAGATCGGAAAGCAGCATCATACCGCGCCCTCCTTTCCGAGAACGAGCGTCAGCGTTATTGTTTCACCGGACACGCTCAGCTCCGCCTGACCGATCCGGGACGCCGCCTGCCGAAGCCCGTCAAGATAACGATCGTCGCCGGAACGCGGATTTGTCCAGGTCAGAACAAAAACAATGCCATCCTTTTCGCGCAGCAGGCTGACGGAAATCTCCGACAGCGCCGTGAGATCCGTTTCCAGCGCCGTTTCATACAGAGAATAAAGCGCCGCAGCGGTTTGGGAAGGCAGATTCGGAATCTCCCGCAGGTCCGTTTTGCATACGACGCCCATTTGCCTGAGCGAATACGCGGATTCATCAAAGCACAGCCGCAGATCCGAAACGCTCACGTTTTTTCGTTCATCCGCCTGCAGCAGAAGATTGGAATATCGCTTTAAATATGCAAAGATCACGGAGATCTGCGTCAGGGCTTTTCTGAACGCGGCGTCTTCTTCCGGCATATTCCAAAGCAGCTCTTCAAGCTTATCAAGCTGCGGACGGATCTTTTCTTCAATGCTTTCGTAAAGCGCCGTCTGGTGCAAGGTATGCTTGCGCTCCGCTTCGATCCGGGCGGTTTGCTGCATCAAAGCGTTTTCTTCCTGTAAGTAATCCTCCGTTTCCTCCAACGCTTCGTTAAGCAGACGTAATTCACGCAGATCCTCCGTCCAGTAGAACCAGCCACCGGTTACAGGGCACAGCCGGAGAAGCATATCTCCTTCGGCATAAACGTTGCGATTGCGCTGCGCAGCCTGAAACATTTCTTTTGCAGGCTTGATCGCGTTTGTTGCCGTTAAACGGACGGAAAGTCTCTGATCGGCAAGCCCGGCCTGCATGGAAGATTTCGAAAAGAAATCCGAATGGCCGATGTTGGAGGGAAGCAGCCGAGTAACCACAAGGCTATCCCAGAACAGTACCCAGATCATACAGTAGAACTCCGGGATCGCATACATTACCTGTAAGAAATTTGATCCCGATTCATCAAAAAAGCGATAAACGTATCTGTAAAGGATACCAAGAGCAAGCAGGATCAGGGGAATCCACAGGTTCTTATACATCCTGCGCGTGATACACGTGCGAACGGAGAGAAAGAGTACGGACAAAACTCCCACAACGACCCATACCGAAATGATATAGAACAATATGCCATGCGTGTATTCGGATTCCCGCATCGGCATCCCCGGAGGAAAGATAAACGCGGTTTGGTGAAGGTCGTTTGTCAGCACCCCGAAGATCAGTATCGCCGCCGCAATATACATCCAATAATGCTTTCGGGTGAACACAGCGTTATCAGGACGCGTCATATTCATGATCGCCCGGATCGTAACGACAGGGGTCAGAACGATAGGAACATAATACAGATACCACAGATATCTTTCAACGGCACCGTCCGGCGTACAAAACTCATACTTGAACATCCGGAGAAGTATAAAGAAGATCACCAGCAGCGTAAACGCAAAGAGATATCGTCGCACTCTTTTTTGAGCAAAGCGGCGCCGTGTACAATGCAGCCACCAATAAAAGAATGCGATCCACAAAAGCGAAACGATGCACTCATAGGGAATTTTCAGCTTCCGGTCCAGCACGTAGCGCAGAAAACCGATACCGAGGATCAGAACGGGGATCAGAATACTCCGGAGATCCACCGACTTTAAACGTCTCACTGTCTTCCCCCTTTCTTTTTAACTATTATACCTATTTAGCATTATACATTTTGAGTATATATTTAGCAATACCTACAAGTAGGTAGACGGAAACATAAAAAAGCGCCGCTCGTTTCCTTTTCCGAAAGAAGAGCGGCAATGTTTTATAAAAATACTATTTCATTGTTCACTTTTTCTTCTGCCCTGTTCCGTACGTTATTCATACGCTGTACCCAAAGCATCTGATCGTTCACTTTCAGCGCTTCGGTAACTCCTTCCCGCACGGACATTTCTTTTACCACCCGGAAGAACAAATCCTCCGCCTGTGTCTCGATCTCCGCAAGATATCCATTCAACTGTCCGGGAACATACAGTTCAAGGTACAGGCTCTTCTTATATTGCTTAATGTACCTCAAGTGCCGCTGCGCCCACACGCCAATGTATGGATCTTCCGATCCGTTATCCGCGTCTACTGTTTCCGGCTGCAAACGCCCATTTTTCATTCTCCGTCCGGTAGGGTAATACTGATCTCCGATCAGCTCATATTCCCAGCCGGTACGTTCATCAATGATCGTCTTTTCCATTTTACTTGTCCTCCGCTTTGTCGATGATTTTGAGCAGCAACACGTCAACATCCTCTGTTGGATAGTCTGCTTCAAGAAGCTGGTTTCTCCATTCGTTGATGCCGTTGATCAGCAGATTGCACTCGAAGTCCGTAAACTTCATTTTGACTTTCTTTTCTTTCATAACAAAACCTCCTGTTATTTCGTGATTTCATGATACCAAATAACAGGAGCGCTGTCGAATGTGCGAAATGTTTTTTGATTATGTATTTTTTTTCTGCCAATCAGCTCTTATTTATGAACCCCCTTATGAACATCCGCACCAAACTCAAGAAATCCGAACCAGATACTCCAAATAGGAGACGGGTTCGGATTTCTTCTTTTCTTCTCTTATGATTTCTTTCCCAACGGAGCTCCTATTCGCAAAGAATCAAAACCGAGAGGCTCGAGGAAAAAGAAAAAATATGATGATTCATCTTAGACGGGAGCCTCTCCAGGCAAGTTAAAAACCAATAATATGAAGATATTGAAAGGATGATTTTTAGATGAAAAAACATATTACTGACGCAAAAACCGGAATCGCTTACACACTTCACGGCGAATACTATCTGCCGAATTGTTCTTTACCTGCCGAAGAAGAACTACCAATCGGCATATGGGGAGAACGCCACAAACAGTTCATAAAAAACCATCAGCGCGGCGTTTTCAATGCATTTCTTGCCAACGGTAAACTGCAACAGTATCTCGCTCAGATCGACCAAGACGCGCAGGAGATGTTCGACCTGCTCGTCCGTCAGCTTGCCGAACAGGA
>JAFRNP010000028.1 GCA_017430145.1 Clostridia bacterium
CACTTGGTTGAAACAGATTTCCTCTCTTAAACCGTTGAGTGAAATCTGAAAAATACAACTCATATTCCCATACGTATCACATGGAAAAAATTTCCAGCAATTATATGGAAAAAACTTGCCAACTCCTACTTGACACATACTATTCTTGCGGAATCTATTGCTTTTTTGTGTGAAATATGCTATGATGCCTACGGTGATGCTTTTTGGAAGACTATATCAACAACGTGCTGCGTCCCTTGCTGCAGGGAGACGGCGGTGAAATGGAGTACCTCTGTTCCGACGAGGAAACGGTGTTTGTTAAACTCGGCGGCGAGTGTTCCAAATGCCCGATCGCCGACCGGTGTCTGGATTGGTGTGCGGACCGGATCCGCGCGGACCTGGGCAGGCAAGTATCTTTTGCTGCACAGCGCGTACGTCCGTTTTTCTGGGATAAATAAGGGGAGGGCAGAATGGCGCATATACAGGTGACTCGCCGCGGGATGCAGCCTGCGGAATATATCCGTCTTCGTTACGGGTGGCTCAAACGCCGCCGCTATGATAATATGACGCCGGTATCCCCGGTTTATTACCGGGACGCGGTGCAGACGGGGGATTCCGCCTTTCGTTTTTATGACGAAGCGGCCCGTGTGATCGTCCCCGGCGATCTGATCTACACGCCCGACGGCAGCGCTTTTTTTGAGATGCAGGCAAACGTCTCCCGTTTCCCGCAGGGCAGGGAGGTCTTTCTGTATTTTAAAACCACGTCAGAAGTGATCGTCAAAGCCAACGGGCAGTATGCAGGCGGCGTCGATCCCAACCGTCAGCTTGTCGGCGTGTCCCGGTATGCGGATGCAAACGGCGATCTTCTGATCGGGATGCTCGGATTTAACCGGTCAAAGCCCGACGACGAGCGCAACCCTGAAACGTATGCCGCCAGGGGCTGTCGGCAGATATTTGACGGGATCTTTCTTTGCACCGTCAACGACGAGGTCCTTTCTCTCTGTTACGATCTGGAGCTGTTTTGCGATATCATGGACAGCGATGCGTTTCCGGAGGACTACCGCGCGCATGTGACCGGCGTTTTGTCGGCTGCGCTGGACCTGATCGATTTCGACAGCTTCGATCCCGCCCGGGTCCCGTTGGCGGCGGCGTATATCGAAGAAAAGCTTTACCGGGATACGACTTTCCGCGGCAGCGGCAGGGTTGCCCTGATCGCGCATTCCCATTTGGATCTTGCCTATTACTGGAGACAGATCCATACCGTGCAGAAAAATCTGCGTACGGTGCTGCTGCAGATGCGTCTGATGGACCGGTACGGCGATTTTACCTACTGCCATACGCAGCCCTATACCTATGAGACGCTGAAGGCCTGTTATCCGGAGGTTTATGCGGAGCTCAGACAAAAGGTCGCCGATGGGCGTTTTGAGCCCGTGGGCGCCATGTACGTGGAGCCGGACTGCAACCTGCCGAACGCCGAGAGCCTTATCCGCCAATGCCTGTACGGACAGCGGTTTTATGCGCAGGAATTCGGTTTTACGGTGGATACCTGCTGGCTGCCGGACGTGTTCGGCAATTCCTGGATCCTGCCGCAGATCCTGCAGAAAAGCGGCGTGAAGTATTTCATTTCCAATAAAATGTCCACCTGGAACGACACCAACCGCTTCCCGCACAACCATTTCCGCTGGCGCGGGATCGACGGCAGCGAGGTGTTCGCCTGTGTGCCGCCTACGCACTTCATCAGCTGGAACGCGCCTTCACAGCCGGTGCTCAACTGGGAGGCGTTCCAGGATAAGGAGACGGGCGCCGAAACACTGCAGATGTTCGGGTACGGCGACGGCGGCAGCGGCGCGACGGAAGAAATGGTCGAGCTGATGCATCGTTTTTCCCGCCTTTCCGTGATGCCGGAAACGCGCCACGTGACGGCGAAGCAGTTTCTGCACGAAAACTTTTCGGACGGGAGCGATCTTGCCGTGTGGGACGGTGAGCTGTATCTGGAAATGCACCGGGGGACCTTTACCACCAAAGCGGCGCTAAAAGACCTGAACCGGCGGCTGGAAACCCTGTTTTATACGGCGGAGCTTCTCGACGCGCTGACTATTCGGCAGGGCGCCCCGGATGAGGAGCTTTCGGCGGCATATAAAACGTTTCTCGTACAGCAGTTCCACGATATCCTGCCGGGCAGCCACATTGCGCCGGTGTTCCGGGATGCGATTAATGCGCTGGAAGGCGTCAAAAAAACGCTGACGGACAGGATCCCCGAAGGGGAGGACCTGTTTAACCCCCTGAATTTCCCCCGCGACGGGATCGAATTCCTGCCCGATTGCGACGGCGCGTTTATGCGCGACGGCGTCAAAGGAAACTATTATCGGGTCACGGCGCCTTCCCTCGGGGTGTGTAGTGTTCAGCTGCCCGATGAGGACGGCCGTTGGCTTGAGCATGACGGCGATACGTGGGAGACGCCCTTTTACCGAATCGTTTTCGACGCCGACGGCAGCTTCCGGTCTTTGTACGATAAGCAGCTTCGGCGGGAATGGACAAAAGGCGGGCTCAACCGGCTGCGTCTTTACGACGACAAACCCGGCGTTTACGACGCCTGGGATATTGCCGCCGACTATGACAAAAAAGAGCGGCCGCTGACATTGGAGACCCCGCTGCATCTTGAAAAGTGTTTTGCCGGTACCGCGGAGTTTTCCGTGACTCAGCGCACGGAAAACAGTGCGATCACCCGGCGGATCCGGCTGTTTCGCGATTCCCGGGAGATCGAAACACAGGTGGAGGCGGACTGGCAGGAATCCCATAAGCTGTTAAAGGCGGAGTTCTCAGCCGATATCCTCACCCGTGAGGTGGTTTGCGATACCTCCGCCGGGTATATCCGCCGTCCGACCCACCGGAATACCTCGTGGGAGGCGGCGCGGTACGAATGCTGTACCCACAAATGGTTCGATATCGGGGAGACCGGCGGCGGCCTCGCCGTGATCAACGAGAACAAATACGGCGTCGGCGTCAGCGGCGGGCGTGTGACCCTCTCCCTTCTCCGGGCGACTGAGAGGCCCGACCCGCTTTCGGACAGAGGCCGGCACGTTTTCTGCTATCTGCTGCTGCCCCATGCAGGCAGCTTTCCGGATGCCGGCGTCTGCCGGCGGGCGCTGCTTTATAACGTCCCGCCGGTCAGGACCGCCGCGCCGACGGTTCCGGGCATTTTTACCGCCTTTTCGCCGCTGGTCCTGCAGGCGGTTAAACGGGCGGAGGACGGCAGCGGGCTGATCCTGCGTTTTTGTGAGCTGGACGGCGCCCGTGGGACGCTGGAACTTCCGCAGCCCGTGGAAGTGACCGATCTGTTGGAGCGGCCTCAAACGCGTACTGACCGGATCTGTTACCGTCCGTTTGAGATCGTGACCGTTAAGACCGGTTTTTCCGGATAAACAGACGCTGTTTTACTGAAAGGAGTGCACAGCCGTGAAGACCATGAAGGAGCTGGAGCCCTTTGCATGGGGGTATATGAACGCGAAGGGCAGATCGACGGAATACCGGATCGCCGCCGGTATCAAAACCTGGGCGGAGACCGCCCGGCTTCAGCTGGATACGCACAACTGGTTTGTCGCGCCGGCAGCGGATTATACGATGGCGGTAAAATATTCCCGCGCGGACGGTATCGTCCTCAACGACGACGTGCGCCGCCGGAATATCGGGGCTTACCCGGAGCTGGAGGAGCAGATCAACGTCCATTACGATTATTTCCGCGCGTATGAGACCTTACGCATCATCAGCAAATACCGTACGCCGGAGCAGGAAAAACTGGAGATCAACAAGTGCTGCTGGGCAGCCGGCGGCGGACATTCCAACCCGGATTACGAGATGGCGCTGCGCATCGGCACCGTCGGTATCCGTGAAAAGATCGAACGCTTTCGCCGGATCCACACCGACCGGGAAGAGTTCTACGACAGCCTTTTACTGACGCTGGACGCCGTGGAGACCGTCGCCGGACGCTATCAGGCGATGGCAAAGGAGCGGCTCAAAACCGCAACAGGGGAGGAGGCGGCGCTGCTCAGGCGCCTTGTCAGCTGTTTCGACAACGTCCCGTTTCATAAACCCCGTAATTTTTTTGAGGCGTGCGAAATGTTCTGGCTGCTGTTTCGGTTTATCGATACCGATTCCCCGGGGCTTTTTGATTACGCGCTGGGCGCGTATTACGAAAACGACGACCCGGAAGACCGCTGGCAATGTCTCGGGAAGCTGTGGGAGCTGTTCCATGAGACGCGCACGTGGAATCTTTGCGTGGGCAGAAGCGATGAATTCGGAAACGATCATACCAATCAGTTGAGCTACGACGTGCTGCGTATGGCGCGGGAGAAAAAGTACGATACGCCGAACCTGACCATGCGGGTAAACCCGAATACGCCGCCGGCGCTCTGGCAGGCGGCGGCGGAAACGCTTGCCACCGGGATCGGCATGCCCGCGATCTACAACGACGAGTGCGTCTGCCCTGCGCTGGAGGCCATCGGGATCCCGGCGAGCGACGCGAGGCTCTACTGCATGAACGGCTGCAACCAGTTCGACATCTTCGGCAAGTCCCACATGGGGCTCGAGGACGGAGAGATCAGTGTGATCAAGGCGTTGGAATTTGCGCTGTTCAACGGCGTGTGCAAATTCTCGGAGGAAAAGCTCGGCAAAGAGACCGGCGACGCCGCTGCGTTTCAGACGTTTGACGCGCTTATGGCGGCGTTCAGGGCGCAGATCGAATTTATGGCAGACTATATTGCCGACTGTTCCAATCACGCGCAGCGCATATTTGCAAAATACGCGCCGAATCCCTACAAATCGCTGCTCGTGCAGGGATGTATCGAAAAAGGGCTGGATTACAAGGACCGCGGCCCCGTTTACGGGCACGGACAGGTGCTTACCGAGGGGCTGCCCGACGCTGCGGATTCCCTGGCTGCGATCAAGCACTTCGTGTTTGACGAAAAAAAGTATACGATGGCGGAACTCATCGATGCGCTGGACCGGGATTTTGAGGGGTACGACGCGCTTTATAACGACTTTAAGAACTACGATAAGTTCGGCAACGACCTGGATGAAGTGGACGCGATCTACGCAGAGATCACCGACCACCTGTACCGCTATTTCCAGACGAAGCCCACCTTCCGGGGCGGCGTATTCGGTGTGGGCTGCTCCACGTTCCACCGCGCACCGAATTACGCGTTCCACTGCGGCGCGCTGCCCAACGGCAAAAAGAAGGGTGAAAAACTGCTGGCGGACAGCATCGGGGCGACGCCCGGTATGGACCGCTGCGGCCCCACGGCGCTGCTCAACTCCGTACTGAAAAGCAACCAGTACCTTGCCACCAGCGGCAACGTAATGCAGATCAAGTTTTCAAAGGCGCAGTTTGCGACCGAGACCGGGCAGGCGGCGTTTATCGCGCTTGCAAAAACGTATTTTGCCGAGGGCGGGCAGACCCTGCAGGTCAACGTGGTGTCGCCCGAGGAGCTTTTGGACGCGCAGGTCCATCCGGAGGCGCACCGGGATCTGATCGTGCGTGTCGGCGGCTTCAGCCAGTACTTTACAAAGCTTCCCGAACCCCTGCAGGACAACATCATCCGCCGGTCGGTGAACCGGTTGTAAGACCGCCCGAAAACAGCAGCAAACAAGCCGGGGCTTATCCGAACGGTAAGCACCGGCTTTGCTTTATACAGGATCCGTCAATGGCGCGTTCAGCGCGCTTCTTCGATCCGTACGGCGTACAGATAGCTGCAGCGTACGTCCTCCGGGTCAATGGCAGGAAAGCTGAGCCGCAGCCGCCCGCTGTCGTCGGAGACCGCGATCGGCGCATCGGCGGCAAGCAGGGAGGCTCTGAGCGATCCTTTGTACGGGATCTGCTCCAGCGTCACGCTGCCGAAGGGGAAGCGGTCAAGGATCGCGTAAACGGCGTCGCCCTTTTTGGTGTAATATACGCCCTTCTGCTGTTTTTTCGTATAAAGGCGTGTGCCGTAGATCGCCTCGCCGTTTACTTTCAGCCAGTCGCCCATCTGCAGCAGCCGTTCCTCCATTATGACCGGGATGGTGCCGTCCGCCGCCGGACCGACGTTGAGCAAAAAGTTTCCGCCTTTGGAGACCAGGTCGCACAGGGTCGTTAGCAGTTCCTTTGCGCCCAGGTAATCGTTTACGCCTTCGATGCGGTTGAGCCCGAAAGACCGCCCGATGCCGCGGCATTCCTCAAACGGGCGGTCAAGCTCCACGTCCGCAATGGTCCTGCCGCCGTCGATCAGGCCGTATTCGGTGGTAAAGTTGCCGCCGAGCCTGCCGCGCGTCTCCTTGCCCCAGCGGTCGTTCGGTACGATAAAGTCGCGTACGGGCGAGTCGTTATACAGCCACTGTAAAAACTCGGTGGAGTGCCATACGCTGCTGGGATAGTCCCATTCTCCGTCGGTGAACAGGGTGGCGGGCTCGTATTTCGTGATCAGCTCTTTGAGCATCGGGTGCAGGTGCTCGAGCGCGTAGCGTTCGGGGTCGATGCGCATCAGCGGGTGGTACCACTCGTACACCGAATGGTAGACGCCGAAGCGCACGGGCGTGCCTTCCAGCGCGTTTTTCAGCTCCGCGCAGAAATCCCGGTGAGGGCCCACGTCCACGGAATTCCAGTTCCAGGCGTAGTCTGTTTGATACATACAAAAGCCGTCGTGATGTTTTGAAACCAGATTTATATACCGTGCGCCGGCCTTTGTAAAAAGCGCCGCCCAGCGGTCCGCGTCAAACAGCTCCGCCCGGAAACCGTCTACAAAATCCGCATACTGCCGTCCGGGGAATACGCGGTTGTGAAACGCGGTGACCTCGGGCTTGCCCTCCTCGAGCTGCTTTGCGTACCACTCCGCATAGTCGCCGTTTTTTGCGTACGCGGGTACCGAGTACAGCCCCCAGTGGATAAAGATCCCGAACTTCGCGTCGGCAAACCACTCCGGGACCGGGCGGGCGTTCAGGGACGCCCAGTCGTTTTGATACCGCATAAAAACGCCTCCTTCAGTTTTCTGTTTCTATTATAAAGGATTTTGAAAAAAAATCAAATAATTTTTGATTTTTATATTGTTTCTTTTCACATAATAGTGTAAAATAATAACAATAACGTCTATGACCGGGGGATACAAGATGACAGACGCTTTGATCAAAGGCCTGATCGGATACGCGCTCAAAAAGAAGCTGATCGATCCGCGCGACGCTGTGTATTGCACAAACATGCTGCTTGCACTTTTAAGGCAGGACAGCTTTGACGATTCTGTACAGGCGTCTTCTCTTGAGCTGCCCCAGATTTTGCAGGGACTCTGCGACGCCGCCGTCGAAAAGGGCCTGATCGAAGACAGCGTCACGTGGCGCGACCTGTTCGATACCGCGCTGATGGGCGCGCTCACGCCCATGCCCTCTGCGGTCGCCGATCGTTTCTATCAGCTGTATGCGCGCTCTCCCGCGGCTGCAACTGACGATTACTACCGCTTCAGCTGCGATACCAACTATATCCGGCGCGACCGGGTGGCAAAGATGCTGAAGTGGCAAAGCGATTCCCCGTACGGAAAGCTCGATATCACGATCAACCTCGCAAAGCCCGAAAAGGACCCCAAGGCGATCGCCGCCGCACGCAAGGCTGCGCCTGCGGGATATCCCAAGTGCCATCTCTGCAAGGAGTGCGTCGGGTACGCGGGCAGGCTCGATTATCCCGCGCGGCAGAACCACCGGATCATCCCGATCTCCATCTGCGGGCAGAGTTGGTATTTACAGTATTCGCCGTATACCTATTATAACGAGCACTGCATCGTTTTTAACGGGGAGCATCTGCCCATGAAGATCGACCGCAGCGCATTTGATAAGCTGCTGGATTTCGTGGCGCAGTTCCCGCATTATTTCATCGGCTCCAACGCCGACCTGCCGATCGTCGGCGGCTCTATCCTGAGCCATGAGCATTTTCAGGGCGGGCGGTACGAGTTCCCCATGGAGCGCGCGCCGATCGCGCGGCCTTTGGTATTTGACGGATTTGAGGACGTGACGGCGGGGATCGTATGCTGGCCCATGTCTACGATCCGCCTGACCTCTTTAAACCGCACGGCGCTTTCTGCCCTGGCGGAGAAGATCCTGATCAGCTGGCGCGGCTACACGGACGCCGACGCGTTTATCTTTGCCGAGACCGACGGGGAGCCGCACAACACGATCACCGCGATCGCAAGGCGCCGGGGCGACGCTTTTGAGCTGGATCTGGTGCTGCGCAACAATATCACGACCGAAGAGCATCCGCTGGGCGTGTACCATCCGCATGCTGAGCTCCATCATATCAAAAAGGAAAACATCGGACTGATCGAAGTCATGGGGCTTGCCGTTCTGCCCGCCCGCCTGAAGCCGGAGCTGGAGGCGGTGGCAAAAGGACTGCTGTCCGACGCGGATCTGACTGCAGACCCGCTGACAAGCGCCCATGCCGAATGGGCTGCCCGGGTCAAAGCAGCGCACCCGGAGCTGGACGCCGGGAATGTGGAAGATATTCTCCGGGACGAAGTCGGCGCCGTCTTTTCCGAGGTGCTCGAACATGCGGGCGTTTACAAACAGACGCCTGCGGGAGAAAGCGCGTTGATGCGCTTTATCGACCAGATCTGACAGCAAAATGCCGCGCCGTTGCCGAAAGAACGGCGCGGCGCAGTTTTTAAGGCAACACCGCACAATTCGCGGCGCACGCCTTGCTTGATCTTTATTCCGTCATCCTGCACAGATTTTCCTTGCCAACCGCCAGGTTGACGGCGTCAAATCTGTACAATCTGACGAAAAAATCTACTGCGCAATC
>JAFRNP010000029.1 GCA_017430145.1 Clostridia bacterium
TGAAAAACAAGCCTTGCATATCTTTGAGTTCAGAAAAAAATTTGATAATTTTATCAATTCTTGACAGAAAGCCTGTGTTTTGCCTTGACCCGCCCCGAAAAAAATGCTAAAATATCTTTAACGCATTTTTGGGGGTGAAGCCATGGCATCGGAAATGCTCAATAAAGTGCTGGAGACCGAGCAGGCGTGCGACGAAAAACGAAAAGCGGCGCGCAGGCAGGCCGCCGACGTGATAAACGAAGCGGAAACACGTGCCGCGGGCATGAAAAAGGACGCGGCGGGCTTTGCGAAAAAGAAGGCGGAGGAGATCCTGGCAGCCGCTGAAAAGGACGCCGAAGATACGCTGTCCGAAAAACAGCGTGAAACGGACGGAAAAATAGCGGCGCTTGTTGCATCTGCCGCCGATAAAAAAGAAAACGCCGTGAAAGAGACGGCTGAATATCTGTTGAAACTATCATAAACGGAGGGGGATTTTCCTTTGGCAAAAGTCAAGGTCATGTCCATAGAACTGATCGCGCCGCTCTCCCGCCGGGATGAAGTCCTCGATTATCTGCAGCGCAAGGGCGCCGTGGAGCTCTCCGAGCCCGACGTGCCGCCGTCCCTTGCCTCCGGCGATTACGCCGCCGAAGTGTACGAGACCGAAACACGTCTGCAGGAGGTGCAGAACGCTTCGGCTGTCCTTGCCCGCGTGGCGCCGGTCAAAAAACCGCTGACGGCCATGCTGGAGCCGCGGCAGGCGCTGACGGACGAAGCCTTTTACCGGAAGGCGGAAGCGGAAGTGGAAACGGCGCTTGCCGTCAGCGCGGAGGTGTTGCAGCTTGAACGGGAGCATGCGGACCAGAGCGCTGAAAACGTGCGGCTGAAAACGCTTGCCGAAAGCGTCGCGCCCTGGCGGGCGGCGGATATCCCGATCCGCTCCGGGACCACGGCGAGCACGGCGTACCGGCTCGGTTCGTTCAAAGGGCAGTTCACGCGGGAAGAGCTTTTGTGCCGGCTTGCCGAGGCGCTGCCCGAAAACGACTGCGTGGAGCTGGAGGTCGTGTATGCGGACGAAAACGTCACGAACGTGGCGGTGCTGTTTCTGAAGTCGCAGGCGCGGGTCTTTGATACGGCGCTGGGCGATATGGGGTTTGTTACGGCGCCTGCCATCGGCGACGAAACGCCCGAAGAAAAGCTTTCAGAGCTTGAAGAAGCGCTTTCAGAGGGCGAAAAACGGCTCACGGAGATCGATGAACGCCTGAAAGCCCTTGCCGAAGAGCGGGACAAGCTTTCGTTCACCGAGGACTTTCTGACGGTGAAACGGCAGAAATATGAAGCGATGGCGCAGGTTTCCGCCGACGAGCGGATCTTTGTCCTGCAGGGCTACGCCGCCGAAAAGGACGCTGTAAAAATACAGGCGTACGCCGGGCGATATCTCGACGCCGCGGTGGAGGTCCGCGAACCCGCCGAGGGCGAGGACGTGCCGGTGATCCTGAAAAACGGCTTTTTTGCGGCGCCGCTTGAAAACATCACGGGCATGTACTCCCTGCCCGCCAACGCCGATATCGACCCCACGGGCTTCATGGCGTTTTTCTACTATCTCTTCTTCGGCATGATGCTCTCGGACGCGGGCTACGGCCTGATCATCACGCTGGGGACCGGGCTGCCGCTGCTGCTGAAACGCGACATGGAGAACAAAATGAAGAAAACACTTCGCATGTATTTCTTCTGCGGGCTCTCCACGGTTTTCTGGGGCGCCATGTACGGCAGCTGGTTCGGGGACGTGGGCAAGGTGATATGCGAGAAGTTTCTGCATATCGAAAACTTCAATCCCCTGCCGCCCCTATGGACGGACGCGGTCTCCGATACCATGAACGTACTGATCATGTGCTTCGTGCTGGGCCTTATGCACCTGTTTTGGGGCGTATGTATGAAGGGGTACACCGACATCAAAAACGGGCACAGGCTTGACGCGCTGTTTGATACGGTCCCCACTTTTTTAACGGTCATCGGTATCGCGCCCATCTTTTTCGGGCTTTTCGTGCAGGACAGCATCCCGGACGATTATACGCCGCTGGCGACCTTCCTGTACAATACGTTCATGACGGTCCACAACGCCATGCAGGGCGTGTACGTTTACATCCTGATCGCGGGGCTCGCGCTTGTGATCCTGACAGCGGGAAGGCACAGCAAAAACATCGTCGGCAAGCTGGGCGGCGGCCTGTACGCGGTTTACAATCTTTTTTCCGGGTATCTCGGCGACGTGCTCTCCTACGCGCGGCTCCTTGCGCTCGGTATGGCGACCGGCGTTATCGGAAACGTCATGAATATGCTTGGCACGCTGCCGCAGAACCCCGTGATCCGGGTGATCTCCTTCGTTCTGGTCTTTATCGCGGGGCACGCGGCAAACCTTGCCATCAATATCATCGGCGCCTACGTGCACACGAACCGGCTCCAGTATGTGGAGTTCTTTTCCAAGTTCTATGAGGGCGGCGGCAGAGCGTTCGTCCCCTTTAATGCAGATACAAAATACTACAGGTTTAAGGAGGAACAATAAACCATGAGTAACAGTCTTGCGATCTTTTTCATCATTGTCGGCGCGGTGCTTGCCGCGGGCCTTCCGGGCATGGGCTCCGCCAGAGGCACCTCTCTGGTGGGCCAGGCGGCGGCCGGCGTCGTTTCGGAGGATCCCTCCAAATTCGGTAAGGTCCTGATCCTGCAGGTCCTTCCCGCGACGCAGGGGCTTTACGGCCTGCTGATCGCCATTCTGACCCTGAGCTTTACGGGGCTGATGGGCGGTAATCTTCCGGCATATACCTGGCAGCAGGGGCTGGCGTTTATGGCGGCGGACCTGCCGATGGCGGTTGTCGGTTATTTCTCGGCGCTGCATCAGGCAAAAGCCGCTGCCGCAGGCGTCGGCATCGTTGCCAAAAAGCCCAACGAGTCCGGTAAGGCGATCACCTTCGCGGCGCTGGTGGAGACCTACGCGATCCTTGCGCTGCTGATCTCCGTGCTGTGCCTCAACGGCCTGACAAATACATTCGGCGCTGCCGCATAAAACGGAGGGACGTCTATGTCCGGACTGGAAAAAATCATCGACCGTCTGAACGAAGAGAACGACGCCCAGTGCGCCGAGATCCTTGCGCAGGCGTCTGAAAAGGCGGAAGCGATCATCAGAAACGCGCAGGAGGACGGCAATAAGCTGATCGGCGACGCTGCCGAAGAGGCCCGGCGCAAGGCGGATGCCATCCGCAGCCGCGCCGTTTCCCAGGGCGCGATGAACGAGCGCCGGCAGATGCTCGCGACGCGCGTCGGTATGATCGAAGAGGTTTTGGCTGAAGCGAGGCAGCGTCTGCACGACCTGCCGGACGATCAGTATTTTGAGACCCTTCTGACGCTGATCGACCGCCAGCGCCGCCCCGGAAAGGGCGTGCTGCTGCTGAATGCGCGGGATCTGCAGCGGGCGCCGCAGGCGTTTGTTTCAAAGCTCGGCGAGGATATCGCTCTGTCGCCGTCGCCGGCGGAGATCGAGGACGGCTTTATCCTGAAATACGGGGATATCGAACTGAACAACAGCTTCAGGGCGCTGTTTCTGGCGGCGGACGAGGACCTCAGGGCGAAAGCAGGCGCGCTGCTGTTTGACTGACAGCCTGAAAAAGCAGAAAGGAACGATACGGGCACAAAAGGGAGCGTCCTTTTTGTGTGACATTCTGTATCGCGTGGCGAACGAATGAAAGATACCGAATATACGTTTGCGGTCGCCCGTATCCGGGTGAACGAGACGCGTCTGATGGACCGGCAGCAGCTGAACGCTGCGATCGGGGCCGCCGATTATGCGGATTGTACGCGGCGGCTCAGGGAGTACGGCTATGATTTCTCCCTCGGGGACGCGGGGGCGCTCAGGGGCAGGACCGACGCCATGTGGGAACTGCTGCAGAGCGTACTGCCGGATCCCCACGGGCTTGACAGCCTGCTGGTCAAAAACGATTTCCATAATCTGAAGGTCCTGTTGAAGGCGCTGGTTTCCGAAAGCGATCCCGACGGGCTGTATCTGACGCCGAGCATCTACGATCCCGAAGCGCTGCGCCCGCTTGTGTATGAACGAAAGAACGACGCGCTGCCTTTGCCCCTTCAGCACGCCGACCGCAGCGCCTACAGTATTCTGACAAAAACGCGGTTCGCGCAGCTCGGCGACAGCGTGATCGACCGGGCGGCGCTGGAATGGCAGATCAAACTCGCCGAAAAGGCGGACCACCCGGTGCTTTCGGAGCTTGCCGAGGCGGATGCGGCGCTGACCGATATCAAGATCCTGTACCGCTGCGTATTGACCGGAAAGGCGCCGAGTTTCATGCGGCGCGCCGTTTGCGCCTGCAAGGCCTTCGACAAGGAAGCTGCGATCGAAGCGGCGGACGCCGGCATGGATCCGCTTTTGTCGTTTTTGCACTATACGCCTTATGCCGACGCGGTTTCGGCGCTGACCGAAAGCGCGAGCGCATTTGAAAAATATTGCGACGACAGGCGTCTGTCGATCCTTGCCGCCGGCAAGTCGGAGGCGTTCGGCATTCTGCCGCTGGCGGCGTACTATTACGCCGTGCAAACGGAGGTCATGAACGTCCGGATTTTGCTTGCGGCCAAGAAAAACGGCCTGCCGGAAGAAAAAATCAGAGAAAGGATGCGTACGCCTTATGTATAAGCTGGGCGTTATGGGCGACAGGGACAGCATCTACGGCTTCTCTTCGGTGGGGGCGGATATCTTCCCCGTCGAGGATCCCGCCGAGGGTGCGCGTCTGCTCAGGCAGATCGCGGACGAATACGCCGTGCTGTTCATCACCGAAAAGCTTGCGGCCGCCATGGACGCGGAGCTTTCCAAATACCGCGCGCGTACGGTCCCTGCCATCATCCCCATCCCGGGCGTCTCCGGAAATACGGGGATCGGTATGAAAAACGTGAGCCGTTCGGTGGAACAGGCGGTCGGCTCCGATATCCTGCCCGACTGATCCGGGCAAAAAACAGACCTCGCCGGGGCGCTTGTTCCTTAGGCCGCCTGCAGGCGACGGAAGAGAGGTTGATTTTGTTGAGTACAGGCAGAATTGTGAAGGTCGCAGGCCCGCTGGTCATCGCCGAGGGCATGCGCGACGCGAATATGTTTGACGTGGTCCGCGTGTCGGAAAAGCGTCTGATCGGCGAGATCATCGAGATGCACGGCGACCGCGCCAGCGTGCAGGTATATGAGGAGACCGCGGGGCTCGGCACGGGCGAGGCGGTGGAATCCACCGGTATGCCGCTGAGCGTGGAGCTGGGGCCGGGGCTGATCAAAGGGATCTTTGACGGGATCCAGCGGCCCCTTGAAAAGATCCGCGCGGTGGCGGGCAACAACCTGACCCGCGGCATCGAGGTGCCCTCCCTTGACCGCGCCGAAAAATGGCATTTCTACCCCGAAAAAAAGGCGGGCGACAAGGTCGCCGCCGGCGATATCCTGGGCTACGTGCAGGAGACCGCCGTCGTGAAGCACCGGATCATGGTCCCCTACGGCGTGGAAGGGACGCTGAAAGCCCTGAACGAGGGGGATTATACGGTGGTCGATGAGATCGGGCAGGTCAGCGCCGGCACAAAGACGGTCCCGCTGACCCTGATGCAGAAGTGGCCCGTCCGGCGCGGCAGGCCCTACGCCACCAAGCTGTCTCCCGATATGCCGCTGATCACCGGCCAGCGCGTGGTGGATACGCTGTTCCCCATCGCAAAGGGCGGCGTGGCTGCCATTCCCGGCCCCTTCGGCAGCGGCAAGACCGTGACGCAGCATCAGCTCGCCAAGTGGGCGGAGGCGGATATCGTGGTCTATATCGGCTGCGGCGAGCGCGGCAACGAGATGACCGACGTGCTCAACGAGTTCCCGGAGCTGATCGACCCGCATACGGGCAAATCCCTGATGGAGCGTACCGTCCTGATCGCCAATACCTCCGATATGCCCGTGGCGGCGCGGGAGGCGTCCATTTATACCGGTATCACCATTGCCGAATACTTCCGCGATATGGGCTACTCCGTCGCCCTGATGGCGGATTCCACTTCCCGCTGGGCGGAGGCGCTGCGCGAAATGTCCGGCCGTCTGGAGGAGATGCCCGGTGAAGAGGGATACCCTGCGTACCTGGGTTCGCGGCTCGCGCAGTTTTATGAGCGCGCCGGGCGCGTCAGGTGCCTCGGCAGCGACGGCAGGGAAGCCTCTCTGTCGGTGATCGGCGCGGTCTCGCCGCCCGGCGGCGATATTTCGGAGCCGGTGTCGCAGGCGACCCTGCGGATCGTGAAGGTCTTCTGGGGCCTGGATTCCGCCCTTGCCTACAAGCGGCATTTCCCGGCGATCAACTGGCTGACCTCCTATTCGCTGTACGCCGATTCCCTCGGCAATTGGTTCAATGAGAACGTGGCGGAGGACTGGACGCTCAACCGCGGCCGCATGATGGCGCTGCTTTCGGAGGAGGCCTCCCTCGAGGAGATCGTGAAGCTCGTGGGTATGGACGCCCTCTCGCCTCAGGACCGCCTGAAGATGGAAGCGGCGCGCTCGATCCGGGAGGACTTTTTACATCAGCTGGCGTTCCACGAGGTGGATACCTATACCTCCCCGAAAAAGCAGCTGCTGATGATGCGCCTGGTGCTGATGTATTACGACCGCGCGCTGGATGCGCTGCAGCTGGGCGCGGATATCGAAAAGCTCTCGTCTCTTGCGGTGCGGGAGGATATCGGCCGCTTCAAATATGTGGAAGAGAAGGACGTTGACGCCGAATTTACGCGCGTTTCCGGCGCGCTGCAGGCGGAGATCGACCTTGCGCTTGCCGAAAAGGAGGAAGACTGATGCCCAAAGAATACCGGACCCTGCAGGAGGTTGCAGGCCCTCTGATGCTCGTCAGAGACGTGGAGGGCGTAAAATATGAGGAGCTCGGCGAGATCGAGCTTGCGAACGGCGAGACCCGCCGCTGCCGCGTGCTGGAGATCGACGGCACAAACGCGCTGGTCCAGCTTTTTGAAAACGCCGCCGGCATCAACCTTGCCACCAGCAAGGTGCGCTTTTCCGGCAGGCAGATGGAGCTGGGCGTGTCCGCCGATATGCTGGGGCGCGTGTTCGACGGCCTGGGCAGGCCCATCGACGGCGGCCCGCAGATCATTCCCGAAAAGCGGCTGGACGTGAACGGCACGCCCATGAACCCGGCGGCGCGCGCCTATCCCGAGGAGTTCATCCAGACGGGCGTGTCGGCGATCGACGGGCTGAACACGCTGGTCCGCGGCCAGAAGCTGCCCATCTTCTCCGCCTCCGGTCTGCCCCACGCGCAGCTGGCGGCGCAGATCGCCCGGCAGGCGAAGGTGCGCGGCACCGAAGAGAATTTTGCCGTGGTGTTCGCCGCCATGGGCATCACGTTCGAGGAGTCCAACTATTTTGTGGAATCCTTCCGGGAGACCGGCGCCATCGACCGCACGGTCATGTTCACGAACCTTGCCAACGACCCGGCCATCGAGCGCATCGCGACCCCGCGTATGGCGCTGACCGCCGCCGAGTACCTGGCGTTCGACCTGGATATGCACGTGCTGGTCATCCTGACCGACATTACGAACTACGCCGACGCCCTGCGCGAGGTCTCCGCCGCGCGCAAGGAGGTGCCCGGCAGGCGCGGATACCCCGGCTATATGTACACCGACCTTGCTTCGCTCTACGAGCGCGCCGGGCGGCAGAAGGGAAAAAAGGGCTCCATCACGATGATCCCGATCCTCTCCATGCCCGAGGACGACAAGACCCACCCGATCCCGGACCTGACCGGCTACATCACCGAGGGGCAGATCATCCTGTCGCGCGAGCTGTACCGCAAGGGCGTGACCCCGCCGGTGGACGTGCTGCCGAGCCTTTCGCGTCTGAAGGATAAGGGCATCGGCGAGGGCAAGACCCGCAAGGACCACTCCAACACCATGAACCAGCTCTTTTCCGCCTACGCCCGCGGCAAGGACGCGAAGGAGCTGATGGTGATTTTGGGCGAAGCGGCGCTGACCGATATCGACAAGCTGTACGCGAAATTTGCCGACGCCTTTGAGACCCGCTATGTTTCTCAGGGCAACGACACGGACCGCAGCATCGAGGAGACGCTGGACATCGGCTGGGAGCTTCTGCGTATCCTGCCGCGCACCGAGCTCAAACGTATTTCCTCCAAGCTTCTGGACGAATACTACGATCCGAAGGACTGAAAACGATCATTTTTCCGGGAAAGGACCTTTCTGGGCATACCGTACGGTATGCGGTAAAACGGAATGGCAGTCATGAACGTAAACCCCACGCGCATGGAGCTGACGAACCTCAAGCGCAAGCTCTCCACGGCGCGGCGCGGGCATAAGCTGCTCAAGGACAAGCGCGACGAGCTCATGCGCCGCTTTATGGAGATGGTGCGTGAGAACAAGGCGCTGCGCAAAAAAGTGGAGCAGAAGATCCGGGAGGCGAACGCCCATATGGCGCTGGCGCGCTCGGTCATGGACGACGCGAGGATCGAGGCGGCGCTGATGATGCCCATGCAGTCCGCCGAGGTGGAGATCACCGAGAAAAACGTGATGAGCGTGATGATCCCGGTTTACAAAACGCGGCTTAACACTGCGGACGGCGCGGATATCTATCCCTACGGCTTCGCCTTTACCTCCAGCGACCTGGACGACGCGGTAAAATACCTCTCCGATATCCTGCCGGATCTGCTGCGGCTGGCGGAGGTGGAAAAATCCTGCCAGCTCATGGCGGCGGAGATCGAAAAAACGCGCCGCCGCGTCAACGCCCTTGAGCACGTGATGATCCCCCAGTATGAGGAGACGATCCGGTATATCGCCATGAAGCTCGAAGAAAACGAGCGCGGCGCCACCACCCGGATCATGAAGGTCAAGGACATGATGCTCAAAGAAGCGCACCATTACGAACGGTAAAAACAGCCCGCTCCCCGGAGCGGGCTGTTTTCAAAGTATGAAAGTGAAAAGATGCAAAGTTGCAAATAAGGAACGCCGCTTGGCGTTGATCATAGAGGGCTTCCGCCGCACGCCGACCCCCGGCTGAAACCGAATGCAGGCCGGGGCGTGAAGACATTTCGGAGAATAATGAAAATGCCGGGGCGTGAAGACGTTTCGGAGAATAGTGAAAATGCCGGAGCATAAAAACAGAAGGAACTTTCCCTGCCGATTTTGATATCTGTTATTCCTCTTTCCGGTCAACGGGCGCATTCCGGGACGCCGGGGCGTATAGCCGCCTGAAAATCGGGTGCGGGCGCAGCCCGCCGTTATTTGTTACTTTGTATCTTTTTTACTTTCATACTTTTATAGCTTTCCTCTGTGTGCTTTTCTTGACAACCTGCGGAATTTTTGATACAATAAAATGAATTCTTGTACGCTGTAACAGGATTGGGGAAGATCAAAAATGAAAAAGATCCTGATCGTCGCGAGCGACGTTGCGCTGCCCGGTGAAAAGGGCCTGGCGCGGCTGCATTATCTCGCGGAATACTTTTGTGGGCGCGGGTACGCCGTGGAACTGGCGACCGCCGATTTTCAGCATTGGGAAAAGCGCCGCAGGACTGCCGCCGATCTTGAACGGGCGCAGGAGAAAAGCGCCGCAAAGCTGACCCTGCTGCACGAATGGGGCTATAAACGAAACGTCGAGCCGCGCCGGATCCTCAGCCTTGCGGGACTTTCACGGCGCATGGGGCGGTACCTGAAAACCGCCGAATACGACCTGATCTACGCGCTCGTCCCCGACAACCGTCTGGCGTACGTCGCGGGCAAACGCGCCAAGGCGCGGGGCGTTCCCTTTGTGGTAGACGTGGAGGATCTCTGGCCGGAGGCCATGCGCATGGTCTTTGACGTGCCGGTGGTCAGCGACCTGATCTTCAGTTACTTCACGTTTTTTGCTAAGCGCGTCTACCGGCTTGCCGACGCCGTCGTCGGCTCCTCCGAAACCTACGCCGACGAGCCGATGAAATACGGCGTGAAGCCGGAAAAGCGCGCCGTCGTGTACGTGGGGTGTGACCTTGCCGAATTTGACCGGGGCGCGGCAAAGTTTGCCGGTGAGACCCAAAAACCCGAAGACGCTTTCCGGGTCTCCTACGCCGGGACGCCGGGGACCAGCTACGACCTGAAAACGCTGCTTGACGCTGTAACGCTTCTGCACCGGCGCGGGCTTACGCAGATCGTTCCCGTTATCATGGGCGACGGGCCGGACCGGGCGGCGCTTGAAAAACACGCGCAGGAGATCGGGGTCCCTGCCGTCTTTACCGGCTACCTGCCGCGGGAACGCATGGCGGCCATGCTCTGCGCCGGGGATCTGACCGTCAACTCCCTGATCGCGAAGGCGTCCCAGAGCATCGTCTCCAAGATCGGCGATTACCTTGCCGCGGGCGTCCCGATGGTCAATACGGGGCTGGACCCCGAATTCTGCCGCAAGACCGAGGCGGACGGCTTCGGCGTCAACGTAAAGCCGGAGGACGCCGAAGCGCTGGCGGACGCCATTGAAACGCTGTACCGGGATCCCGAGCGCCGCGCCGAAATGGGCAGAGCGGCAAGAAATATCGCCGAAACCCAGTTTGACCGGGAGAAAACCTACGAACGGATCGTGGCGCTGGCGGAGGAGCTGCTTGCGTGATCCTTTCAAACAGATTTCAGGGACCTGTGCTATCATAACGCCGAAACCAAGGCAAAAGAGGAATCGATTTGAAACCATACGACTATCTGATCGTCGGCAGCGGACTGTTCGGCTGCGTGTTCGCCAGGGAGATGCTGGACGCCGGAAAAACGGTGCTGGTCGTCGAACAGCGGGACGCGCCCGGCGGCAATATCCGCTGCCGGAATATCGAAGGGATCGACGTGCATCTGTACGGCGCGCATATTTTCCATACGAAAAACCGCGCCGTCTGGGAGTACGTCCGGCGTTTCGTGGCCATGAACCGCTTCACGAACGCGCCGCTGGCGGAATACAGGGGAGAGATCTATAACCTGCCGTTCAATATGAACACCTTCCGTCAGATGTGGGGCGTCACGACCCCGGATCAGGCGAAGGCGGTCATCGCCTCCCAGCGCGAAGGGATCACAGAGCCGCGCAATCTGGAGGAGCAGGCGATCATGCTGGTGGGCAGGGACATCTATGAAAAGCTGGTGCGCGGTTATACCGAAAAACAGTGGGGCCGCCCCTGCAGCGAGCTGCCGGCGTTTATCATCAAGCGCCTGCCGGTCCGCTTTACCTACGACAACAGCTATTTTTCCGACCCGTATCAGGGGATCCCTGCCGAGGGGTACAACACGCTTGTTTTCCGTTTGCTGGACGGCGCCGAGGTCGTGACC
This sequence comes from Clostridia bacterium, assembly GCA_017430145.1. Lineage (GTDB taxonomy): Bacteria > Bacillota > Clostridia > Oscillospirales > Acutalibacteraceae > RUG806. Next base: position 11,314 of record JAFRNP010000029.1, read on the forward strand.
GGCGAAAACTATAACCTGCGCCGCGACTATTGGAACGCGCAGGCGCGGCGGATCGTTTATACCGGCACGCTGGACGATTTTTACGACGCCCGCTTCGGCAGGCCGGATTACCGCTCCCTGCGGTTTGAGACCGAGGTGCTGCGCGATACCGACAACGCCCAAGGCGTGGCGGTCAAAAACTTTACCGACGCCGCCGTCCCCTACACACGGATCATAGAGCATAAGCACTTTACAGGCGCAAAGTCCCCTGTTACCGTGCTTACCCGGGAATATCCGCTCTCTCCCGCCGAGGGAGGGGAGCCGTATTATCCTGTCAACGACGAAAAAAACAACCTGATCTATATGCGCTACGCCGCCCTTGCGGTCAAGGAGCCGAACGTCATTTTCGGCGGCAGACTGGCGGAATACCGGTATATGGACATGGACGGCGTGGTGGAATCCGCGCTGGAAGCCGCCGCGCGGGAGCGCAGCCGGTGGGCGCAGGAGGGTTGACGCGCCGCTTGTCCGAGTTTGTTATGCAGTCCCGATGAAAGGAGCAGCGAAACGAGTATGTCCGAACGCCCGACAGTTTCCGTGATCCTGCCGGTGTATAACGCCGAAAACACGTTGCCCGACGCGCTTGACGCCCTGTTGGGGCAAAAGGGCGTTTCATTGGAGGTGCTTGCCGTCAACGACGCGAGCACCGATGGAAGCCGTGCGATCCTGTCGGCAGCCGCCGCGCGGGACGATCGGCTGAAAGTACTGGATACGCCCGAAAACCTTGGGGCGGGCGCTGCGCGCAACCTTGCGCTGGCGCATGCCCGCGGAGAGTATCTGTATTTTGCGGACGCCGACGATCGGCTGTATCCGGGCAGCCTGCGGGCGCTCGTTACGGCAGCCGACGGGGCGGACGTGACTGTTTGCGGCTACCGGCACGAACGGTGCGCCGGAAACGCGGAGATCGGCTCAACGGAGTCGCCCGGCGGCCCTGCTCTCTTTGAGGGCGACGGGACGCGCAGCGACCTGATCTGTGAACTGGACCGCAGGCGCTGCTTTGCCTACGTCTGGAACAAGCTTTACCGCCGCGAGGCGGTGCAGGGGATCCGCTTCGGAACGACGCGGATCAGCGAGGATTTGACGTACAACTGCCGCGTATTCTGTGCGGTCGGTTCGGTCCGTCTGTTCCCCGGCGCGTTGTATCTGTACCGCACCGGCGGCAGCGATTCTTTGACCGGGCGTGTTGCCGCCGACGGCATGGCGCTGACGGATCTCCGTTTCCGGGAGATGTATGACGCCGTTTCCCGTTTCGGCGCTCCGACTGAGGAGCAGCGGGCGAGCCTTGCGAATATCCATATCCGCCACGTGTTTTTTGCGCTTGCCCGCAGAACGGCCGTGCAGCGCGTGCGGGATCCCGCCGCCCTTCGGCGGGAAGCCGAAAAAGCCCTGCTGACCCCGGCGGGCAGGTTTTCCGCCCGGTATGCCCGTCCGGACACCCCTGCGGACGCCGTTTGTATCTCCGTATTCCGCACCGGGTCGCCGCGGCTCATATGCCTTGCGGCAGATACGATCGCCCGGCTGCGGCTGTGAGTTTTCGTTTTTTTGTATCGTATTTTTTCATACGTTAACGAAAGGACCGCCATGAAAAAACCGTCTTTCCACACTCTGCGTACCGTGTATCTCTGCTTTTTGCTGGCATATACCGTCGTGCGTGAGGTGCTGCCCCTGAATCTGTTGATCCGCCCCGCCGCTGTCAGCGCCGGGGTGTTCGCCGTCGGGTTTCTGGTGATCCTGTACGGGATGGGGCAGGGCGCCGTCGTTTTCAAGGACAGAAAAACGGACCTGCTCATTGTATTTACGCTGATGACGGGCGTCTCCTGCCTTGTCAATTTCCGCTATGCCTTCACCGATAACGTCAAGGCGATGGGGACGCTGCTTTTGTTTTTCCTGCTGTGTTATCCCGCCGGCGTCGACGAGGACCGGGACGCGCGGGAAAAAGAGCTTCGCGCCATGATGCTCGTTCTCAACGGCGTATGGGCTGTTTTTGTGCTGCTGTCGGTGGTCATGTACTTTGCGGATGTGGAGTACGTGGTCACGCGGCCGACCGGCGGCGCGGTGGCGCAGGGCTTCAATACCCAGTGGCAGCGGCTGTGGGGGCTGTTTCAGGATCCCAATTTCGCGGGGTTCGTTTGCGGCGCCTGCATTTTGTCCTGTATCTGGACGCTCAGACGTTCCCGCAAAGTATCCGGCCGGATCGCCGCCGTCCTGCAGATGATCCTGCAGTTTTTATATCTGGTGCTGGGCGGCTCCCGCTCGGCGTTGGTGGGGCTTGCCGTGGGGCTCAGCGTGATGGCGTTTGTCCTGATCGGAGCAAACGGGACGCTCAGACAAAAAACGGAAAACCGGAAAGCGCTCAGGTATCTGATCCCGGCGATCTGCTGCGTAGGCGTGTGTGCCCTTATGCTTGCAGGCGTGCGCGCGGTCCAGGTCGGGCTGCCGAAGCTCAAAGCGGCGCTGCCCACCGTCTCCGACGACGCGGTCGCGGCGGGGTACGAAACCCTGTACCGGATGTCCGGGCTTGAGATTTTGTATTCCGGTTACACCGGCGAGGGAGACGCCTCCGATATTGTGCCCGACGACGTGGAGGACCTGCGCGGCGATACCGACGCGCCGCTTTCCCGGACGGATCTCGGTAAATCAGATATCTCCAACGGGCGGTTCCTGCGCTGGCGGGATACCCTGAAGGTATTCCGGCACTGCCTTGTTTTCGGGACCTCTCCGCGCGGGATCGTGCCGATCGCCCGGGAAAAGGAACCGGATACCATCGTCGCCGTGCGCGGCACGCTGTCGCACAACGGATACCTGGATATCCTTGCGTTTACGGGCATTCTCGGCGCGCCGTGGCTGTACCTTTTCCTTGTGCTCGCCGCCATAGCGCTGTTCAAAAAACTGTTCCGCTTTCCCGAAGACGGGACCTTTGCCTTTACGGCGGGCGGCGCTGCGCTGTTTGCCGTCTCCGCGCTGTTTTTGTCCGACCTCTTCTTTGTCATCACCGTGAGCGCGGTGCTGTTCTGGACCTTCCTCGGCTATTCGCTGCACACGGAAGAAGAAACGGAGACGGGAAGGGTTTATGGGGCTGTTTTAAAAGTGACGGAAAAGATGGTCAAAAGCAGAAAAGCAGGAAAGTAACGAAGTAACTGATTCGGAGCGCCGCCTTGGCGCGGCGTTGATGACAGAAGGCTTCTGTCTCTGTTCCAACCTTCATTTGCGAGTTACTGATTTCCCGCTTACCTTATTTTTATCTTTATTTTTTTAATCTTTAACAATTTCAATCAGCAGGTGTTCCCGATGAGGCGAATCCCTTAAGTCATATACGATCGGGTGCGGGCACAGCCCGCCCGCATTTGTTACTTTGTATCTTTTTTACTTTTTTACTTTTTCCAAAAGGAGCCCTCATGCCGAAATACACCCTCATCATCCCCGCTTACAATATGGAAAAACAGCTTCCCGGATGTCTCGGGTCCGTTGCGGCGCAGACGTACCGGGATTTTGAGGTTCTGGTGGTGGACGACGGGTCGACGGACCGGACCGCAGAGGCCGCAGAAGGCTTTTCCGGAAAGCTGCCGTCCCTGCATGTGATCCGGCAGGAGAACAAGGGTCTCGGGGGCGCGCGCAACACCGGGATCGAAAACGCCGCCGGGGAGTACCTCTGGTTTATTGACGCGGACGACCGGATCGTGCCCGACGCGCTGGAACGTATCGACGGCATGCTTTCGGATACCGGCGCCCACGCCGCCGTGTTTGACGCCGCCCACGTGAGCGAAGACGGCGCCGTGTTGAAAACGGAGGCGGGGTATGCGCATTTCGGCGCCGATCAGCATCCTTCCGGCGGCGTACCCGCCGTTTTTACGCTTGCCGAGTCGCCGGCGTTTTTGTTTGCGCCGGTGCTGGCGTGCAACAAGGTGTTCCGGCGGGACCTGTATCTGTCGCAGGGAATCCGTTTTCCGGAGCACGCCTATTATGAGGACCTGGCGACGGTCCCGAAGCTCTGTCCCTTTGCCGGAAAGATTGCGTATCTGCCCGCGCCGCTTTACGAATACGTGCAGCGGCCGGACAGCATCATGCACCGCGGCGGCGACCATGAAAAACGCTGCCGGGACCTGACGGCGGCGCTTGCCGGCGTGGACGCCTTTTACCGACAGGCGGGGCTGAGTTCCGCCTACGGGGAGGCGCTGGATTTCCTGACCGTGTTCCACGCCCTGTATCTGCAAACGGTGCGCATGGTCAAAACGGACGCGCCGCGCGCGGTGCTTCTGTACCTGCATCAGTACGTCCGTGAACGGGTGCCGGACCTGCACGCGTCGCCCTATCTCGTCACCCTGTCCGCCGCCCAGCGCGCCGTGCTGGAACTGATCGACAAAAAACAGTACCTGGCGCTGAAAATCGCGTTTTCCCTGAAAAAATAAACCAACGCGCCGTGCCGGAGCCGGTCGTCAAAAAAAAACGGTACCCGGCGCCGGAAACAGCGTTTTCACTGAAAAAACAAAAGACCGCCTGAAGGCAAGAGAATGAGAATATGAAACGAACCGGAAACCTGATCAAAAATACGGTGATGCTGTATATCCTGCAGTTTTCGTCCTATTTTTTCAGCTTCATCACCGTGCCTTACCAGACGCGCGTGCTGGGGCCGGAGGTCTATGGCGTCGTCGGTTTCGCCACGGCGGTGATGGTGTATTTTCAGCTGTTTCTTGATTTCGGCTTTATGCTCTCCGCCACGGAGGATATCTCAAAGCACCGGGAGGATAAGGCGTACATCGAAAAGAAACTGACGAGCATCACGGTATTAAAAGGCTTTTTAACGGTGATATCCGCATTTGTCATGGCGGCGCTGTGCCTGTTCGTGCCGAAATTCCGCGCCGACCCGACGCTCTATCTCTTATATTTTGCGGCATACGCCGCAAACGCCTTTTTACCCGATTTTCTGTACCGCGGCATTGAAAAAATGACGGCGATCACGGTGCGCACCGTGGCGATCCGCGCGTTTTTCGCCGTGATGATCTTTGTGTTTCTGCGTACAAAAGAGCAGGTCCTGATGATCCCGCTGCTGCTTCTGATCGGCAATATCGGCGCGGTGGCAGGGGCGTTTTTGCACATCCGGCGGGCGCTGGGCTACCGGTTCCGGCGCGTTTGCAGGGCGGAAGTGCTGGCGGACCTGCGCCGTTCGCTGTTTTTCTTCGTTTCGCGCATTGCGACAACGGTGTACAGCGCCGCCAATACCGTGATCCTCGGCTTCGTGGATACCACCGGCACGGCCACCGGCTGCTACGCTTCCGCAGATAAAGTGCTGACCACCGCAAAAAGCGGCATGTCCCCGATTGCGGACAGCCTGTACCCGTATATGGTCAAGCACCGGGACTTTAAGCTGGTCAAAAAGCTGCTGCTGTTTGCGATGCCGGTCATTGCCACCGGATGCGCGGTCGTGTTTATTTTCGCAAAGCCTTTGTGCGTGCTGGCGTTCGGCGAAGAATTTGCCGGCGCGGCGCCGATATTGCGGGCGTTCGTGCCCGCCGTCGCCGCCATTCTGCCGAGTTACGTGCTGGGCTTCCCGACGCTTGGCGCCATGGGACGCTCGGCGGACGCCAACCGGTCGGTGCTGGTGGGCACCGTCGTCCATATCGTCGGGCTGGGGATCCTGTTTGCCGTCGGAAAGCCGGAGGCCGTGTATTTTGCCGCCATGACCTCGGTGTCCGAGTGGGCGATCCTGATCTGCCGCATCGTGATGGTGGCAAAACACAAAGGGCTGCTCAAAAGCCCGGAAGAGGAGGAGAGCGAATGAATCTGCAGCGGCTGACGGAGGTCGCCGGCGGCGTTGTGCGCCGCGTATGCTGGCAGCTTTTCCGGATCTGTCCGGTCAAGAAGAATAAGATCGCGGTGGTCTCCTTCTTCGGCAGGGGCTACAGCGATAACCCGAAGTATATCACGGACGTGCTGCTGCGGGACCCGGACCTTGCCGGAAAGCTGGATATCCGCTGGATGACGAAAAAGGGCGAGGAAACCTCCCTGCCCGACGGCGTGCGTGCGGTCCGGTTCGGCAGCGTCGCGTACGTCTACCATATGTCCACGGCAAAGATCTGGATCGACAACGCCCGCAAATACTACACCGTGAAAAAAAAGAACCAGTATTATATGCAGACCTGGCACGGCGCGTTCGGCCTGAAAAAGATCGAAGCCGACGCCGCCGATACGCTGCCCGCAGGGTACCTGCGTATGGCGCAGCGCGACGCGCGCTTTACGGACGTGATGCTTTCCAACAGCAAAACGCTTACAAAGCTCTATCGGGAGGCGTTCTGGTTCCCGCAGGGGGAGATCATAGAAAACGGCCTGCCGCGCAACGATATTCTGTTTTCCGCCACCGAAGCGGACCGGCGCCGGACCCGCCGGGAGATCGGCGTTAAGGAGGACCGGCGTATCTGCCTCTACGCGCCCACCTTCCGAAACGACGGCAGGCTCGGGGCGTACGACCTGGATTATCCGCGGCTCGCAAAAGCGCTTGCCGGGCGTTTCGGCGGCGAATGGACGGTGCTATTGCGCCTGCACCCGAACGTGGCGAAGGCGGCGGGCGGGCTTGCCGCCGACGGCAAAACGGTCGTTGACGTCTCTGCTTTTCCCGATATCCAGCGCCTGTACACGGTCAGCGACGCGGTCGTGACGGACTACTCCTCGGTGATGTTCGATTTTATGCAGACCGGCCGCCCGGTGCTGCTGTACGCCTCCGATCTCGAGAGTTACCGGAAGGAACGCGACTTTTTTATCCCGCCGGATTCGCTGCCTTTCCCGATGGCGCAGGATAACGACGGGATGGAGGCGCTGATCGCCGCCTTCGACCCGGAGGCGGAACAAAAAAAGACCGCCGCTTTCATCGAAAAGCACGGCTTCTGCGACAGCGGACACGCCGCCGAAACGGCTGCGGCGTGGATCAAAGAAAAGCTGTAATAGAAGAAGAAAATCTCATAGAAGCGGACACGCCGCCGAACCGTTTGCGGCATGGATCTATGATAAACTGAAAAGCAGAAAAAAATAAAAAAGCGGACGCGCCTTCGGTCGGTACGTCCGCTCATTTATCTGTATAAAAAGGGTCAGCCGGTCTGGACCGGGAAGTATGTGATCAGGTTTACGGAAAACCGCAGGATGAGCCGCGCGTCCATGGCGGTGATCCTGCCGTCCCCGTCCACGTCGCCGATGGAGAGCGTGAGGCTTGAGGGCTCGCCTTCCAGCCCCACGGAGCTGCGCAGCGCCAGCCGCGCGTCCGTCGCGTCCACACTGCCGTCCATGTCCATGTCGCCGTAGGCGTAGGAGGCGGCGTCGCTGTTCTGCGCGGAATAGGGCGTCAGTTCCTTTTCACTGGCGGAATACGCCAAAAACTGCGGATAACTGTCGTTCTGCCAGATCGAGCGCTGGGCGCCGGTCATCGTCAGCCACACCACGAACTGCGCGGTGCTGTCGTTGTCGTAGCGTAAAAACGCGTGGTTTTTGATGAACCAGGTGCTCTCCGGCAGCAGGCAGGTGGCGGCGTCGATCTTTAAGCCTCTCTCCATGTGGGTGTGCCCCCGGGAACACTTGGTTACGGTTTCAAGTTCTCTTGTCGCGTCGGCAGCCGTTGCGCCCAAAGAGGCGTATTTGACCGCCTGCATGCCGTCCGACTGCATGTTGATGCTTGCGGTCAGAGGCACGATCTGCCGATTGTAGCCCGCGACGATGTTTACGCCGATGCCGTACGCCTGCAAGGAGGCAAAGGTACGCGCCGTGTCCGCCATAACGGTCCGGTAGTCGCCGATGCGGTTGAGCAGCGTGCGGTCAATGTTAGAAAAACCGCCGAACATGAATTTGATCGCTTTTTCGTAATTTTCCTGCGGGACGAGCGCCCAAAGCCCCGGCATATTGCGCATGTATTCGCGCAGAGAGTCTTCATAGATCGTCTCGCCGGCGTCAAACATCAGGTTTTTATAGCCGCTGCCCAGTTTCATGAACAGGCGGTTGCGGTCGATGATCAGCGCCGCCAGCTGCATGACGAGCGAAGCCGCCAGGGACGTGGAGGAGGAGTTGCCGAGGAAGGCGGTAAACGCCGCCTCTGCGAGGCCGCCGGGGTCGTCGCCGAGATAGCGCGCGATCGCGGCGCCCATGTCTTCGCCTGTAAGCGTATCGAACACGTCGCCGATATCAAAGTAACCGTCGGTGCCGTCCCGCTCGGTGCCCAGCGTACGCGCAAGCTCGCCGCTCATCAGGTCGCCGATGATCGGGTTGCCGACGATGGCGCTGTCCAAAAAGACGCAGTTGAGCACGTGATGGACGGCATGGTCGAAAAAGTGGTACAGATAGGAATTGACCACGTTTCCGCCGCTGCCGCCGGAAAGCAGCGCGACCCTGCTGCGCCCGGAGTATTCCAGCACCAGATCGATAAAGGTCTTCAGGACGTCGGCGTTTGCGTGGGGATCCAGCCGCCAGTCATAGTTGAAAACGTAGGCTTCGTCCGCGGAAAGCCTGCCCGGCATCGCACGCACCAGCGCGTCGATGTTCATGGTATAGTTTTCGGTATCCCGCTGGGTGGAGACGGGGGATACGAAGCTGCGGGTGCCGCTGTTTTCATTGACGGGGTCCCCGGAAGGTGTGCAGAGGATGGGCTGGAAGATCGTTTTGAGCGAATCGTTGACGCGGGCGATCCCGCTGCTTTTCGAGTCGTTCGCAATAAACAGCCCCAAAAAGATATTGGCAATGGGGAGCGCCGTGGAGGCGTCGTCGTAGTCGAACAGGATCGCCTGTTCCTCGGTCCCGGCGTTTTCGTAGAGCGTGATCTCCGTCATATCCGGAACGTAGATCAATACCGCCTCGCTCGTCGCGTTCGCGACCATCGTCGGTAAAAACGTCATCATGGCAACGCACAGCAGCAGCGCCACGCATTTTTTCATAAACCTTGGCATGGGTCTTGTTTCCGGACGTCGGCAGGCGTCGGTACGTCCGCCGGACCGGTTCCTTTCTTTGAGAATCGGGTATATCAATAAAAGAAAAGTACAGTCTCCATTATAGACTATCTTTTGTCAAATTGCAAGAGAAAGATTTTGCCGGTCACCCGTCCGTATGTTGAAATCAAAAAATCGTCCGCGAAGGCGGACGATCCCTTTTATTCTCCCGATTTCTTGATGATCTCGTTCCACTTTTCCTCCAGCTCTTTCAGGCGGCGTTCCACGCCCTTGCCGAGCTGTGTCTCGTTGAAAAGCCTTCGTTCGCTGCGTTCGGCGGGTTTCGCGTTTTTTTTGTCGGCGGTCAGGGCGTTGAACTGGCTGCGCAGCTCCGCAAAATCCGCGCTGACGTCGCTTCTCCAGGCGTCAAATTTTTCGGGCACCGCGGCGACGGTCTCCTTGAATTCCGAGTATTTGTTCTCCGCCTTGCCCTTCAGGCTGCCGGTGGCGATCTTGACGAATTCGCCTGCCATAGAGATATTGAGTTTAAGGTCGTCGATCTTTGCCGTGAGCCTGCGGATATTGATGGTGGCTTTTACCGTCAGGAACAGGTCGCAAATAAACACGGCAAAGATCACCGCCAGCATGACGTAGCGCAGGTTTTGCGGCACAAAGCTGATCAGGTACCCGTAAAGGGGGCTGATGAAATAGGCGTAAAGCATACAGGCAAACGCCCAGTAGCAGGTATGCTTCAGGCAGATGCGCCCGTGCAGGTTCATGAACTCATGGGAATAATCCCACCAGCGCTGATGGAACAGCTTTTCCATCAGCCAGCTCGTCAGGTACTCAACGATGTCCGCGCCGAGGGTCCCCACCAGCAGCACCAGCCACCAGCGCGTCTGAAACGGTTCACGGATCGGGGTGAGCAGGATCTCAAACACCAGCACGCCCGTGCCGTAGATCGGGCACATGGGGCCGTTGAGAAAGCCGGAATTGATCAGGCGCCGCTCGCCCAGAGACCGGTACGTGCATTCCACCGCCCAGCCGATCATGCTGAACAGGAAGAACATGAGAACGAGATTGAAAAACGAAGTCAGCTTCAACACCCCCGGTCAATCGTTGCTGTCTGCCGCCGAAACGGCTGCCAGTTTTTCGGCAAACCGTTTGCCGAAAAAGCCTACCTCTGCGCGCAGCATTTCTACCGTCGCGCAGTATTTGTCGGACAGGCTGACCACCCACCCTTCCGCGTAACGGGGAGGCGTGGGCGTCAGCGGGAACATATGCCGCCGGATAATATTTTCTTCTTTTTTTGAAATCGCGGGATTCAGCAGACGGGCGTTATGCAGCGCGAAACGCGGGTGCAGGAACCCGTGGGGACGGTGCCACATGGCGGAATCGTGCCAGTCGTAATAAAACAGGTCGTGCAGTACGGCGCCGCGTACTGCCGCTTTCACGTCCAGTCCCATCTTTTTTGCGTAAACGTAGCTCACGTACGTGACGCTGCGCACATGGTCCAGCCGGTTGATGCTGGAATGCTGCTCGTAGCGTTTGAGGTACTGTACCTCGTCCGAGAAATACAGGTCGCCGACCAGATCAAAGAACGCCCGGTCGCGTTCCGGGTCCAGCGCGTAGGATCTGAGGTAAGCGCCGTAAAGGGACGTCGGAAGTGCGTCGCGCTGCGCGGGGGAGGAATGGTTTTTTGCCAAAATAAATACCTTCCTTTGCTATATGTATATTTATCTTAGCACATTTTTCCGGCGTTTGCAATAGTCCTTTTGAACGCTTTTTGCATACGCCTTCCGAACGCTTTTCGGATGCGTTTTTTATGCGCGGAACCCGAAAACTGCGGCGGGTTGATTTTTTATAAAAAGTATGTTATAATCTTTTTAAGTCATGTATACTTCGCGCCAACATTTGCCGAAAGTGAGGATGTCCCCATGAAAAAAACGCTCGCCGTGCTTCTTGCACTTTGCTTCTGCCTGACGGTTCTGCCCTGTTTTGCCGCCGGGGCGCCTCTGACCGTTTCCAACCCCTATGCGGACGTTGACTGGACGGCGGCGACGCTGTACAAGGCGGCGCTGCACTCCCACACCAACGCCAGCGATGGCAGCCAGACGCTGGCGCAGTCCGTCGCGAGGCATCTGGCGTGCGGCTTCGATATCGTGGCGATCACCGACCACGGCACCGTGGACCGGGGCTGGGATACCGATAATACCAATATCGTCAAAACCCTGCTCGACGCTCTGGACCGCAGCGAGGGCGGCGTGGAGCTGCTTTCCTCCGCCGGGACGCTGCCGGACGGTACCGCCTATACCTATACGACCGCCGAAAACGGCGACGACTATCTGACGGCAGACGACGGCAGAACGATCCTGCGGGTGCCCTACGGGATCGAAAACAACGCCCTCTCCGTCAACGCCCACGTCAACTCCTGGTTTGTCGACTATGCCGACAACAGCGTTACCATCTATGAGGACGCCGTGAGGGGCGTTGACAAAGCCGGCGGCGTGTGCGTGATCAACCACCCCGGCGAATACACAAAGGCGCGCTACGAGCTGCACACCGCCGACGCTTACGACGAGGGGAACCCCGCCTATGCCTACTATATCAACAAGTACGCCCATCTGATCGACGCCTACGACGCGTGCATCGGTATCGATATCAATTCAAAAGGCGACAACCGGACGCGTTTTGAACGCAAGCTGTGGGATATCCTGCTGACCCGTTTCTCCGCCGACGGCAGGTCGGTGCTGGCGATCGCCTCTTCCGACGCGCATCAGCTGAGCGTGATCGACACCGGCTTTACGCTGTTCCCGTTGACGTCGCTCACAAGCGACGCGCTGCGGCAGGCGCTTACCAAAGGCGAAAGCTTCCCGGCAAGCCACTGCATCGGCAATTACGACGAGCTTGTTGAGATCGCCGGCGCCCTGCGGGAATTTTACGGCGAGACCCCGCTTTACGAAAGCGTGAAGGCGGCGGCGGACGCGATGGCGGCCAGGGTCGGGGCGATCGAAAACGGAGAGCTGCCGGCGGACGAGGATATCGGGATCACCTGGTCCGTACTGGACGGCGATGGCAGGACCGACCTGCCCATGCCCGCGGTCACGGGGGTATCGGTCGATAACGACGCGCATACGATACAGATCGACACCGAAAACGCGTCGATCGTGCGCTTTATTTCCGGGGGAAAGCTCATTGATACCGTAAAAGCGTCGGACGGCGTGATCGACCTTGACGACTATGCCGGCAAACTCGGCAATTATGTCCGCGCGGAGATCTTCGGCGAGGGCGGGATCGTTTATACGCAGGCGTTTCTTTTGAACGCTGCAGCCAACGCCGGACGCGGCGGCAGCATGACCGAGGGCGTCTATGTGAATCTCGGATTCTTCGATTTTCTGCTCAGCGTGTTTAATAACTGGCGGGAGATCGTCGTACGCTTTTTTGCTGCGTTGCCGAAAAATTAAGCGTCTTTTACGCTTATTCAATAAAATAACCTTATTTTTGTAAAAATATAATTAAATTACAATACGAAAAGACAAAAAAAATATTGACAAAAACATTCTTTTCCCTTATGATAAAAGTGTTATAATGTGACAGAGGAAGTTGTATGAGCAAGACGACCCCGAAGGCGGCGTTCGGCGACTACGGCGACGAGCAGCTTGCGGCTGCGGTCCGGGCGGACGTCCCGGGCGCTGCGGAGGCGCTGTTCAGCAGATATCTGCCGACCGCAAAGTATCTGACGTCCGGCATCTCCGGCGCGTCCATAGAACAGGACGACCTGGTGCAGGAGGCGATGCTTGCCCTTTTCAGTTCGGTCTACGCTTATACGCCGGACAAAAAAGCGGCCTTTCGGACCTTTGCGACGGTCTGCATGAAAAACAGGCTGCGAACCGTCCTCAAAGCCCAGCAGACGCAGAAAAACGTGCCCCTTCATGCGTACGTCTCCCTGGAAGACGTCGACCCGACGGATCCCGCCGAGGATCCGGAGACCCTGCTCATTTCCAACGAAAACGCGGAATACCTGTTCCGTGTGATCAATACGGAACTGAGCCGGCGGGAGCGGGAGGTCCTGCGGCTGTTCCTATGCGGCCTCAGTTATGCCGATATCGCCGCAAAGCTCGGGATCAATGAAAAATCTGCGTCAAACGCCTTACAGCGGATGCGCGCGAAGCTCAAAAAAGCGATGGCGAATTCAAGTTCTTAACAGCTGCGGCTGTTCAGATATATCACACTGAAAGGTCAGGAAAAAAAACAGCGAGGTAGCACAATGTACGAAGACAAAACACTGATTTGCAAGGAATGCGGAAAAGAATTCGTATTCACTGCAGGCGAGCAGGAATTCTACGCTGAAAAAGGCTTTGAAAACGAGCCTCAGCGCTGCAAGGATTGTCGTACTGCCCGCAAACAGGCTGCCAAAGGTGAGAGGAAGTATTTTGTCACTGTTTGCAGCCAATGCGGAAAAGAAGCAAAGGTCCCCTTTGAGCCGCGCGAGGACAGAGCCGTTCTCTGCAGCGAATGCTATGCAAAGTCAAAAGCCTGAGCAAATACCCCTGCACATTCCATTCTTTCCTTTTGTACTGTATAGCAAAAGAGCGTATCTCGTTAAAAGATACACTCTTTTTTCTTTCTGTCTTTTTCAGCCTGTTGTTTTTCAGCCGTACATGGGGCCGTACGCCTTGCAGGCGCGGAAATCGGCGCCCTCCGGATCCTTGGTGCCGAAGGCGTTCCAGCTTGCCGGGCGGAAGATCTTTTCATCGGGCACGTTGTGCAGCCCCACCGGGATGCGCAGCATGGCGCACATGGTGATCAGGTCCGCGCCGATGTGGCCGTAGCTGATGGCGCCGTGGTTCGCGCCCCAGCAGTTCATCAGGTCATAGGCGGAACGGAAGGGCCCCTTGCCGTTCACAATGGGGGTGAACCATGTGCACGGCCATGTGTAGTCCGTACGCTTCCAGAGAATGTCGGAGACCTCGTCCGGCAGGTTGACCGTGTAGCCCTCCGCGATCTGGATCGTGGGCCCGAGGCCCTTGACCAGGTTCAGGCGGATCATGGTGGCGGGCATCTCGGCGCGGGTCAGGAAACGGGAGGAGTATCCGCCGCCGCGGAAATAGCCGTTATCCGCCGCGCACCAGGTGGTGGCGGCAAGCATCTTTTCGATGTCTTCTTCTGTCACGTCGTACCAGGGCTTGATGACGGGGTCTCCGTTTTCGTCTTTGACCTCGCCGCAGGCGTCCAGGCAGCAGGCGCCGGAGTTGATCAGGTGGATAAAGCCGCCCGCTTCCTTTGCCTTGCCTTCAATCTCGTAACCGGTCACGCGTTTGACCGCCGTGTCGCTCCAGAACGTGCGCACGTCGGCGAACATCTGGGCGCGGTTGGTAAGCAGCTTCATAAACAGCATGGAAAGGCCGTTGAGCGTGTCGTTTTCGGTGGCGAGGATGTAGGGCTCCCTTGCGCCGTTCCAGTCGAAGGAGGTGTTGCACAGGGCCTCGCCGAAGTCGCAGTTCGGATAGAAGTCCGTCCACTGGCGCTGTCCCTGGAAGCCGGCGGCGATGGCGTTGTGTCCCACCATCTCCTCCTCGCGGCCTGCGGGCAGGTTGGGGTTGCCGTTCATCAGGTCCTTGATGATGACCATCATCTTGACGGTGAATTCCCAGTCCTTTTCCTTCTGCTCCGGCGTTTTGCGCACGAAATCGGGGTTTTTGTCAAAGCCCTCGGGGCAGTGCGCCTTCGTCCACGCCAGCGCCTTCTGGAACTCCGCCTCGTCGTAGATGTTCTCGCTCATGCGGCGGATGATCTCGACCTCGTCCACGCTCTCCACGCGCATGCCGAGATATTCCTCGATGAAATCGGGGCTGATGGAGGAGCCGCCGATGCCCATGCAGATGGAGCCGATCTGCAGGTAGGATTTGCCGCGCATGGTGCACACCGCAACGGCGGCGCGGGCAAAGCGCAGCAGTTTTTCACGCACGTCGTCCGGCATGGAGGTGTCGTCTGCGTCCTGTACGTCGTGGCCGTAGATGCCGAAGGCGGGCAGGCCCTTCTGGGCGTGGGTGGCAAGCACGCTTGCCAGATACACGGCGCCGGGGCGCTCCGTGGCGTTAAAGCCCCAAACGCCCTTAACGGTCATGGGGTCGGTATCCATGGTCTCGCTGCCGTAGCACCAGCAGGGCGTGACCGAAAGCGTGATATCCACGCCTTCCTTCTTGAAAAACGCGGCGCATTCGGCGGCCTCCGCCACCCTGCCGATGGAGGTCGGGGAAATGACGACCTTCACGGGCTCACCGTTGGAATATTTCAGGTTTTCGGTGAAGAGCTTCTGTGCGGCCTTCGCCATATTCAGCGTCTGCTCCTCCAGCGACTCCCGCACCTTCAGGGGGCCGCGTCTGCCGTCGATCACGGGACGGATGCCGATCACGGGATAATCGCCGATCAGTCTGCTTGCTGCCATAGTTCTACTTCCTTTCAACAATATGTCGGGCGCAAAAAGCGCCGCCGCCCGCCGCAATGCCGGCCATAACGGCGCCGGGGCTTTACGCCCATACAAATCCATCATATCACGTTCGGTACGGAAAATCAATATTTTTACCGAAACGGGCGGGATTTTTTATAAAAAGGGCAGGCAGAAAACGGGCGCTGTAAAAAATTTATATATTATTTAAAAATTTTTTGTCAAAAACAGTTGTCATTTCAGAATAAAGCTGTTACAATAAACAGTAACCTTTTCAGAAAGGAGCCGTTGCCGTTCCGGCGCCGTGCCGGGTACGGAGCGTACCGCAATGAAAAACGAACGCATGAAGATCATTTTACCCATCAGCGTCCTGAGCCTGCTTGTGGCAGGTCTTCTGGTATTCGGCTGCCGTTTCGGTCTGCCGACGGCCGTTACTGCCGCTGCCGAAGAGACGCCGGAGGAGACTGTGGAAGAGGAGACCGAGCCGCCGGATCCGCTTGCGGGGTACACGATCGGCGAGGAATACGCCTACGACGTGATCGAGGACGAGGGCGCCGTCATTATGAAGTATCTCGGTAGCGCCGCTGTTATTCAGTTGCCGGAAACGATCGGGGATAAGCCCGTGATCGGGATCGGCGATGCGGCTTTTGCGGGAGATACGTCGCTGAGAGAAGTGGAAATGCCTTCGACCGTGAAGGAGATCGGCGACCGGGCGTTTCGCGGCTGCATCTCCCTTGAAAAGATCACGTTTTCGGATATCACGTCCGTCGGCGAAGCGGCGTTTGCGAACTGTACCGCGCTGAAAACCCTTTCGCTGCCGGATTCCGTCACCTATATCGATCTTGCCGCGTTCTCCGGCTGTACGGCGCTCAGAAGCGTCACCATACCGCAGAACCTTGTCTCTTTGGGAGAGCGGGCGTTTTTCGGGTGCGCGTCCCTTGCCTCCGTCTCCTTTTCCGGCAACTACCGGAACCTCGGAAATACCGTAGATTACCGCGGATATATCACCACCGCGGTCAAAGGGCTTACGCTTCCCAATCCCATCGTCGGTACGGAGCCGCTGCGCTATATGGGCGTTCGCAGCGTACTGACGCCGAATGCCGAAAAATTCCTTTCCGCCGAAAAAACCAACCGGTACAACGTACGTACCGCTATCGATACCTCGTTCATTACCGTCGGGGAGAGCGCCTTTGAGGGCTGCGACAGCCTGAAGGAAGTGGACCTGCCCGAGGGGCTCTTCAATATCCCTGCCCGTATGTTTGCGCTGTGCCCGGCGCTCAGGCAGGTCCTGATCCCGGGCACCGTGACCGGCATCGGCACCGAAAGCTTTCTGAACTGCACCTCGCTTACCGGCGTCGTGCTGCCGGGCGCATTGACCACCATCGGGGAAAGTGCGTTTGCGGGCTGTGAAAAGCTCGGGCACGCGGTCCTTTCCCAGGCGCTGACCACCGTCGGCGATTCCGCGTTCTTCGGCTGTGTAAATCTGCAAGGCCTGCAGATCCCGGACGGCGTGGAGATCATCCCGGACTTTCTATGCAAGGGCTGCACGTCGCTCAGCGCCCTGAAGCTCCCTGCAGAGCTCAATACCGTCGGCAGCAACGCGTTTGAAGACTGCGTGACGCTGGAAGAGGTGGCGTTCCCCGAAAAGACCGAAACGATCAAGCCCGGCGCGTTTGTAAACTGCGAGGCGCTGACTGCGATCAACTTTACGGAATCCATCACGACCCTCGGAAAAGAGAGCTTTTCCGGCTGCACCGGCGTCAAGGAGATCAATTTCTCGACAGGCCTGACAGAGCTGCCCGAGGATGCGTTTTCGGGCTGTACGTCCCTGACGACGGTCACCCTGCCCGATCAGATGACGACGGTCGGGGCGCGCGCCTTTTCCGGCTGTACGGCGCTGATCAGCGTGACCATGTCCGATTCCGTTACGGACGTCGGGTACCTCTCCTTTGCCGACTGCACGTCCCTGTGCGGGATCCGCTTCTCCGAGACCCTGCGTGTGATCGGGAACAGCGCGTTTTATGACTGCAGCGCCATCACGACGGCGTTTTTGCCGGATTCCGTGGAGCGTATCGAAAGTTTCGCGTTCTATAACTGCAAGGCGCTTACGGGCGTTCTGATCGGCGACCGCGTAAAAGAGATCGAGGAGTTCGCGTTCTTTATGTGCGGCGCGCTTAAGCAGATCTCTTACGCCGGCAGCGAAGAGAAGTGGGAAAAGATCATTCTCGGCGAAAATATCGTGGGCGAAAGCGCCAATAACAACCCGAAAACGCGCGAAGCCACCAGAGACACGAACGAACAGCTCCTTGCGGCGCTGCTGCTGTGCTCCGCCGAAAAACCCGACTGTGTGACGATCCACTACCATAAGGACGACGAGTCTGAGGCGACCGTTTCCCTGCAGGTGCTGGCGGACAGCGAGGTCGTGCTGTTCGGGAACGAACAGCTCGGGATCGAAAAGGAAGATTCGGCGTTCACCGGCTGGAAGGTGAGCCGCGACGGCGACAAAAAGTGGTACGCGACGACCGCCGACGGCGACGACTGGGTCAAGCTCTCCGGCGATAAGCTGCCGAAGGACGACACGTTCCGTCTTATGAAGGAGAACGACAAGCTGGAGGCCGGTAAAAAAGGCGGCGACCTGCACTTCTACGCCCAGTGGGAAGAGAAGGAAGAGGAGGAACCTGAGAAGACGACGGAAAAGCAGACCGGAAAGAACACGGAAAAAACGACCGAAAAGGCTTCGGAAAAGGCGACCGAAAAAACCACCGAAAAGGCGACTGAAAAGGCAACCGAGAAGCCGACTGATAAGCCGACCGAAAAGCCGACTGAAAAGCCGACCGAAAAAACGACAAAAGCAAATTAAAAAACATACCGTCCGGCGTTTTTGAGCCGCCCCCTGTCTGCTTGACAGGGGGCGGCTCAGAATGAACTGCCGGAGGGCTTTTTTTATAAAAGTATGAAAGTATAAAAGTATGAAAGTTGCAAATTCGGAACGCCGCGCAGCGCGGCGTTGATTAAAGAAAGCCTATGCCACCCGAAAAGGTCTTTCTGTCATTGGGTGAGGACTTCTGCCACAAGTAAAAGGACTTTCTATCATCCGGGTGCGGGCTTGAGCCCGCCCGCATTTGTTACTTTGATACTTTATTACTTTATTACTTTTGTTTCACAATCGGTCTCATTTTCCGCAGCAGCTGCGTCACCTGCGTCAGCAGGGAACGCAGGTTTTTGAAAAACGCGATGTGCCATGCGAAGGGGTTTGAGATCCCCTCGGCTTTGAAGGAATCGAACTGGCTCAGGTCGTCGTTCCACGCAAAGCCGTCCAGCGGCTCGTCCCATCCCGCCTCGTAGATATTTGTGAAATCCGGGTCGATATAGTACAGGTCGCAATAGCCTTCCGAATATTCGGAGGAATTGTTGTCCCACGCGATCAGCACGTGCCGCCCCCGGTCGTCCGTATAGGCGCCGGTCATCAGGATCCCGTGGATCGCCGTCAGGCTGTCAAGGGAATTGCCCTCGGTCAGAAGGACCTTGAACGGGTGCTCGGTGCCGGGATAGTACTCAAAATATACGGGTTTTCCGGAATGAAGCGCCTCGTACAGGCCTTTGAGCTGTTTGGAGTATTCCGCCGTGCCGGGGTCCACGCCCAGGTGGTTCACCAGATGGCAGGGGATCGCCTGGTTGTTGTAGAAATTGATGATGCTCTGGATCTCGTCGTCAGGTTCAAGTTCCGACACCCTGTCCACGCCCTGTCCGGAAAGCAGGTCGATCTTGCCGTAGTGCTGCAGCAGCGCCGCGATCGAAAAACCGCAGCAGGAACCGCGGAACTCGCTGGTGGGCCAGTACAGCGACAAAAAGGCGCTCGCAGCGGCGGCGATGGGCAAAAACGGCGACAGGCCGAAAGTGCCGTACCAGTCCGCAATGGAGTGGACGAAATGCCTGCGGGTGTATACGTAGCCCTCAAACGACTGATTGAACACCTCGTCCTCGTTCAGGAAGGAAAAGACCTCGTCCTTTCCCATGGCGATGGGACATGTCACGGCATACAGGTCGTACCGGCAGCCGGCTTCGGCAACGGTACCGGTCGTTTCTGGGTAATACCGGGAATACCAGCGGGAACTGTCGGCGTCATAATAGTAGGTTTCCCCCTCCGCCGTGCGCCAGCCTGTGATTACTGCGCCGTCCACCTGCCTGAACCGCTGGGAGGGATTGAGCGCGATCTGCTCTCCCGCCGGGAAGATATCGAAATACTGTTCCTCCCCGATGTGATAGGCCACCATCGCCTTGTCTGCAGGCAGTGAGCTGCTGACGGACGCCACCCGGTAGCCGTAACCGGTCAGGGTCTCGTCGGTCTTCAGGCGTACCGAAAAACGGTCGCCCGGCAGCCAGAGCGTCGTGCCTGCCAGTTCTCTGCCGGTGTACCAGCCGGAAAGGAGGCCGTCTTTGTCGTAGATCGCGAGATAAACGCCGTCGCTTTCATACCAGCCGTTTTCGGCAAAAAACGCCTGGGTCTCCGCGTCCGCGTCCGCCGGCAGCGAATAGCGCCGTTCCCCCGACGCGAAAGCGGTATCGGCGGAAAAGGTGACAAAGATCCCGTCCGGAGCCCCCGGACAGATATAAGTGACCGTCTCGTCGGTCTGATTGGCGTACGGGTGCGCGCTCTGAGGCAGCGCATCCCCGGCTGACGCCGGAAATACAAACGCCGTCAGACAGATCACAACGGAAAGCAGCAACGCAGTCAGTTTCTTTTTCATCGCCGGACCCTCCCATCAATAGTGGCGTGCGCCGCATTCGCAGTATTTGTGCGTGCCGGTCAGCCGCCAGATCAATAGCCTTACGTGAAACAGAAAGCTCGTCAGGATATCCTTCAGCGAGCGGCCCTCCAACGGCGGCATGGTCGTATGGTCAAGCTGATGGCACGGACAGGTGCAGGCTGTATCCGTCCCGTCGCCGTCCACCGGCTGCCGGTCGCCGCAGTTGGCGCACGCCAGATACCGTTCTCCCGTTTCAGCGTCGGTCCTGTACCGGTAGTCATGCCCTTGGGCGGGCAGCTCCACCGCAGACAGCGTGTCGCCGCAGGGGCAGACCAGCGTCGCCGATCCCGCCGCCGTACAGGTCGGGTACACGGAGATACTGCGGTAATAGCCGTGCGTATGTCCCTCGCCGACAGACAGAAAAACCAGGTTATTGTTTTCGGCATAGGCTTCGGCGGCGCTGCCGGGCATTCCCGCTACGGTCACGTTCTGCCTGCTGAAAAAGCCCCAATAGGCGTCGAACAGGCTTTCGATCTCCGTCACACTTTCGGGGATCACGATACAGTATTGCCTGCCGGAAAAAAAGCCGCCGCCGTCAAAACAGGCCTGCGCCATCCGTTCCACACCCGCCGGGACGAAAAAGATCCCGCCGGTGACCATGGTGGGGGCAAGCACCAGCGTTTTTCCGTCTGCGGTCAACAGCGCCTGCCCCGAAACGGAAAAGGTCTCGCTGTCCGGGGAGACCCTAAATCCCGTGACCGTACCTGCGCCCGAAAACAGCCCCGCGCGCAGGTCTGCCGGCTGCAGGGGCGCGCCGCCGAGCGTGTCGGGGATATATACTTCTCCGCCGGTCCCGATATAGTCGAGCGAGACGAGTGTACGGTCAGCACCGTCGTCTTCGGTCGTAAATGAAAAACCGTTTTCGATCCCTTGGACGGTTTCGGCGGATGCAAAAACACACACGGAAAACGCCAGGGAAAGCGTCAGCAGAATACTGATGATTTTTTTCAAAACGGACCACTCCTATCTCAATTTTTATCCCAACCGTCGCCGCCGCAGGGACGGCCGGGCTTTCTTTTCTGTTATTTATCATAACAGGTTTTGCTGCCGTTGTCAATTTCAAGATGCCGCTTTCCCCCCGGAAACCGGCGTGTTTTCAGGGGATAATACTTGACAAAACAGGAGGATACTGTATAATATAGTCGTCAGAAATCAGACAGGCGTCTGTCATCCGACAGCCGTCAAAAAACACAGGGCGCCGCCCGGTTGCGCACAAAACCGTGCGGTGCAGACGGTCAACAGCGAGATGGCGGCCTTTGCCGACGTTTACGGCAGATACGTAAACCACGGCGCCTTTGTGACCAACCGCCTGAACACCAACGCCGCGGGCTGCGCGCTGGCGCTGACGAAGGTAGACTGTGTTTACCGTCCGCAGGTGCTCACCGCGGCGCCCGTACTGACCGGCTGCTTTACCGAAAAGGACGGCAGCGGCAGCGCGTACGTGTTTGCAAATATGTATGAGCCCCAGACCGGGAAGGAAGCGCCCATGACGGCGTTTTTCCCGAACGCTTCCGAGATCACCCTGTACCGCAAAGGTGAAGTCAGCGTGATCAGCGGCAATAAGTTGACGCTGACGCTGGAGAACAGGGAAGGCGTGTTTGTAACCGTGAAGTAAACGGTTCCTTTCCTGCCCGGGAGCTTTCCCGGCGCAGCCGCTCGTTTCCCCGATACCTGAAGCGCCCCGGGCAGTCCGTTACGGACCGCCCGGGGCGCATGTTCATTTCAAATCTTCAAAGGTTCTTCGATCAATTAAATTTGTTTCTGAAGAAGAAGTAGCTCATGGTGTCGTTGTTGAGCGTCATATTCATGTTGCCGTTCATCAGATTGATGTTCTCAATGGAAGCGTTGAGCAGGATATCCTGATCGCAGACCATACGCACGTCATAGGTCGCGGCGATGGGCTCATAGGTCACAGCGTCTGCGTAGTAGGTGACCGTCGCGTTGGAGGTCAGCTCTTTACAGTTCATATTCAATTCAAAGCCTTCCGCGTCGCTTTCATCCTGGGAGAAGCTGTTCGCCACCTGGCGGATATCCACGTCCGAGATCTTCTGCAGAGAAGTCCGGGCAGTTGAATTCTTGTACATCGAATATTTTTCTTCCTTGAGTTCTACGGTGATCTTGACAACGTCTCCGATCTGGGCGCTCTTGATCCAGGTCAGATCGTAGGGATAGGTCGAGGTCCCGTTCGCGAGCTGGATATCTACCTGATCCGGCAGCGACGCCGCAAAATCGATGCCGGTCATCTGCTGGACGTTAAAGCTCTTGACGTCGGCAGGCGTCAACTGGCTGACATAAGCGGTATCCTTCAGCGGGAAGTTTTCGTTCGTGACCTCCTGGTTAAAACCGGAGATCGAATTATACTGAACGGTATCGGCGGCAAGCTCCTGTTCAAATTCATTGCGGATCTCATTCTCGTCGATCCTTTCGCCTGCCAGCAGCGCCGCCGCTTTCGCAGCCGCGGAGATCTTCAGGTTGAACGTATTGATCCGGCCGTGGTTGCTGTTCTTTTCAAAGCCCTTGAAGGTATTGTTTTCATCGCCGTTTTTCAGGGAGTTGGCAATGGAATTGAAGCAGGGGATCAGAACGTCGTTGCAGCGCGTGCAGATCACGTCCGTATCCAGGGTCATGGCAGTCCCGGTGGGGATGTGTCCCAGCATCGGCAGGGCCACGTTCAGTTCCGGCGTCTCGGGATCATTCCAACTTTTTTCGCAGCGCTTGCAGTAATACCGCTCATAGCCGTCCGCCGTACAGGAGGCGGCTTTGGAATCGACGAGCTCCCGATCATGGCCCAGCGCCGGGACCGTAGTGGGCAGCAGACCGCTGCAGACCGAGCAGGTCTGTTCGTACTGCACGGCCTCAGTACAGGTCGGCTCAGTGATTGCGGTGATATAGGTCTTTTCGCTGAGCGTGCAGGCCTCCCGGTCGATCGTGTCGCACACTTCGCAGCTGCGGATATGATACGGCAACGCATTGCCGTCATCATCCTTTTCCTGCTCCTTATCACCGTACAGATGGTCATGGAAGCTGTTGATATCATCCAGATGGATCGAGGCGCGCAGGATGCGCCGCGCGTCGCCCGCGTCGACGACCCCGTCGTTGTTGATGTCGCAGCGCTTGAACTGCCAGGTGCCCTGCTCATAGGGAGCGTGATTTTCGTCTTCGCCGAGGCCCACCACCAGCCGCAGCGCGATCCGTGCGTCAGCCGCGGTCACGTTACCGTCGTTGTCCGGGTCACCGAGCGGCTCCGCCGCCGCCGAAAACGCCAGGAGCGCAAACAGCGTGACAAATAGCAGCAGCACAAGTGGAAGTAACTTTTTATTTGCCATAGCTCTTATCCTTTCACCTTTGTATTTACTCTTATACAAAAGTCTATATTGTCAATTTAATTATACCACATATTTTCCGCTTGGCAAGTCTTTTTTTTTCAGTCCCTGTTTTTTGTCCGGATTTTCAAAAAAACGGTTGCTTTTTTCCGCAGCCGGAGTACAATAAAATAAAAAAGGAAGGAACGAGGCATGAAAAAATACCTTCTGCCGCAGACCGGCAGCTTCTATAAAGCGAATCTCCATTCTCACTCCACCGTATCCGACGGTACCCTGACACCGGAGGAGATGAAAGCGCTGTACAAAAGCAGGGGATACGCCGTCCTTGCGTGCACCGACCACGAACTGATGGTGCCGCACCACGACCTGACGGACGACGGCTTTCTGATGCTTACGGGCTTTGAGCTGGGGTTTGAGGAACGGTTCCACGCAAACTTTTTGCACGCAAGGGTCTGCGATCTGTGCGTGCTGGCGCTGGACCCCGACAACGACCTCCAGCCCTGTTACCACCGGACGAAATATATTCCGGACGACCGCCGGCATCTGCTGCGGTTTGACCCCGACGAGCCGGATTTTGAGCGGGAATACAACGCCGACTGCATCAATGAGGCGATCCGCATCTGCCGGGAAAAGGGCTTTTTTGTGACCTACAACCACCCGCACTGGTCGCTGGAGCGCTATGAACAGTATACGAAATACAAGGGCATGAACGCGATGGAGATCTGCAATTACAGCAGCTTCATCGACGGGTACGACGAATATAACGGCCCGATCTACGACGACCTGCTGCGGCTTGGCAATCGTCTGTTCGTGCTCGGCACGGACGACAACCACAACCGCCGGGACCCGAACTGCCGTATGTGGGATTCTTTCGGGGCTTTCACGATGATCAAAGCGCAGGCGCTGACCTACCGCAGCGTTGCCGACGCGCTGTTAAACGGGCATTTTTATGCTTCACAGGGACCGGAGATCCACGGCCTCTGGCTCGAGGACGACGTGCTCCACGTCACCTGCTCCCCGGCGGACAAGGTGGTGTGCACCGTCGATCAGCGCCGCTGCATGTCCCGCTATGCCGAGCAGGACAAAAACGACCCCGCCGGCCGTTTCGCGACCCACGTTACCTTTGAGCTTCTGCCGGACGACGTGTATTTCCGCGTCACCGTCATCGACGAAAACGGGCTGAAAGCGGATACGAACGCGTATTTTACGAAAGATCATCTGAAGAAATAACTTCTTTCCTTTCTCTTTCATCTTTTATCATTACAAAAAGGAACCGGCTTTCGTCGGTTCCTTACGTTTTTCTGTCAGATATCGCTCCGGTCACGCCCGCTTCGCAACGGAATTGTCGTCCGGGAATTCTCTTCTTGCGATCGTCGCGCCCACCGCCGTCAGCTTCGGGATCACGTCCTCGTAGCCGCGGTCGATGTGGATGATGTCTTCGATCTCGGTGGTGCCCTTCGCGCAAAGGCCCGCTATGATCATCGCGGCGCCCGCACGCAGGTCGTCCGCCCGTACCGGCGCGCCCTTTAATACCGCGCTGCCCTGTACGATCGCCGCCTTGCCCTCGATCTGGATCTGCGCGCCCATGCGGGTGAGCTGGTCCACGTAGCGGAAGCGGTTGTCCCACACGCTGTCGGTCACGATGCTGATGCCCTCGCACAGCGCAAGAAGCACCGTAAACTGGGGCTGCATGTCCGTGGGGAAGCCGGGATGCGGCATGGTCTTTATGTTGCAGCCGTGCAGCCTGCCGGTGGCGTATACGCGGATCGCGTCGTCGTATTCCTCCACGATCGCGCCGCACTCGCGCAGCTTGGCGGAGATCGGCTCCAAATGCTTCGGGATCACGTTTTTGATCGTCAGGTCCCCCTGCGTCGCGGCAGCCGCCACCATGTAGGTGCCCGCCTCGATCTGGTCGGGGATGATCGAATAATCGCAGCCGTGCAGGTCGCTGACGCCTTCGATCTTGATCACGTCCGTGCCGGCGCCCTTGATGTTGGCGCCCATCAGGTTCAAAAAGTTTGCAAGGTCCACAATGTGGGGCTCTCTCGCCGCGTTTTCCAGCACCGTGACGCCCCGCGCCTTAACCGCCGCCAGCATGACGTTGATGGTCGCGCCGACCGAGACCTTGTCAAAGTATATGGACGCGCCCACAAGCCCCGGCGCCTTCGCCATGATCATGCCGCCCTCGGTGGAGATCACGGCGCCCAGCGCCGAAAAGCCCTTCAGATGCAGGTCGATGGGCCGTACGCCCCCGAAGTTGCAGCCGCCGGGCATGGCGACCTTGGCGTTGGAATACATGCCGAGCAGCGCGCCGATCAGATAATACGACGCCCGCAGGTTTTTCGTCAGCTCGTAGGGGACAGCCTTGGAATCGATGTGCCGGGTGTCGATTCTGACGGTGGAACGGGTGATATAATTGACCTTTGCCCCCATCTCTTCAAGGATCTGCAGCATGGAATTGATGTCCCGGATATCGGGGACGTTTTCGATCACGAATACGTCTTTTGCAAGGAGCGTTGCCGGAAGGATCGCCACGGCGGCATTTTTCGCACCGCTGACGTTGATCTCCCCGAACAGGGCTTTCCCGCCCTTGATCACAAATTTTTCCAAAAAGGGCACTTCCTATCTTTTTTTCCTATATCTGAATGTGAGAAACGATCGATCAGACTGTTTTAGTATGCGCCCGAAAAAGAAACGCATACAAAAACAACCCGAAAAAATAATTGCATTTTTTCAGCCCGTACATTCTACCATACTTCGGCAGGAAAGAAAAGCAAATTTTATCTTTTTTTTAATTTTGGTTTAAATTCTGGAAAACTGCCCGACGTTCATTTCGTAAAACTGTGCAGAGTGCCGAAATAAAAGATTGGACCGGCACGGTTTTCGCCGGTTTTTGTCGGATCTCGTCCGAAAAAGCCGATCGGTTTTGCCTTTATGCAAAGTTTATCTTGCCCAAAGCCGGAGAATATGGTATTCTCATTATGGATATACGGTCTGCCGAAAAGAAAAGGAGGGGGGTGCCGGCATGTCGCGGTTCGTATCGTTCCATCCGGAGGATTTCCGGTTTGCGGGCGCCGCTCTCACAAGCGTCCGGCAGCAGGGGCGCGTGCTGCTCTTTGACGTTGACGGCGCCGTTGCGACGAAACGGGTGGAGCAGAATTATTTTCCCGACCCGATGGTGCTGCGCCCTGCGGTCCTCGCGCTGCGCGAGGCCCGGATCCTCTCTTTGGAATGTTCGGATCCCGGCGACGGGACGGCCTGCGCGTTCCCGCCCGCGGCGGTGATGCAGCTTTTGCGCCGTATGCTTGCCGCACCCGCCGTCATTACCGCGTTCCGGCTGACAGAAAACGGCGCGGAGCTTGATATGAAGATCCGCCCGGACGGAGATTCGCCCCTGCTTGCGCGCCTGACGGTCTCCTGTACCCAGGCGGCGGTTTTGTGGGACGGGTTCGTAAAGCCGGCAAATTCTTTTAAAGATGAAAGATAAAAAATAAATGGTAAAAAATCGGAACGCCGCTTTGCGCGGCGTTGATGATAGAAGAAGCTTTAAAAATGCCGTCTTCAATTGGTAACTTTCCTTTTTCGCGCAAAGGCGTCGGCACCGGCTTCTGTGATCAACGCCGCCCCTGCGGCGTTCCTTGTTTTATCTTTTTTCTTTCGCCTTTTGTCATTCGTTTTATGCAGCCATACAAAAAAAGCCCTGAAATATGGCAAAAATTCGACAGAGACGGCGCAGAAAAACCCGCGAACGCACTTGACAACCGCCCGGTTCTGTGTTAAACTTTTATCAAACAAAATGATAGAGGCGCACCCGAGATCAGTACCGCGCATAAAACGGCAGCCAATGCCGCGCGGAAAAGGCGACGGTGCCGAAATGGGAGACCGCGGCGGGTCTTCTGTTGGCAGCTCAGAGAAAATCTGTTCTGCTGTCGCGTTACAGAAAAACGCGGAGCGCTATCCTGTTGGTCTTTTTTTTGGTGTGCAACGGAGAGCGTCTATGCGTTTCTCCGTATTTTCTTTCTGTAAAAAAACATACGATTCAGAAGGACGAAAGGAGTCTACGAATGAAAAATACGATTTTTGAGGGCGCGGGCACCGCGATCATCACCCCCCTGACTGAAAAGGGCGTGGATTTTGAGAGCTTCGGCAAGCTGATCGACTGGCAGATCGAACAGGGGATCGACGCCATCGTCGTGGCGGGGACCACGGGCGAAGGTTCCACCCTGACGGACGAGGAGCACAAGGCCGTTATCAGCTTCTGCGTGGACCGCGTCGCCAACCGTGTGCCCGTGATCGCCGGCACCGGCTCCAACGATACCGCCTACGCCATCAGCCTGACGCAGTACGCCTGCGACGCAGGCGCGGACGGCATGCTGCTGGTGACCCCCTACTACAACAAGGCGACCCAAAAGGGCATGATCGCCAACTTTACGGCGGTGGCGGACGCATCCACCAAGCCCTGTATCCTTTATAATATCCCGGGGCGCACCGGCTGCGGCCTGCTGCCCGCCACCATCGCGGCGCTGGCGGAACACAGGAACATCGTCGGGCTCAAAGAGGCCAGCGGCAACATCTCCCACGTTGCCGAGGTGGCGGCGCTGTGCGGCGACAAGCTGGATATCTATTCCGGCAACGACGACCAGATCGTCCCGCTCATGTCTTTGGGCGGCAAGGGCGTGATTTCGGTGCTCTCCAATATCATGCCCAAAGAGACGAGCCTGATGTGCAAAAAGTTCTTTGACGGCGATATTGCGGGCGCGCGGAAGATGCAGCTCGATTATCTGCCGCTGATCAACGCCCTGTTCAGCGAGGTCAACCCCATCCCGGTCAAGGCGGCGTGCGCCGCCATGGGCTTCGGCGAGGATTATCTGCGCCTGCCCCTGACCCCCATGGAGGACGACCACAAGGCGGTGCTTCTGGGCCTGATGCGGCGTCACGGCCTGATCGCGTAAGAGGTGCCTGCTATGAAGATCCTGATCAGCGGCCTGAAGGGCTTTATGGGCAAAGAGCTGTACGCGCTTTGCGAAAAGGGCGTGCGCGGCGCCGAGGCGGCGGGCGGCGTGGATATCAATGCCGACGGCAGCGAGCCGGTGGCGTGCAGCAAGACGTTTGCGGACGCCGCCCCGGCGGACTGCATCATCGATTTTTCCCACCATTCGGCGACCGTGGCGCTGTTTGCCCGGGCGCTGGAAACCAGGTGCCCCGTGGTGCTCGCCACCACCGGCCAGACGCCGGAGGAGCGCGCGGTGATCGAAGCGGCGGCAAAGGAGATCCCGGTCTTTTTCGCGGCGAACTTCTCCCTCGGGATCGCGCTGCTCATCGAGCTTGCAAAGCAGGCGGCGGCGGCGATGCCGGAGGCGGAGATCGAGATCGTGGAGGCGCACCACGACCGGAAGCTGGATGCGCCCAGCGGTACAGCGCTCGCCATTTTTGAGGGCATCAAAGAGGTGCGGCCTGCCGCCACGGCGAACCTCGGGCGCAGCGGCTACGGCAAGCGGACCCCGGAAGAGATCGGGATCCACGCCGTGCGCATGGGCAACATCACCGGTATCCACGAGGTCATCATCGGCACGGCGAACCAGACGGTCACCTTAAAGCACGAGGCGCATTCCCGCGCGCTGTTCGCGGAGGGGGCGCTGGCGGCGGCGCAGTTTTTGATCGGAAAGCCCGCCGGGCTGTACGATATGAAGAGCCTGCTTGCGTAAAGCGGGATTTTCCGAACAAGGTATTGAATCCGAAAGGGAGGTTCAGATATGAAACTTGCAATTTACGGTTACGGCAACCTCGGGCGCGGCGTGGAGAGCGCCGTTAAACAGAATCCGGATACGGAGCTTATCGGCGTGTTTACGCGCCGGGACCCTTCGACGGTCAAGACTCTGACCGGCGTGCCGGTGTACGCGGCGGCGGACGTGCTGAAATTCAAAGACAGTGTGGACGTGCTGATCATCTGCGGCGGCAGCGCCACGGACCTGCCCGGCATGACGCCGGTACTGGCAAAGGATTTCAACGTGGTGGACAGCTTTGACACCCACGCCGATATCCCGAAGCATTTTGCCGCCGTGGACGCGGCTGCGAAGGAGACGGGGCATATCGCGCTGATCTCCGCCGGCTGGGACCCCGGCATGTTCTCCCTCAACCGTCTGTATGCCTCCGCGATCCTGCCCGAGGGCAAGGATTATACCTTTTGGGGCCGCGGCGTGAGCCAGGGACATTCGGACGCCATCCGCCGGATCGAGGGCGTGCAGGACGCGCGGCAGTACACCGTGCCGGTGCCGAAGGCGCTGGCGGCGGTGCGCGCGGGCGAAACCCCGGAGCTGACCACCCGTGAAAAGCACACGAGAGAATGCTTTGTGGTGGCAAAGCCCGGCGCGGATCTCGCCTATATCGAGAACGCCATCAAGACCATGCCGAAATACTTCTCCGATTACGATACCACGGTGACCTTCATTTCGCAGGAGGAGCTGGACGCGCACCATAAGGGCATCCCCCACGGCGGCTTTGTGATCCGCTCCGGCGTGACCGGCCTTGACAAATCCCACAAACATGTGATCGAATACAGCCTGAAGCTGGATTCCAACCCCGAGTTCACATCCTCGGCGCTGGTCGCCTTCGCGCGGGCGATCAACCGGATGCACGGCAGGGGAGACGTGGGCTGCAAAACGGTGTTCGATATCGCCCCCGGGGATATGTCGGCAATGTCGCCGGAGGAGCTGAGGGCGAAGATGCTTTAAAAAAGTAACAAAGTAATAAAGTATCAAAGTAACAAATAAGGGCGGGACACCCGCACCCGATTTTAGTTAAGGCAACACCGCATAATTCCGGTGTGCGGATTGCGCAGTAGATTTTTTCGTCAGATTGTACAGATTTGACGCCGTCAACCTGGCGGTTGGCAAGGAAAATCTGTGCAGGATGACGGAATAAAGATCAAGCAA
>JAFRNP010000030.1 GCA_017430145.1 Clostridia bacterium
CGCCTTGCTTGATCTTTATTCCGTCATCCTGCACAGATTTTCCTTGCCAACCGCCAGGTTGACGGCGTCAAATCTGTACAATCTGACGAAAAAATCTACTGCGCAATCCGCACACCGGAATTATGCGGTGTTGCCATAAAAAAATGTGAATTTGCTATTGACATTTTTTTGGATTCGTTTATAATATTCATGGAGAGAAATGGAGCGGATCCCCATAAATATGGAGCGAATTTCCATAAATATCACGGAACAGGAGGGAAATGCCATGGCATACTACGGAAAATACATCCATACGCTTGACGCTGCCAACCGGCTGATCGTCCCCTCCCGTTTCCGGGAGGCGCTGGGGCCCGAGGCCGTTCTTTACAATTCCTACGACGGCGGGATCTTTGTGTATGACCAGGCGGCGTTCGACGCGCTGCAGGAGCAGAACCAGGAGCTCAACGAGACTGAGGCCGGCCGCGCCATGCTGCGCCGTTTTTATCAGGACGTGCGCACGGTCAGTATCGACCGCAGCGGGCGCTTCGTGATGCCGCAGGAATGTATTGAACACGCAGGGCTCAAAAACGAGATTGTCGTGCTCGGCGTCGGCAAGCGGATCGAGGTCTGGGATCTGGAGCGGTACGACGCGAACGTCGGCGACCCCGATACGCTCCCGCAGTCCGATTACCCGACCTACCGGTTCTGATGGCGGGGGAATTCCGGCACGTGCCGGTGCTTTTGAACGAAACGCTCGATTCCCTGAAGATCCGTCCGGACGGGACCTACGTGGACTGTACGGCGGGGGGCGGCGGCCACAGCGCGGCGATCCTTGAACGGCTGGGCGCGAACGGGCGGCTGATCATGATCGACACCGATCCCGACGCCGTCAAAGTGCTGGAAGAGCGGTTTGCGGGGTGTGAAAACGCAACGGTCGTCCATAATAATTATATCCATATTAAAGAGGTCCTGCTTTCGCTCGGGATCCCGTCGGCAGACGGGGTGCTTGCCGACCTCGGCGTTTCCAGCTACCAGCTCGACGCGGGGGAGCGGGGATTTTCGTACCACACCGACGCGCCGCTGGATATGCGGATGTCAAAAACGGGGACGAGCGCCTACGATCTGGTCAACACCGCTTCCGTGCAGGAGCTGACGCGTATCCTTTATCAGTACGGCGAAGAAAAATGCGCCAGGTCCGTTGCGGCGGCGATCGAAAGGGCGCGCGCCAGAAAGCGCGTTGAAACCACCGTGGAGCTTGCCGAGATCGTCAAGTCCGGCATTCCGGCAAAGCTGCGCCGGACCGGCGGCCACCCGGCAAGAAAGGCGTTCCAGGCGATCCGGATCGCCGTCAACGGGGAGCTGGACAACCTGCCCGGCGCCGTCGGCGACATGTTCGACGTGCTGGCTGTGGGCGGCAGGCTGTCGGTGATCACCTTCCACTCGCTGGAAGACAGGATCGTCAAAAACGAATTCAGAACATTTACCGAGGGCTGTACGTGCCCCAAAGAGTTTCCCATCTGCGTTTGCGGAAAAACTGCGCGCGGCAAAGTCATCAATCGCGGCGTCTCCCCGGGGGAGGACGAGCTTGCTGACAACGCGCGCAGCCGCAGCGCAAGACTCAGGACGATAGAAAAAATCAATTGATCGGAAGGAGATCGGGCAATGCGGCAGACGAGAGAAACCAATTACGCATTTGACCTGTTTGAAACAGAGGCGAACGCCGCCGTCAAGCACGCGGCGTACGCAGAGCCTGTACGGCGGCGGCAGCCGCAGCCGCAGCCCAAAGAGCGGATCCGCAGGGTAGAAAAGAAAAAATCGGCGCAGCAGATCCGGCAGGAGAACCGTCGCGCGGCGGTCCTGATGATCGGGATCCTGACGGTGGCTGCGATCGTGATGACCTTCTGGTGCATCCATATCAATGAGTTTGCGAAGCAGTACGAGCTTTCCAGAAAGATCGCGGACGTGCAGGCGGAGATCGACGCCGCAAAGAGCGAGCAGATCCGGCTGAACTCAACGCTCAACAAGCTGACCGGCGTCGCGCAGGTGGAGGCCTATGCGACAAAGGAGCTGGGAATGGTCCTTCCGGAAGGTTACCAGATCAAATATATCGACCTGTCAGGCGGCGATCAGGTGCTTTTCACCGCCGGGACAGACGCCGCCGGAACGGCAGGCCGCTGATCCGGACGTGGCGAAGAGCGTTGGGACAAAAACGTGCCCGGCGCTCTTCGCACTGTCTTTTTTTGTATTTCAGGGTGCGCCGCGATCCCGTCTTTTTCGCGGGACCGTATGAAACGGCGCTCTCGCGCATATGATAATCCGGGTGTGTTTTGGCCGGAAAGGAGCGACTCACGTGGCAGAGAGAAGAAGGAGAAAAAAGCCGGAGGCAGGCGTCGGCGAGATCACGGCGCACGAGCGGATGCGTCCCACCAGCAAGGCGGGCGCCAGAGGCGTCGTGCTGTTTCTGATCGTTGCCGCGGCGGCGCTCATCGGGTGCGTCGGCAGGATCGCAAACCTGTCTCTGATCCACGGAGAGGAGTACAGGCAGAAAGCGGAGCGGCAGCAGCTCAGCGTCACGACGCTGGATGCTTCCCGCGGGACGATCTACGACGCGAACATGAACGTGCTGGCGCAGAGCGCCTCCGTCTGGATGTGCTTCGTCAACCCCAGTAAGATCACGGATAAAAACCGCGCCGACGTACTGGACGTTTTGTGCGATTGCCTGGACCTTGACCGGGAGACGCTGATCACAGAGCTTGACGAGAACAGTAAACTCGGCTATTACAAAATCAAGGGAAAGATCGAATACGCGGAAAAAACGGCGCTTCTGGACCGCGTCCGGGAGATCCGCAAGGAAAAGCATAACGATATCGACTCGGTGATCTTTGTGGATCCCGACACGAAGCGCTATTATCCCGGCGGCACCCTCGCCTCGAACGTACTGGGCTTTACGGGCGTTGACGGCGACGGCCTGTACGGTATCGAGAGCTATTACGAAAAAATTCTGCGCGGCACCAGCGGGCGCATCGTGACCGCCAGGGACGGCGTGCAGTTTGAAATGGAAAACGCCTATGAAGTGACCTACGAAGCGCAGCAGGGCACGGATCTGGTGCTGACGCTCAATTCCGAGCTGCAGACCATCCTCAGAAGCGCTTTGGAGGACGCCTACCACGAAACGCAGGCCAAAAAGGTCTACGGCATCATTCAGGATACGAAGACCGGCGCGATCCTCGCCGTGTCCGGGCTGCCGGATTTTGACCCCAACGACCCGTATACCGTGCAGTATCCGGAACTGGAGACCTATTTCGCCACCTACGGCACGGCGGAAGAGAAGGCGGACCCGCACGTTGCGGCGCAGTACGAACAGTGGAAGGCGAAGGCGATCGCCGACTTCTATTTCCCGGGCTCGGTCTACAAGGTATTTCTGGTGGCCGGCGCGCTCGAGGAGGGCGTGATCGACGAAAACACCGGGTATCACTGTACCGGTACCATCACGGTGGGGCCCAGAACCATCAAGGACTACTACACCACCGGCCACGGAGATGAAACGCCCTGTACGCTGCTGGTCAACTCCTGCAACTGCTTCTCCGTCAACGTGGGCCTGCAGATGGGCACGGAGCTTTACTACAAATACTTCCAGGGCTTCGGCTTCACGGACCGTACCGGCATCGACATGTCCGGCGAAGGGACCCCGGCCGTCAACGTCACCTACCATGACCCGGCGGTATCCTTTACCACCTCCGACCTTGCCAGCGCGTCCTTCGGACAGTCGATCGCGGTAACGCCCCTGCAGGTCGTCACCGCCGTTTCGGCGCTCGGCAACGGTGGAAAGCTGATGCAGCCCTATATCGTCTCCAAACAGATCGACGGGGATGGGAACGTCCTCTCCTATACGGAGCCGGTCGTGAAGCGGCAGGTGGTCAGCGAAAAGACCGCAGATACCGTGCGCGGATGGATGACGCAGGTCGTCTCCGACGGCACCGGCAAAAACGCGCGCCCCGCAGGATATTCCGTTGCGGGCAAGACCGGTACCTCCGAAAAGCTCGGCTCCGGCGACGGGGTGTATATCGCATCCTTTGCGGGCTTCGCCCCGGCGGATGATCCCAGGATCTCCGTTGTGATCGTTATCGACGAGCCCCGCGGCGACGAGTATTCCGGCGGCGCGATCGCGGCGCCCGTTGCCAGAGAGGTCTTTGAAAAGGCGCTGAACTATCTCGGCGTGGAACCCAGCTATTCCGAGAAGGAACTGCAGGAGATGAGTGTGCCGATGGAGGATCTGATCGGCGGGACAGTTTCCACGGTCAGAGAGCGGCTCGAGGGCGCGGGCTATACGGTCCGTGTGGTCGGCGACGGCGCGGCGGTTTCTGCCCAGGTGCCGGAGGCCGGCAGGCAGATCCCCAAAAACGGCGTCGTGGTGCTGTATTCGCAGGGCTATACCGAAGCCGAGCAGGTCGCCGTGCCCGACTTTACGGGCATGACCGTGTCGCAGGCAAGCAAAGAGGCGGCGGCTGCGGGCGTCAACCTGAAGATCAGCGGCAATTCCTCCGGCGACGGGAGCTTCGTCGTCTATAAACAGGACGTGGATGCGGGCGAGATGATCGACGCGGGCACCACGGTCGCGGTGGCGTTCCGTACGGTGGACGGCGTCCACGACTAAAGAATTCGGCTGTTGCAGCCGTCCGACGGCGCGAAAGCAGTTCGCCGGGCGGGGCAGGGCAGTAAGGGTGAAAGAGAGAGCTGTGGAAAAACGGAGGTCTTTCCCATGCTTCTCAGTCAGTTGTTTGCATCTCTCGGGGCGCCGGCCGTTCCCTGCGACCCCGATATCACGGCCGTGACCGACCGTTTGGAAAACGTGGCGGCAAATACGCTGTTCGTCTGTATCCGCGGCAAAAACGCCGACGGGCACCGGTTTGCGGATGCCGCCGTGCAGCGGGGCGCCCGGGCGGTCGTCTCGGAAATGCCGCTGCCGCTTTCCGTGCCGGTCCTTGTCACCGGAAATACGCGCGTTGCTTTTGCGCTTTTGTGCAGGACGCTGTACGGCGCGCCGGACGGTAGTCTGTCGCTGACGGGCGTCACGGGCACGAACGGAAAAACGACAACTTCTTTATATATAAAACATATTATAGAAAGCACCGGCGCGAAATGCGCCTATATCGGGACCGCCGGGTTTTGCAGCCCTTCGGGTACGGAGGATTTCGGCCATACCACACCCGACGCCGCCGGGTTTTACCGGTACCTTGCAAAGGCAAGGGACGACGGCTGCGGGTACTGCGTGGCGGAGGTCTCCTCCCAGGCGCTGGACCAATACCGGACGTACGGCGCGTCCTTTTCTCTCGGCGTCATGACCAACGTCGGCAGGGACCACCTGGATTACCACGGTTCCCTCGCGGCGCTGGTCGCCGCAAAAACGCGGCTGTGCGAAATGAGCCGGCGGATGCTGATAAACGCAGACGACGCGGCGGCGCCGCAGTTTCTGGACGCGGCCGGGAAGTCTCCCGTACTGACCTATTCCTGCCGCAGCGTCCCTGCGGACGTATCCGCCCGGGATATCCGGTTTACGGGGCTTAAAAGCCGGTTTATGCTGGTCAGCGGCATGCACGCGTCCCGCGTGGAGCTGCCGGCGCCGGGGCTTTACAGCGTTTATAACGCGGTTGCCGCGGCAGGCGCCGCCCTGGCGCTGGGCGTCGGTTTTGACCGGGTCGTATCGGCGCTGGGGACCCTTCCGGCCATTCCCGGCAGAATGGAGACCTTCAACGTCGGCGGCAGGCTTGTGGCGGTCGATTTTGCGCACACGCCCGCAGCGCTCGACGCGGTTTTGTCGGCGCTTGCCCCGTGTGCAGACAGGCTGACGGCGGTGTTCGGCTGCGGCGGCGACCGGGATCCCGGCAAACGCCCGCTGATGGGCGCCGCTGCCGCAAAGTACTGCGACCTTGTGGTCCTGACCGACGACAATCCCCGCACGGAGGATCCGGCGGCGATCATTGACGCGATCGCCCGGGGGATCGGCAAACGCAGACGGGTGCTGCGGATCCCCGACCGGCGGCTGGCAATAGAAACGGCGATCGAAAACAGCGCCCCCGGCGACGCGGTCCTGATCGCAGGCAAAGGGGACGAACGTACGCAGACCGTCGGCGGCAGGACGCTGCCGTTTTCGGACCGGGAGACGGTCCTCCGGCTGTGCGAAAAGTATTTTACTTTACAGCCGTCGGAAACAAATTGTGTGAAAAACTGAGGTTCTTTATGTAAAGCGAAAAGCTTTACATGTAAAAGGAAAGGATGATCGATATGGAACTTTGGGCTGCGATCCTGATGGGCGCGGCGATCGCGTTCGCGGTCGCTTTCGGACTGGGATTTGTGGTGATCCCGTGGCTGCATAAGCTGAAATTCGGGCAGACGATCCTGGATATCGGACCGAGCTGGCATAAGAAAAAACAGGGGACGCCCACCATGGGCGGCATCCTGATCATTGCGGGCTTCGGCGTCGCGCTTGCGGCCGTTCTGATCACCGATAAGATCCGCGGCGGCGACCTGGTCGCCGAGGGCAACGGCATCAGCCCCGACAGCCTGCGCGTCAAGGTATACGCGGGCATCCTGATGGCGCTGGCGTTCACGTTCATCGGGTTCGTGGACGATTACATCAAGGTCGTCAAAAAGCGGAACCTCGGTCTGACCGAGCTGCAGAAGACGGTCATGCAGATCCTTGTGATGGCATCCTATATGTTCACGCTCTGGCATTTCGCGGGCGTACGGGGCATGTTTATCCCTTACGTCGGGTACGTGGAAAGCGGCATCCTGTTCTGGGGCGTGGGCATGGTCGCGCTCTACGCCACTGTCAACGCCGTAAACTTTACCGACGGCGTGGACGGCCTGTGCGCAAGCGTGACCGCGACGGCTGCCGTCGGATTGTCTGTGGTAGCGATCCTCCGGGGTTTCCTTGGGGTCAGCGTCGTGTCGGCGTGCCTGTTCGGCGCCCTGGCAGGGTACCTGATCTGGAACTGGAACCCGTCGAAGGTCATCATGGGGGACCTGGGGTCCTTCTTCCTCGGCGGCATGGTCTGCGCGCTGACCTTTGCGCTGGACGCCCCGTGGCTGATCCTTCTGGTAGGCGTGATCTACGTGGCGGAATTCGGTTCGGACCTGCTGCAGATCGCCTATATCAAAACGCACAACGGCAAAAAGCTGTTCCGCATGGCGCCGATCCATCACCACTATGAAATGGGCGGCTGGAGCGAAAAACGCATCTGCGTCGTCTTTTCGCTGGTTACGGCGCTCGGCTGCGCCGCGGCGGTGGCGCTGACGTATTTCGGCGCGCCGGTATAATTGCGGGCAGCGTAAGAAATATCCGATTCAGGAATTCGTATGGAGGAAAAAGCATGGCAGTGGCTGCACGGTCCGGAAAAAAACGCCTGCGCTCTCTTTTGCAGGGGATCAACGTCCGGAAATATATCGAAGCAAGGGGCGGACTGTTTGCGCGGGGAAGCATCGATCCGATCTTTTTCACGCTGCTCGTGGCGCTTGTCGTCGTGGGGCTGGCGATGCTGTACTCCGCAACCTACGTCTATGCCTATTACTACGAAAACAGTTCCACCTATTATCTGAAAAAGCAGCTTTTCGCGGTCGTGCTCGGCTTTATCCTGATGTTCGCCGTCTCCCATATCAACTACCGGATCCTCACGCACGTCGCCGCCGTGGCGGGGACGCTGGTGTCCTGGGTCCTGATCGGCATCGCGCTGCTGATGCCCGATTACAACGGCACCAGACGTTATATTTACGGCGTCCCGATCGTCGGGCAGTTCCAGCCGTCGGACGTGGCGAAATTCGCGCTGATCCTGACGCTGGCCGCGATCCTCGGGGAGAACCATGATAAGATAGCAAGTAAAAAACCTTTACAGGGCCGCCTGGCGAAACTGGTCAACCGGATCTGCCGCCGCCCTGTGATCAACGAGTCCTTTCTGGTGATCGTGCCGGCGGGCATCATCCTGCTGGTCTATGCCGGGCTCGTCGCGCTGCAGAGCCACCTGTCCGGTACGGTGCTGATGCTGCTGATCGGGATCGTGCTGCTGGTCCTGAGCGAAGCGCGCTGGGGCTGGTTTGCGCTGGGAGGTATCGGCGGGGGCGCCGCCGTTTTCGCAGCGGCGAAGCTGGGACTGTTAAAAAGCTACATGCAGGAGCGCGTGACCGCGTGGCTGGACAAGGATTACGATCCCTACGGCAAACGTTGGCAGATCAACAACGCCCTGAACGCCGTTGGCTCCGGCGGTTTCTTCGGCAAGGGCTTCAGCCGCTCGACCATGAAGCATCTGTACGTCTCCGAGCCGCAGAACGATATGATCTTTTCCATCGTTGTGGAGGAGCTGGGCGTTTTCGGCGCGGCGTGCATCATCCTGCTGTTCGTGCTGATGATCTGGCGGGGCGTGTCCATCGCGATCAAAAGCCGCGACCGGTACGGGGCGCTGGTGGTCATGGGCGTGGTGTTCCAGGTGGGGCTCCAGATGATCCTCAACATCCTCGTCGCCACCGATTCTTTGCCGAACACCGGTATTTCGCTGCCGTTTTTCAGCTACGGCGGCA
This sequence comes from Clostridia bacterium, assembly GCA_017430145.1. Taxonomy (GTDB): domain Bacteria; phylum Bacillota; class Clostridia; order Oscillospirales; family Acutalibacteraceae; genus RUG806. The sequence continues at coordinate 8,548 of JAFRNP010000030.1, forward strand.
CCGCGATCCTGGTGCTGCTGGTGGAGATGGGCGTGGTGCTGAGCGTTTCACGTACGGCAAACGTGCGCAAACGGCTGTAACGGAGTTCTGCCGGCAGCCGTCGGCGATTTGTGTCTGCGGCCTGCGATAAAGGGGCGCGCTTTGCGCCCCGTCCGTTGATATCAGAACATGAAGGAGACCGAATCATGCGAGTGGTTTTTGCAGCCGGCGGGACCGGCGGCCATATCAATCCGGCGCTGTCGGCGGCGCAGGAGCTTTCAAGCCGTATGCCGGACGCCGAGATCCTGTTTATCGGCACGAAAGAAAAAATGGAGGCGGACCTGGTCCCGAAGGCGGGCTTCGATTTTGCTTCCATCAAGATCACCGGCTTTCAGCGGTCCTTTTCCCCGGCGGATATCGTCTACAATATCGGCACGCTGTGGCGGCTGCTGTTTGTCAGCGGCCAGTGCAGAAAGATCCTTGCGGATTTCCGGCCCGACCTTGCGGTGGGCTTCGGCGGATACGTCAGCGGACCTGTGATCCGTACCGCGCACAAAATGGGGATCCGCACCGCCATCCATGAGCAGAACGCTTTTCCGGGAAAAACGAATATCGCCCTCTCCGCGTATGCGGACGCCGTCATGCTGACGAGCGCCGAGGCCGGGGGGCGCATGAAATGCAAAAACAAGCCGGTCATCACCGGCCTGCCGGTGCGCGAGGAGATCCTGACCGTGGACCGCGCCGCGGCGCGCGCGTCTCTCGGGATCCCGGAGGAGATGCCGGTGGTTCTGTCGACCGGCGGCAGCCTCGGGGCAAAAAGCCTGAACGACGTCATGTGCGAGGTGATCCCGGCGTTCAGGGACAGAGGCGTCGTTTTTATCCACGGTTACGGGCAGAACGGCAGGGACGTGCCGGACAAGCTGAAGGCGAAGGGGATCGGAGAACTTCAAACGCCGATGCTCAGAGTCAGCGAATACATCTACGATATGGCGCAGTGCATGGCGGCGGCGGATCTGGTGATCAGCCGTGCGGGCGCCAGCTCCATTGCGGAGCTGGAGGCGATCGGCAGGGCCAGCATCCTGATCCCGTACCCCTATGCCGCAGAGAACCATCAGTATTACAACGCCCTTTCCCTTGCCGAAAAGGATGCGGCGATCCTGATCGAGCAGTCCGCGCTGACCCCGGAGAAGCTGTCCGCGGTCATTGAAGACCTGCTTTCCGACCCGGTGAAATTCGCCGCCATGGGCAAAAACGCCCGCGACCTTGCAATTACGGACGCGAAGAAAAAAATCGTTGACGTCCTTTGGGAGTTAATGCAATAAGAAAGTTTGAAAGTATAAAAGTATGAAAGTTATAAAATGCGGAACGCCGCTTTGGCGCGGCGTTGATCGTAGAAGTCTTATCCTTCGCACAGCCCGTCCTCTATAATCGGGCGTGGGTCGGAGCTATGCCCGGCGAGGCAACCAAAGGCAAATCTGAAAAATCTATCCCGCCCTCATTTGCAACTTTGTATCTTTCGAAACTTTAATATTTTTTCGCCAAAAGGGCGTTCCTCTGTGGCGTAAGCGGACAGCCGACTGTAATCGGGTGCGGGCAGAGCCCGCCCTCATTTGTAACTTTGTATCTTTCCAACTTTATTACTTTTCGAAGATCGGGCGTTCCTCCGAGGCGCATGCGTACAGCCGTCTTCTCACCTGTCCAAGCTCAGATGCATACGATATGCTGTCTGAACAATACGGGAGGAGCGGATCGTATGATTCAATATGTTGTTTCCGGCCCAACACGGCTGTACGGTGAGTGCCGGGTGCAGGGCGCAAAAAACAGCGCGCTGCCGGTGCTGGCGGCGTCGCTGCTGGCGCAGGGCGAAAGCGTCTTCGGCAGGATCCCCGCGATCTCTGACGTGGACGCGACGCTTGAGATCCTGAAAAGCCTCGGCTGCAGGATCCGTTTTGAAAACGGCGAGGCGCGGGTGGACGCCGCAGACGCCGCCGGGACGGAGATCCCGGACGCGCTGATGCGGGAGCTCCGGTCCTCGGTGATCTTTCTCGGGGCGATCCTTGCGCGTTTCGGCAGCGTCAGGCTTTCCATGCCCGGCGGCTGCGAGATCGGGCAGCGTCCCATCGATTTGCACCTGCACGCCATGCGCAAGCTCGGCGCGGCGGTGGACGACGCCGGCGGGCGGATCGTGTGTACCGCCCCCGGGGGGCTGACGGGCGCCGATATCCGGCTGAGCTTTCCCAGCGTCGGGGCGACGGAAAACGTCATGATCGCCGCGGCGACCGCCAAAGGGACGACGACCGTATATAACGCCGCCAGGGAACCGGAGATCAGCGACCTTGCGGACTGCCTGAACGGTATGGGCGCGTCGATCACGGGCGCGGGCGAAAGCACGATCGTCATTGAGGGCGTCAAAAAGCTGCGCCCGGCAAGGCATACGGTATTGCCGGACCGGATCGTCGCGGGCACGCTGTTATCCGCCGCCGCCATGACCGGCGGGGAGATCACGCTGCGTCACGTCGTCCCCGCGCATCTGGGGCCGGTCGTGGAGGTACTGGAACAGGCGGGCTGCCGGGTCGAAAGCGACCTGCATACGCTGCATCTTGTTTCCCCCCGCAGGCTGCGGGCAGTCGGGCACGTGCGTACCATGCCGTACCCCGGCTTTCCCACGGACCTGCAGGCGATCGTAACGGCGGCGCTTTGCACGGCGGCGGGGACCAGCGTCGTGACCGAAACGATATTTGAAAGCCGCTTCCGCTATATCGGCGAGCTGACGCGTTTCGGCGCCGTGATCCGCACGGACGGGCGTATGGCGGTGATCGAAGGCGTGGAGCGCCTGACCCCTACCGGCGTAGCTGCGCCGGACCTGCGCGGCGGCGCGGCGCTGCTGCTGGCGGCGCTTGCTGCAGACGGGGAGAGCGTGATCGCAAACGGGGAACTGATCGAACGCGGATATGAGGATCCCGCCGCCACCTTCGGTGCGCTGGGCGCCGGGATCAAAAGGGAGGTTTGTTGTGAAAACAGAGGATGTGAAAACTGCGGCGGAGGCTCAGAAGCCGACGCCTGAAAATAAAACGGAAACCGACGCCTCCGCAAAGGCGCTGGACGACGAAAAAAGGCGCAGCCGCGCCGAAAAGACGGCTGCCGCCGGCGCCGCCGCCAGAGCAGCCGTGAAAAAAGCGGGCGCAAAGGCCGGGCGCAGGAACGAAAAAAACGGCGCGTCCCAAAAGAAAGAGACCGACGGCAAGGAAAAGGCCGGGGCAGGGGATCCGGCGCCGAAAACCGCCGGAAAAGCGCCGAAAGCCGATAAACCGGCGTCAGAAACCGAAAAGCCGACGGCAAAAACCGAAAAGCCGACGGCAAAAACCGAAAAGCCGGCGACGAAAAAAGCGGACGCCGCAAAGCCTGCGTCCCCGGAAAAGAGGTCCGGCGGCAAGGGAAAGAGAAAAAAACGCAAAAAGCGTGCAGGCGACAAGATCCTGCGGCTGGCGCTGATCGTGTTCCTTGCGGCCGTGGGGATCGCCGCGTGCGTGCTGATGTTCCGTGTGAAGGTCATCAACGTCTCCAATACCGCGATCCGGTATTCCGACGGCGACATTGCGGCTGCCTCCGGCCTTGAAAATAACGTGGGCATGTTCACGTTTTCCGCCGAAAATGTGGGAAAAAAGATCGAAGCGGCGCTGCCCTATATCGGCACGGCGAAGGTGATCCGGCATTTCCCCTCCACGGTGGAGCTTGCCGTGACCTACGCCGCCCCCGCTTTTGCGTTGGAAGCCGAAGGCGGATATACCCTGATCTCCGCGGACTGTAAGGTCCTGGAAACGGGCGTCACACGCCCCGGCGAGTACGTTCCGGTCCTGACCGGCGCCGCCGTATCGGCCCCCGTACCGGGCGAACCGGCGTCCTTCGGCGACGAAGAGACGGCTCAGACCGTGACGGCGTTTGCGAAGGCGATCGCAGAGAGCGGCGTATACAGCCTGACCGCCGTCGATCTCAGCGACCCCGGGAACGTGCGCGCCGTTATCGACTACTTTACCGAGGTACAGCTCGGCGGCGTCGCCCAGGCGGCGGAAAAACTGCCCTTTGCGCTGGAGGTCGACAAACGTTACCGGGATGAAAAACCGGAGACCGGGTTTTTGGCCATTGATCTGACCGACGCGAAAAAGGCGGTGACGAGTGAAAAAACGACGCGCGCCGTAAAAGCGCCTGAGGCGACCTCCGCCGGCTCCGAGCTGGTGTCCGCCGGGCCGCGCCCCGATACCGAGCGCGTCACGGAGCCCCTGCCGACCGAACCCGTCGGCGAAGGCGTATCCGCCGCACCGGCGGCAGACGCGGGTGCTTGAGCCGGTGCCGAAACAGCCTCTGCCGGCGCCGAAGCGCAAACCGCCGCCCCCGCGGCATAGATGAATTTGTTTTTCATACACTTTTCTTTATTCCTCCAACCCCCGCCCCTGCCGCCGGTTTTCCGGCGGTGGGGACGGGTGTTTTTCTGTGGGGAAGAACGTGCAAAAAGAGAAAAAAGAAAATAAAAATAAAAAAATAGTGGAAATTGACTTGAATTTTACTTTTAATTATGTTAGTATAATCAAAAAAGCAGAACAGAAAGATTGTTTTTAATACAAACGGAGGAAAAAGAAATGGGTTTTGAACTTTCAACGGAATACGATCTTGTTACGCAGATCAAGGTCATCGGCGTCGGCGGCGGCGGCGGAAACGCGGTCAACCGCATGGTCGAGTCCAACGTACAGGGCGTCGAGTTCATTGCGGTCAACACCGACAAGCAGGTGCTGATCAATTCCAAAGCGACCACTAAGATCCAGATCGGCGACCAGGTCACGGGCGGACAGGGCGCTGGCTCCAAACCCGAGATCGGCAAGCAGGCGGCGGAAGAGAGCCTGGAGGCCCTCTCCGAGATCCTTGCGGGCACCGATATGGTCTTCATCACCGCCGGTATGGGCGGCGGCACCGGCACAGGCGCTGCGCCGATCATCGCCCAGCTGGCGAAGGATAAAGGCATTCTGACCGTCGGCATCGTGACGAAGCCCTTCGATTTTGAGGGACGCCGCCGTATGCAGCAGGCGGAGGCCGGTATCGCGGAGCTTGCCCAGCACGTGGACTCCCTGATCGTGATCCCGAACGAGAGACTGAAGCTCGTCTCCGACCAGAAGATCACGCTGCTCAACGCTTTCTCCGTCGCCGACGACGTGCTTCGTCAGGGCGTCAAGAGCATTGCGGAGCTCATCAAGATCCCCGGCATCATCAACCTCGACTTTGCGGACGTCACCAGCGTTATGAAGGACGCCGGCCACGCGCACATGGGCGTGGGCAGAGCGCAGGGCAAGGACAAGGCCGCCAACGCCGCCAACGCCGCGATCTCTTCTCCGCTGCTTGAGACCACCATCCAGGGCGCCAAGGGCGTGATCATCCTGATCTCCGCCTCCGACGACATCTCCCTGGACGACGTGGATACCGCCGCGACGATCGTGACCAATGCCGCGGACGTGGACGCAAACATCATCTTCGGCGTCTCCACCGATTCGTCGCTGGACGACGAGATGGTCGTCACCGTCATCGCCACCGGATTCGGCTCCAACGGCAACGCAGCCGTTAAGCCCGCCGCCTCTGCGCAGGCGCCTGTTTTCCCGGACCTTTCCAAGGCGGACGACAAGCCCGCGCCGAAGCCCACGGCGGAGGACCGGTCGCTTGACGACGACGTGATCGACATTTTCAATATGTTCAAAAATAAAAACTGACGGCAGTCAGGGGGCGGGCAGAGCTGCCCGCCCGCTTTTTTCATGGAGAGTGAACGAGATGGCTGATAACAAAAAAATGGTGGAAGCGATCACCGCAATGGAGGACGATTTCGCCCAATGGTATACGGACGTGGTAAAAAAGGCGGACCTGGTGGATTATTCCAGCGTCAAGGGCTGCATGATCATCCGTCCTTACGGCTACGCGATCTGGGAGCTGATCCAGCAGGAGATGGACCGGCGGTTCAAGGCTTTGGGGCACGAAAACGTGTATATGCCCCTGTTTATCCCCGAGAGCCTTTTACAGAAAGAAAAGGACCACGTGGAGGGGTTTGCGCCCGAGGTCGCGTGGGTGACCCACGGCGGCAGCGAGGAGCTTCCCGAGCGCCTTTGCGTGCGCCCCACGTCCGAAACGCTGTTCTGTGAGCATTACGCGAACATCGTGCAGTCCTACCGCGACCTGCCGAAGCTCTATAACCAGTGGTGTTCCGTCGTGCGCTGGGAAAAGACCACGCGTCCCTTCCTGCGTACCCGTGAGTTCCTGTGGCAGGAGGGGCACACCGTCCACGCCACCGCAGAAGAAGCGATCGCGGAGACAGAGCAGATGCTCAACGTCTACGCGGACTTTTGTGAAAACGTGCTGAACATGCCGGTCATCAAGGGCAAAAAGACCGAAAGCGACAAGTTTGCCGGCGCGGTCGCGACCTACGCCATCGAAGCATTGATGCACGACGGCAAGGCGCTGCAGGCGGGTACCTCCCACTATTTCGGCGACGGCTTTGCCCGCGCGTTCGATATGACCTTTACCGATAAGGAAAACAAGCTGCAGTACGTGCACCAGACCTCCTGGGGCACCACCACGCGGCTCATCGGCGCCCTCATCATGAGCCACGGCGACAACAACGGGCTGGTGCTGCCGCCCGCCGTCGCCCCCACGCAGGTGATCGTGATCCCCATCGCCTCCCACAAGCCCGGCGTCAACGAGAAGGCGCAGGAGCTGGTCGAACGGCTGAACAAGCGTTTCCGCGTCAAGGCGGACTTCTCCGACAACTCCGCCGGCTGGAAGTTTGCGGAGTACGAGATGAAGGGCGTGCCGCTGCGTCTGGAGATCGGGCCCAAGGATATCGAAAAGAACCAGTGCGTGCTGGTCCGCCGCGACAACCGCGAAAAGTATTTCGTGTCGCTGGATGAACTGGAAGGCGAGATCGACCGTCTGCTGGACGAGCTGGGCAAGGCGCTCTATGACAAGGCGGCGGCCAACATCGAAC
>JAFRNP010000031.1 GCA_017430145.1 Clostridia bacterium
TGATGATCCCTAACCTGATCGGCGTGGTGGTGCTGTTCCCGCTGGTCATGAAGATCACGAAAAACTACGTGGACAGAAAGATCCGGAAAAAGGATGTGGAGCCGATCCTGTCCTATGACCCTGCGCTTCAAAAGGAAGCGCAGGAAGCAGACGAATAAAAAAGTGCCTCCGGACCGGTTCACGGTTCGGAGGTTTTGTTTGCTTTCGCCCTGATCCTTATTCGATCACCGCGCAATCGCCGAGGATCTCGGGTTTGTTTTTCAGTGAATCCGCCTGTGTGATCTCACGGATGACCCGGCAGGGGTTGCCCGCGGCAAAGGAATTGGCGGGGACCGAACGGGTCACCACGCTGCCCGCGCCGATCACACAGTTGTCCCCGATGGTGACGCCGGGGCAGACCACCACGTTCGCGCCCAGCCAGCAGTCGTTGCCGATACTGACCGGCTTTGCCCAGCACAGACGCTTCTCCGAGCCGTCCGGGCAGAGCAGCAGGCGCCGCTCGTCGGCAAGCATCGGATGGACCGGGGTGACGATGGTCACGTTGGGGCCGAAATTGCAGTTTTCCCCGATCGTTACCGCCGCGTCGTCCTGGCAGGTGAAATTGAAGTTGATAAAGGTCCCTTTCCCGATTTTGGTGTGGACGCCGTAGTGGAACGTGACGGGCCCCTGCACGAAGACCCCGTCGCTCAGTTCCCCGAGGATCTCCGTCAGGACCGCTTGGCGCGCTTCGGTCTCATCCTCGTACAGGCGGTTATAATCAAGGTTCAGGTTGTGCGTTTTTAATTTCCTTTCCTTTCGCCAGGGCTCCGCCGGGCTGAAAAGAAGGCCGTTGTTGTTACTGAGCATGATGATCCTCCGTTTCCGATGTTCTTTTACCGCAGTATCGGGGCGCCGGCGGCGTCGGCCGGCACGTCATTTGCATTATACACGAAACCATACGGAAAAAGCAAGACGGAAAAATATAATCCGCGCTGCCGATCATTCGGTGTTTTTTCTCTTTTAACGATTGATTTCTGTTCTGAAATTGTGTATACTTAACATAAAAGGACGAAAAACCGTTTGTGGAAACAAAGGTCGCCCCGTTGGAACGGAGAAGGTGCTTGTTAATGACGATCAGAGAATTGGAACCGTTTGCTTTCGGATTCAAGGAAGCGGACGTCGGGGGGATCGCTCCCGAATATGAGCGGGAGTACAGGATCGCCTGCGGGTTCCGCCGGCTGTGTGAGGAAGCGCGGATCTCCATCGATCCGCAGGACTGGTTCGTGGGCCCGGGGTGTACCTATCCGGACCTCGGGATCCATTATTCCCGCGCAGCCGGCATGTTTTACCCGCCGCAGGTGCGCGAGAGGCAGAAAGCAAATTACCCGGCGCTTTCCGACGAGATCGATGCGCTGTACGACGAATTTGAGCCGTACCGCACGCACCTTCTGACCGGAGACTCGTTCACGCGACGCCAGCACGAACTGCGCGGCGTTGACGCCTGCTGGGGCGAGGGCGGGGGACACGCAAACCCCGACTATGAGATGCTTCTGCGCATCGGCACGGACGGGATCCGCGAAAAGATCCGGCTGTTCCGGAAGATCCATACGGACAGGGGCGGTTTTTACGACGCGCTGGAGGTCGCGCTGTCGTCGATCGAGATATTGGCGGACCGGTACCGCGCGCTGGCGGAACAGATGATTCCCGGAGCGGCGGAGGAAGACCGGCAGATCCTGCGGCGGATCGTCTCCGCGCTGGAGGTCGTCCCGCGCAGTCAGCCGCGCGACTTTTTCGAAGCCTGCCAGTTTTTCTGGCTGGCGTACAGCTTTATCGAAAACGATTCCCCCGGCTCCTTTGACTACGCGTTGGGGCGGTATTATGAAAACCACGACCCCGAGGACCGGTATGAATGCCTGAAAAAGCTGTGGGAGCTGTTCCGCCGCGTCAGGGCGTGGAACCTGTGCATCGGCGGCTCCGACGAGTTCTGGAACGACAAAAGCTGTGCGCTGACCTGGGACGTGCTGCGCGTGGCGCGGGAGCTGCGCTACAACACGCCGAATATCACCATGCGGTTCCACCGCAACTCCCCGGAACGGGCGTGGCGGGAGGCGGCGCTTACGATCGCCACCGGCATCGGTATGCCCGCGATCTATAACGACGAATGCGTCTGCCCGGCGCTGGAGGCGCTGGGGATCCCGCCGTCGGATTCGCACCTGTACTGCATGAACGGCTGCAACCAGATCGATATTTTCGGCAAGTCCCACATGGGGCTTGAGGACGGCGAGATCAGCGTGATCAAGGCGCTGGAATTCGCGCTGCACAACGGCACCTGCCCGAAGAGCGGCAAGACCCTCGGCGCCGCGACGGGCGACCCGCGGGAATTTGACAGCTTTGAGCGGCTGATGGAGGCGTTTTTTAAACAGACGGATTATCTGACCGACAACGCCGTGGATATGTCGAACAAATGCCAGCGCATTTTCGCAAAAGAAGCGCCCAACCCCTGGCATTCCCTCGTCATCCAGGGCTGCATCGAAAAAGGGCTCGATTACAAAAACCGCGGCCCTTATTACGGGCACGGGCAGATTTTGACCGAGGGACTCCCGGACGCGGCGGACAGCCTTGCCGCGATCAAGCATTTTGTGTACGACGAAAAGAAATATACGATGGCCGAACTTCTGGATGCGCTGCAGGCGGATTTTGAGGGGTATGAGGCGCTGCGCCGGGATCTTAAGGACTACCATAAATTCGGCAACGATATCGACGACGTGGATGAGATCTATACGCGCATCACGGAGCACGTCTACCGCTACGGCCGGACGAAGCAAACGTTCCGCGGCGGCGTTTTCGGGTTCGGGTGCAGCACCTTTGAGCGCGCCGCGCGCTACGGCAGAAGCGTATGCGCCCTGCCAAACGGCAGAAAGGCGGACGATTCCACGTTGGCGGAGAGCATCGGCGCCGTCCCGGGCTGCGACACCAACGGCCCGACTGCGCTGCTGAATTCCGTACTCAAGGCGAACCAGTATCTTGCCACCAGCGGGAACGTGCTGCAGATGAAATTCCCGAAAGCGCAGTTCAATACCGAAAAAGGGATCGAAACCTTTATCGCGCTGGCAAAAACCTATTTTGAGATGGGCGGCCAGACGCTGCAGGTGAACGTGCTGGACGCGAAGGAGCTCAGGGAGGCGAAGGAGTGCCCCGAACGGCACAGGGACCTGATCGTGCGCGTGGGCGGCTTCAGCGCGTATTTCGTCACGCTCGAAAGCGGCCTGCAGGACAATATCATCAAACGGACGGAGCAGCAGATGTAAAAATACAATAAAGGGAGATGCGTATGGCAAGCTGTCCGAAGTGCGAACATCATTTGAAGCTGACGGACTGGAAACAGAAATGCCCCTATTGCGGGGCGAACGTGTTTTTGTACAACCTGCAGGAGCGTCTGATGCAGGACGCGGACAAGGCGGAGGTCCAGCATTATTATTACCAGAAAAAGGTGGACCGTGTCAAAGCCTCCTATATCGGTTCAAAGCGCGCGTACGTGCGTATCCTGACGGCGCTGCTGCCGGTGGCGGCGGTGTTCCTGCCGCTGATGCTCACGGAACCGGGCAGCGCGGGGCTGCCGAAAAAGCTGGACGCGATCGGTCTTTATACCTTTTTCAGCGAAACGGACCTCGGTGCGTTCTGGGAGGCTGCGAAGGCGGAGCCTACGGGCAGGCTGTTTCTTGCGGCGATCGCGTGCCTGGTGCTGAGCCTTCTGTGCTGGCTGCTGCACTTTGTATTGCTGTTTCTTTCCTGCTCGCCAAAGGGCAGGGTGCGCAATTATACGTTGGACATCCTGCAGATCGGCTTTGCGCTGGCGTATGTGTTTTTGATCCTGTTTCTGCCCGCCGGGGCGTTTGCCGCCGTTTTCCTTGACATAGGGACCTGGCTGTATCTGTTTTTATCGGCTGTGAATCTTATTGGCGATATCCTCGTGTTCCGGCAGGGGATCGAGATCAGGCATAAGCAATGCTATGTGGGCGGCATCCCCATTGAGGAATACTTTGAGATGCAGGAAAAAGGCGTCCCGCCCGAAGAGATCCGGGCGGAGCAGTACCGGCGGCTGACCGCCCTGCAGGAGGAAAAGGAGCGCGAACTGGACAGGGAAACTTCCGGAACACATAAAAAGGAGGCGCATCGCAATGGCTGATCGGACGGCAGAGGCAAACGTCACCTATGAGAGCGCAAACCTGAATCAGGCGTATATGAGCCGCCTGTTCTGCTCCACCCGGGAGCGTGTGGCGTACATCCTCAAATCCGCCTTCGGCAAGATGAACCTGGGCAAATACGATACGGACAGCGAGATCTTCCTGTATAAGTTTTTCGGCCTCTCCCCGCTGGCGTACGGCAAAGCGACGGTCGGACTCGGGATCTACGATATGATCAACGACCCGCTCTCCGCCGCCATCATCGACAATATGCGCAGCCGCTGGGGCAAGTTCAAGCCGTTCCAGTACCTCTCGCTCCTCCCGAGCCTCGCCATCGGCTTCTTTCTGTGCATCCTGCCTATGTACGCCGAGGGCCGCGGCATGGACGCCGCCCAGAGGCTGACGCTGTTTATGGCTATCAAATACATCAACGAGACCGTCGGCGCGTTCTTCGGCGGCGGCGATTACATCGAAAACGTCTTTACGCCGAACCCGAACGAACGCACCTCCATGCTGGTCGTGTCAAAGTTTTTCGCGGACGTCAGGGTACCTGCGCAGCTTTTCGGTCTTTTATACGACCTGATCGACAACGGAAAGCTCGATATGGACGTTATGCGCCTGTTTGTGGTGATGAAGCTGATCATCTGGGTCGTTTCCACTCTGGTGAACGTAAACTGGATCATCGTAAGCCGCGAACGGGTGCCGCAGGTGGAAAAGCCGCCGCATCCGATGAAAGGGCTGCTGAGCGTCTTTACCAACAAGCCGCTGCTGATCTATACGCTCACCGGCGTCGTGGACGGCATCGACATCGGTACCAGCGAGGCGCTGTACTATTCGGACGTGCTGCACTTCAACATGCTTCCCACCATTGCCGGCATCCCCGGGTCGCCGATCTCGTATCTCAGCTATCCCATGGCGACGAAATTCCGCGAAAAGTTTTCCACCAAGCGCCTGTGGCTGATGCAGCGGGCTTCGATCTTCATCTCCGAGGGGGCGTTCCTGCTGTTCGGCATGATCGGCGGCAAGGAGCACGGGATGTACCTGAAAAAGGTCCCCATGACCATCGTGTTTGCGCTGGGCAACTGCCTGGAGATGGTGTTCTTCGCCACGAAACAGATCGTGGGCACCGAGATCAACTACGAGGTGCTGGATTACTGCGAATGGAAAAACGGCTATCGGGTGGAGGCCACCATCAACATGGTCACCGGTTATTTCAACAAGGTAAAGGATATCATCCTGCGCTACGTCAACGGCTGGCTGCTTGAAAAATGGGCAGGCTACCAATCCGGCCTGCAGGTGACGCAGAATATCGACACCATGTGGAAGATGTTCGTCGCCTCTTTCGCGCCGCGTCTGGTGTTTGACTTTTTAAGCATGATCCCCATGTTCTTTTACAACATTGACCGGGAGACCCGCGAGCGCATGTATCTGGAACTGGAACAGCGCCGCGCCCGCGACGCCGCCGCCCTGAAGGCGCGTACCGACGCCGAAGAGAACGGGTCTGTCTGACTTAGACGCCGACGGCGTACACAAACGGTTTTTTCAATAAAAAGAAGGAAGTCGGACCTGTGCGGTTCCGACTTCCTTCTTTTTAGCGCAGCCGGAATTTACCGGTCCGACCGCAGCGTTTTAACGGGTGTTTTGTTCAATTCAGATATTCCGCCGCATAGGCAAAAAACGTTTGCGTATACAGCTCCGAGCAGTCTGCATCGGCTTCAAGCGCGTGCCCCGAATGGGGGTACGAGATAAACAGATGCGTGATCCCGTTCGCCGTCAGCGCCGCGTCAAGCGCCGTCGCGTTGGTATACGGCACGATCGTATCCTGTTCCCCGTGCGCGATGACCGTCGGGACGGCGGAGGCCGCGTAGGTAAGGGGCGAGTACTGCGCAGTGAAAGCCGCGATGGCGTCGTTTGTGACGTCCTGCCCCACGATGGAGGCGACAAGCTGCAGATAGTTGTTTTGGAAAACCATTCCCTCCGCGTAATAGTTCGGGTCGGACAGGTCCGTCGGCCCGCACTGGCTGCAGACGGCGACAGGCCTGATCTTCGCGTCTGCAGGCGTATGGTATGCATACATCAGCGCAAGGTGCGCCCCTGCCGACGCGCCGGTGGTCATCATTTTGTTCAGCGTATAGCCTTCCGCCTTTGCCTTATCATAGATCGCATTGGCGGCGGCGTTAACGTCGTCAAGAATGCCCTGCATGGTGACGCCCGGGCCGAGATAGCGGTAGTTGATCGCGGCGGCGGCGTACCCGTGGTTTGCCGCGACGTCTTTGATCGACGACAGGTAGACCGATTTGTCGCCTCCCACCCATGCGCCGCCGTGGATAAACAGGATCAGGCCGAGCGTGCTTCCCTTATCCGCGGGGATATACAGGTCAAACGTCTGTCTGACGCCGGCGGAGCCGTAGGATACGTTGCGAAATTCCCTGTACTTCCCTTTGTTCAGGATGCTGCCGCTGAATAAGGATGAAAAGAACGCGATGATCGCCATAAACAGCGCTACGATTTTACTCCACATAATGATTGCCCCCCGATTGTTATGGTTTTTATGTCCCGCTGTCATTCAAAGACGCGGATGCGACGGATCCCTATGGATTTTCCGGAAAGTTTTCCGGATCCCGTACGCACATTCCCTTCGCTTCCATTAAACCATATTTTTTAAAAAAATTCAACAAAAACAACAAAAAATGTGCGGTATCTTTTTCCGGAAATATCAGTCTGCCGTCTGGATGCAGCCGCCTTCCGATTCCGTCTTGCATTTTTCCCCGGTTTGATGTATGATTGATATGAAATAAAGCTGATGAATCAGAGACAGGAGAGATCATATGTCAAAAATACTTTCGATGTTCCTTTCCATGCTCACGGCATTTTCCATGCTGTTCGGCAGCATGATCTGCGTGAAGGCGCCGGAAGATACGGGGGAATTTACCCCGGTGATCCGTTTTATCGCCTCCAGCGATACCCACGTTGAAACGTATTTTGATATCGAATCCGGCCGGATCCAGAAGATGCTGCGGCTGGGCTACGCCGTTGCGGACGCCGATGCGGAATATAACGCGCTGGACGCGGTCCTGATCGCCGGCGACCTGACCGACGACGGCAGAAAAGACCAGTTCAACGCCGTATCCGTCGCCCTTCGCTCCGTACTGCGGGACGAGACCCGGTTTTTGGGCGTGACCGCAAAATCGCACGACGGCGGTACGATGAGCCGCCGGGAGGTCCATGATTATTATACGGCGCTGACCGGCAACACCGCGGATTTCCACACGGTCGTCAACGGCTACCACTTTATCGGGCTGTCCGCTTCGGATGACGACGGCGTGCATTATGACGACTCTCAGATCGCCTGGCTGCGCGCCGAGCTTCAGGCTGCGACCGCCGAAGACCCCGCGAAGCCCGTATTCGTGATGCACCACGAGCACGTGCAGAACACCGTTTACGGCAGCAGCGATTTTGAAGGATGGGGCGTGCCGTATTTTACCGACGTGCTGAACGACTTCCCGCAGGTCGTGGATTTCAGCGGCCACTCGCACTACCCGCTCAACGACCCGCGCTCGGTCTGGCAGGGCGCCTTTACAGCGATCGGCACCGGCGCCGTCTACTACGCCGAATTTACCGTGGACGACGTGCGCACCATCCATCCGGACGGCAACCGGCAGGTCTCCACCTGCTGGATCGTTGAGGTGGACGCGAACAACCGCATCCGGCTGCGCGGACTGGACATTCTGGCGCAGAAGTTCCTGTGCGAGTACGTCCTTGAGAATCCAGCCGATCCCGCCAACCGCGAATATACGCCGGAAAAACGCGCCGCGGCTTCACAGGCGCCGGTGTTCCCGGCGGGCGCAGCCCTGAAACTGAAACGGATCGCCGGGACCTGCGACTGCACCGTCCCGGCTGCCGCGTCCGCCGACGGTATGCCCGTCGTTCTGTACCGCGCTTACGCTTATGACGCCGACGGGAACGTTGCGGCAGGCACGTGGACGATCCCGAAATACTACGTTACGAACAATGAAAAGACCGTTTCTCTGCGTCTTTCGGGCCTTGCAAAGGGGACGTATGAGATCCGCGTTGTTGCCGAGACAGCCTACGGCGTGGATTCCGAGCCGCTGACGGCGCAGCTGACGGTCAGATAAATCAGAAAGAGGTGGATGATATGACACAACAAGAGATCCTTTCCCGCTGCGACCATACGCTGTTGGCGCAAACCGCCACATGGGAGCAGATCCGCGCGATCTGCGACGACGGTATCCGTTTTCAGACGGCTTCCGTCTGTATTCCGCCGTCCTTTGTGAAGCAGGCGAAGGAATACGTCGGGGACAGACTGAAGATCTGTACGGTGATCGGCTTCCCGAACGGCTACAACACGACCGCCGTCAAATGCTTTGAGACCGAAGACGCCGTAAAAAACGGCGCCGACGAGATCGATATGGTCATCAATATCGGCTGGCTGAAGGAAAAAAAGTACGACGAGCTGCTTTGGGAGATCCGCGCGGTCAAACAGAGCTGCGGCGGCAAGCTCCTGAAGGTGATCATCGAGACCTGCCTTCTGACCGACGAAGAAAAGGTGAAGATGTGTGAGATCGTTTCCGACTCCGGCGCGGATTACATCAAGACTTCCACCGGCTTTTCCACAGGCGGCGCCACCTTCCGGGATATCGAACTGTTTGCCGCAAACGTCGCCCCTTCGCTGAAAATCAAGGCGGCCGGCGGGATCTCCGGGCTCGCGGACGCGGAGCGGTTCATCGAA